>JADBKA010000171.1 GCA_014896635.1 Ktedonobacteraceae bacterium
TCCTTGGCCTGGTTCCTCCTTTCCTCATTGTATCACAGGTCGCAGATTAGTATGAACAGCAGGAGAAATACACAGGACGCCGGCAGTCACATGAGAGAACAGACAAGGAGAGTTACGCCTGCCAGAGGATGAGCAACGTCTCCTGCTGCTCATCCAGCGTTGCCAGTTGCGGGCGAGTGGGGGACCAGGCAGCAAGCAACTGGCCCGGAAAAGATGCGCCGGGAGCTGTCTCGCCGGGCCGGCCCAGGAGCAGGCGTCTCTCCGCCGAAGCCACAACAATATGGTGAGAAAGGGCAAGGCTCACCATGCGCGGCAGGGCTGGCAGTCGCTCCCACCGCACTACCTGATGATGATTCCTCACATCCCAGCCTGCGACGCGATTATTGCGAAAGGCCGCTACTAGTAGTGAGCCATCAGGTGACCAGTTCAGATCATAGACTTTCTGGCCAGTAGTTTCGGCCTGCCAGACCAGCTCCAGACTGCTACCATCCCGGCATACCACCGCCCCATTGTGCGTTCCTATCGCCAGGTATGCCCCATCCGGCGACCAGACGAGCGCGCTGATCGAACCAGCAGAGATCGTACGAGGCAGTAACGAGCGCGTTTCATTTAATTGTGCAGGTGAGAGTGTATACACCTGCACATTGCCCCCTCCCCATACTGCAAGCTCGCCTTGCGCAGACCAGCTCATCCCTTCGAGCGAGCGCAAAGCAGGGAATAGCACAGGCGGTAGTTCGGCCTGCGTAGCCACGTCCCAGAAACGCAGCATCCCCCGGGACGCAACTACCAGCACGCGGCTATCCGGCGACCAGGCCAGTCGTACCGCCTGTTGAGCATCGACAGTCCCGATTTCCTGTATAGCCCCATGCTTTTTAATGACCAGCGGAACATGGCCATAGCATGTGCAGGCCAGAGCATTGCCATCCGGCGACCAGGATAACGTGCGGGGACGCGCAGGGAGTCTGAGACGCACAGGAGAATGCAGCGGAAAGCGCGTGCTTGCGTCTTGTTGTAGCTGGTCCTGCTGTGACAGCAGCGCGCCTCTGGCCGGACGGGACGGCAACGGCTCGTCGAGCACGGCATCTTCCTCAGTATTCAGCGCATCAATGACTATCGGGCCAGCCGGCTCAAACTGCACAGCAGGGGCAGCGGAAGAGGCAACAGGGAGCCTGGAACCAGCGGAGACAGCAGAAGCTGCGATAGCAGCAGGAGCAACGGAGGCAATCTGCTTTTGCTCCGATGCGATTGCCCTGATGGGAGCCACCGATACCAGGGGGCGCGATTGCTCTTTCTGAGCGGCATGCTCAAGAGCCAGGGTCAACGCTTCACTAAAAGCCAGTATGGTCGGGAAGCGGCGCTGTGGATCTTTTGCCAGCGCCCGCTTGATCACCGCATCCACCTCAGGTGAGTGAATGCGTTCAGGATTGAGCTGGCCGGGCAGCAGCGGCGCCTCTTCCAGGTGCGCCTGCATATAGAGTTCGTTGGTTGCAGCCTGCAACGGCAATTTGCCTGTCAACAGGTAACAGGCCATGATCGCCAGTGCATACTGATCAGAGGCACAGTTGATTCTGCGCCGGATCTGCTCCGGGGCGATAAAGGCGAACGTTCCCAGCAGTTCACTGGCATACGCTGCGTCCTGTCGTAGCCAGCGCGAAATGCCAAAGTCGCAAAGGTAGAGATAAACGGCTCGCCGCTCGCTCTGCACCGAATGATAGAGGAAATTCGCCGGTTTCACATCCTGGTGGACAATCTGTGGGTGCCGCGTGTGCAGGTACCACAGACTCTCAGCCGCCTGGTTGATGGCATCGGCAGTCTGAGCTAACGACCAGTAGAGCCAGGGGGGACGCTCCTCAATCAATTCTGCCAGCGACCCCTCAGGGATATAAGGGGAGACCAGGAAAGGAACAGACCGTCCTTCATACAGCATGGAACCGTAGTCGATAATCGGCAGGATATGAGGGTGATACAGGCTGCTGGCAATCTCTATCTCGCGGTGAAAACGCTCGCGTAGCTTGCGATTGCGCTGGTCATCCTCAGCAATCGTTGTCATAATTTTCAGCGCGACCAGATCCTGATAAAGCGTGTCATGTGCCAGCCAGACAACACTCATCATGCCCTTCCCCAACAACTTCAGGCGCTGATACCGCTCATGTCGTTCGACAGCCATAGACATATCCTCTAAAGATTTCTTTCTGCAAAAACCTCTCCCTAGCGGGCATGGGGTTGATTGAACTGCTGGATCAGGCGCTCATTCTGTTCTTCCAGGACCTGCCTCTCCCGTAGCGCGCGGTCCAGGCGAGCACTCAGCATATTTTTCTCTTGCAGCAGTTGATTGAAGTTCGCAAGCAAGCTATCCCTCTCTTGAATCAACTGTTCAATTGTCGTATTTTGCACACCCTTTTCTTGCACAGCCTGTTCAAGCTCCCGTCTCAGCGCCTCGTTATCCTGCAACGCCCGCTTTAGCTCATCGCTCTGGGTGCCATGCTCTTCGCGTTCCTTCTCCAGTTCACGGTCAAGCTCCTGGATGCGCTCCTGATCAGCCACGATGCGTGCCATCAGTTCCATAGCTTGCTTTTTATGTTCTTCACGTTCTTTCTGCAATTCATTGCGCAGTTTCTCAAACTGTGGCTCGTAGCGCCATCCTAGCAAGATGCTAAACAGTTCGCGTACCGCGCTGCCGGCAGGACTGGCGGCGCGCAACTCCTGTAACCTGCGTGCATCCCAGTAGCCGCCGGCGAGTAGACCACCAAGCGCATGTAGAGCCACTGTCAGCCGTTCAGGTGCCTGGAGTGAGCCGGTACGCCCGGCAGAGAGAGCCAGGCCATACTCGCTGAGTTTCTGAGCTTCTGCCTCGATGCCTTCTGGCACTGCCATCATACCGAGCAGTGCAGCGGCCTCGGCGCGCAGTCGAGCGGGGACATCTGCATCTGCAAACACCGCCAGCAGGGCCTGCTGCGCCTCTTCACCGAGCAGCCACAACACAGAGAGCAACTGCTGGTGGCGCTCCGGTGCCTCTTCCAGACTCTGGATCAGCGGATTGATGACCAGGCGTTCATCCAGCAGCAGCAGCATGGCGATGACGCGCAGATTGGTACGCTCAACTCCATGCGCCTGGATGTACTCGATCAGCACCGGAATCATCTCGCGGTCCGCATAGCGTTTCTCCGCCTCATCGTGGATACGCTCAAGCAGTAGCGAAACGGCCATAGCGACGTTATCCGGTTCATCGCTGAGCAGGCGAGCAATCAACTCGTCCTTGATGACATCGGTGTGCATGCTCTGGAAGAGTTCTCTGGCAGCCTCGCGCCGCGTCGGGTGCGTTGTATCACTATAGGCCATCCAGATATAACCCAGAGCCGGCACGCCTATCGCGCGCAGGATCTCCCGGCTGGCCTGCGCCACAGCCGGTTGGGGATCGGTCAACAACTCACCTACAGATGCAACCGCTGGCGCGCCGATGTGTGCAAGAGCGACTTCAGCGCCGCGCCGGCTATGCTCGTTGTACAGTGCCTGGATAAGCCTGTCCAGCACCTGTTGTTGCTGAGCGGGCCGGCGTGAAAGCAGGACGAATGCCTCGGCCACATCATCGAGCATGTGCGCATCTTCGAGTCCTTCCAGCAGTGCTGGCAGGCTCACATCTGCCAGTTCACTCGTCAGCACACGCAGCAGCACATCGCGCGCCCGCACTGGCAGTGACGGCGAGAACAGCCGCACAATTTCTCGCAGGATGCTCAACGTATCCTCGCTCTGGCGCACCAGCGTGACTACAATGTGCATCGCTCGTTCGCGCGCCATACCACGCTGATCATCCAATCCCGAAATCAGTGGTCTCAGTACACGCGAGCCAAACGCCGGTAGGATCTGAGCCGCGATATCCCCTCGCTCCTGCTCGGCCAGTAACTCAACCAGTGGTGAGATAGCCGCGTCGGGATAGTTGAGCAGTAGTGTACTGGCAACGGGGTAGAGCTGTGGTATACGCAGAGTTTCAAGCAGAGCCGGCACAACCAGTGCGCCGGGCATTTCGCTCAGCGTCAGGCGAATAGCGTCGCGCAGGTGCGGCTGCGGATGTAAAAGATGGCGGGCCAGCACCAGGGCCGCGTCTGGTCCCTCTGCTTTGAAGATCTCCATCACCTGCCGGATCTGCGCTTCGGTAGCGCCCTCCAGCAGTTCTATTAACTGCTCGCCAGGAAACGGCACCATGCCCAGGATAGCGCGGCGCACGCGCTGTGTGAGAGGGGAAGCCTGTCCAGCTTTCTCCTGCACGTCAAGCACAGCTACCAGCCGGCTCAGAGCCAGGGAACCGAGCTGGCTCAGGGCAATCGCCGCCTCATCATAAATCTGTGGATTCGTCGATTCGAGCAGCGTCAATAGCGCCGGAACTGCCCGTTCATCAGAGAAACGACTGAGGGCACGCACAACAGCGACCACCAGCAGGGGTTCCAGATCCGGCTGGCGCAGCAGCGTCGTCAGAGCCGGCACAGTGCGTGCATCGTGTGTCTGCTCCAGCATCTGCACCAGCAAGCGTGTACGCCCCGGCACAACCTTGAAGAGCACCTGCGTGACCGGTTCCACAGCCGGCGCGCCAATCGCGCGCAGGATCGCCGCGGCTCGCTCAGCTACCTTCTCGTCTGTGCTCTGCAATACCAGGTCGATCAGACCTGAGATGCACTCAGGAATGTAGAGCAAAAGTGCCTCGGTGACATGCTGCTCTACAACAGGCGAACTATCACCTACCATGCGCAGGAGATGCGGCAGAGCGCGTACATCGCGTACCGCTTTGATGATCGCCAGGACGCGGATACGCACCGCCCCTGTTGCACGATCGAGCAGATCGAGCAGGCGGGGAGTAGCAGCCTCGCCGATTTCCTGCAATGCCTGGATGACGTTGCGCACGGCTGTCTCGTTCTCTGAGGGGAGATAGCTGACAAGCGCCTCGATCACACGCTCCCAGCGGTGATCGAGGGTACCGGCGCCAGTAGTGCGCTGTGCCTGCCGTACCAGGATCTCGCGGGCCAGTTGCTGCACTTCAGGCTCAGTCTCGTAGTTTGAGGTCAGTACGGGGATAACGGCTTCCAGCACATGCTGGAACTGGATCAACGAGAGTTGCCGCCGTACATCTTGCTCATCAAGGAAGCGGCCCAGAATCAGTAAGGCAGCGTAGTGAATACGCAGCAGGAAAGGGTTCACAGTACGCTCAACGAGCATCTGGATCACATGATTAAGCGCCAGATCTGGTCCCAGGCGGATGAGCGCATTGGTTGCCCGCTCGACGATAAACATGTCGGTATCGGCGAGGCGGGCGACCAGCGGCTCGACCGCGCGCGCATCGTGCGTTCCACCCAGAATATTGACAGCCGCAGCTCTCAGTCGCGTGCTGCGCTCAGGAGCAGGCAGGCATAACTGGCTGGCCCGGCTGATCACCGGCGCGCCAAAGCGGCCAAGCACGCGCGTCAGACGTTTCACCTGCGCCTCGTAGGCAACATTGTCAATCGCATCGAGCAACTGTGCAAAGAGCATATCGGGTACAAGTGATTGATCGAGCAAGACCAGCAGTTCGTCAACACCATCTACCATCAAGAGGGGCAGCAGCGAACGATAGACTTCCTGACCGCCTTCCTCGGCACAGCGTGTGAAGATACGCGCCAGTTCCTCACGAGCCGCGCGATTGCGCACAGCAATAGAGAGCGCATCTTCGATGCTGGCGGGCAGCACGACTGTACGCTGCACTTCGGCCTGCGGCGGCGCCCAGAGCACCCCGACGCAGACAAGGCCGAGCGCCAGTGACTGCAAGACATAGGCGGGATTGCTCCGACCAAGCTCGCCGAATCGCTCGGCCAGCGCCAGCGGATCGTCAACCAGACCCGCCCAGATAGCGACGGGTTCGCTCCAGCGGCCCACATTCTCCAGCAATTCTTCGCGGATAGCCGTCGTGGCCTGATACTGGCGCTGCTTCTCCTGCATTGCAAAGTATTCGGCGACGAAATACTCGGCGATCAGTTCGTGGCGAAAGCTGAGAACACCGCCGGGGCTGATTTCGATGAGCGCCGCACTGATCGCAAACTGCAAAAGTTGCGGCAGATCTTCATAAGTCTCAGCACTCGCCGGGCCATCCTCTTCAAAAGGTCCCTGCGCCGGGTGCTCATCCAGCCAGAAGCGCAGCTCATCGGCCAGTTCGTCGAAGTTCATCCGCGCCACCCCTTTTCTGCCCGGCACTACTGGCGAGGAGACGCGCAACTGGATCGCGTTACGGTCGTTGGCCCAGCGTGCCGCGCAGGCCACTTCGCTCAAGAAGCGCACCACTTCGCGTCCATCGGGCGCCAGCCGGTTCCAGCGAGGCTGGCGCTGCTCATAGGCAATCAATTGCCGCACGTACTCGCGCAGCAGGCGCCCGCGCGTATCAATCTGCTTGCCGCGTTCGACGCCGATCTTATCAATAATGCCCATCAAGGTGAAAAGCATCATCGGATTGGTGCAGTGATAGCGCAGACGACTGCGATCAATCACCTGGAGAATCTGCCCGGCAGTATGTCGCCAGTGCTGATCCTGCCGCTCCACATAGCGTTCAACGAACTCGCTGACCTGCTCAGGCTGGAGCGGATAGATCGTCACACACGTGACCCGCCCCTCTTCTACCAGTTGCACAAAATCCGGCTGCTCGCGGTAGTCCACTTCGCGGCAGGTCATCACCAGGCGATTTTGCGTATCGCGCATCCAGCCCACCAGCTCCTCGCTAACACGAGTGAGGTAGTTACTATCAACTTCATTGAGACCATCACAGAGAAAAAGCAGTCGCCCCTGCTTCGACAGGCTCCCCAGATGAGGCCGGAGCGCGACCATCCCCGGCAGATCGCTCTGGGAGAGAAAATCGAGAATCGTTCCCTGCTCCGTTGCCTCCACCGGAGCGCCAGCGGGCGCCAGCAATGCCTGCTGCTTCAGAAAAAGGCTATAATTCTTCATCGGTACGTAGACCGGAATCTGCCCACGCTCTCTTACCAGTTGTAGTGGGCGAGCAGTCACCTCATATTGATAAACGCGCAAGGCCATCGTTTTGCCCGCACCAGGAACACCCAGAATGAGCTGATGGCTGTGCTGTTGCTGAATCAGATCAAGAATGGAAACCTGCTCTTCCACTGTGACGACTGGTGAAGCCGCATCTTGCTGATACTCCGCCGCGTGGCGAATATTAGTGAGTGCCTTAAGCGGCGTATAGAGCTGGTGATATTCCGCCTGCTCGTTATGCACGGCGCGGAGATAGGAGAACAGCGCGATTGGCCTCTCAATCAACAGCACAGTAATCCAGGCACCAAACAATTCAACAGGCGGTAGCAGCAACAGAGGTGTATGAGTAACAACGCCGGGCAGTGCGGCAACGCGGCTGACGAAGGTGCCGGGAAGATGCAGAGGATTCAATAGAAGTATAACACCCGCCTCTACCAGTGTCAGAGCAAGCATTACACAAAGTCCTATAATAAAGCTAGAAACTAATCGCAGCGACATGGCATGTTGTATCATATCTTCGCGTGCAGTGGTGGGCATTCCTGTCCCCTTACCCTTGTACCGTGCATTTCTGCCTTGTGTTGTTCTGTAGACCGCTGTTGAGAGCAGGTAGCAATAGTATAGCCTACTTTAAAGGCGTAAACAAGCAGGAAAAAGGCGTGAACAGGCAGGACCAACGACCCTGCGCGCATACCTGTTACGACTCTTGTCTGTAAGACGTTCATAAGATGGAGCAGTCCCTATTTTTTACTCTTGCAAAAATTATTGATGACACTATTCTCGCATCTTCTGGAAGGAACTATTTGATGAAATCGAATTCGTATCATTCTGAAGCATCGCGGCAAAGGCAGCCAGACAATACACTGAACAACAGCAATCAGCAGACGACGGTCAGGCCACCCGGAGGGCCGGAAGAGGCACAGCCCCCACCGGTAGCCTCTTCCCCTGGCTGGCACAAAGCACAGATTGAATATCTCAGCAAAGAAACACTGGCATCTCTCGAAACACAATGTATAGCGGCTATGCCAGCGCCAGCTTCTCAGGATAACACATTGAGAGAAAAAATGCTGGAAGCAACTTTACCACAGACACCTATCCCCGAGCAACAGGAATTATCCGCAGCGACCCCATCAGCCAGGGAACTCAGCTCTCAGCCTACTCTCTTGCTCGACACTTTACAACCCTCACTACTCATGACCAGGAAAAAAACGCTCTTCGCCCTCCTTCTACTCAGTATCGTGATCTTTCACGCGCTGGCTTCAGGAGCTACACAATTTCTCGGACCGCACGGCTGGGCCTACACACTCGGCTCCAGCACCAGCAGCACAAATGCCGATCTTTTGAATACGCTCAATCATCGCTTGCAGAAAACACCGACGGCAGGCACTGCCACAAAAACGCCAGTAACGCCACAACAATACGTTAATCTTATTATACAGAATATGACGCTCGATCAAAAGCTTGGTCAGATGATGCTCATTCAGTTTCTAGGCCCTGACTACTCGTTTGACCTGCATACAATGATCAGCAAATACAACGTAGGAGCTGTACTTATTTTTGCTTCAAACGGCAACATCGTGGATAAAACACAATTAAAGCAGCTTATTCAGCAGATGCAGAACAATAGCAAACTTCTCCCTCTGGCCGTGTCTATTGACCAGGAAGGCGGCTACGTGAATCGCCTGGAGAAGCTGGATGGTCCGCGCCCGGCGGCGGCAGCTATTGGCGAGACGCGCGACCCCGCAAAAGCGAAGGCTGCGGGCCTTCAGGATGCGCAGGATCTTCAGAGCTATGGCATCAACGTGAATCTGGCCCCGGTTGTTGACGTGGATACGACCGATGCATCCGAGATCCACAACGACCTGCGCGCCTACGGGCGGGATGCGGCGACCGTCACCAGCATGGCTTCAGCCTACCTGCAAGGGTTACAGCAAAGTGGCAAAGTCATTGGAACGCTCAAGCACTTTCCCGGCCTGGGTAGCGTAGTGGTTGACCCGCATAAAGGAATCGCGCACCTGGCACGATCACGCGCCGAACTGGAAAAGATCGACTGGGCGCCCTATCGCGCACTAATTCAGCAGGGGAACGTTCACGCTGTCATGGTCACGCACGAAATTGTTGATGCAGTGGATAGCACGAAACCGGCTTCGCTCTCCCCGGCAGTGATTCAGGGCATCCTGCGCAACGACCTGGGCTTTCAGGGAGTGGTCATGACTGACAGCCTGACCATGACAGGCGTGACCAGTGCCTACACACCCGGCCAGGCGGCGGCGCTCTCCATCGAGGCAGGAGCCGACTTGTTGATGGGAGCCAGCACGCCCGGCGAACTGGCAATGATGATCGACGGTATCAAACAGGCGATGAACGCGGGTACGATCACGCAACAGCGTATTGATGACGCTGTACGCCACATTCTGCTGATGAAATACGCAATGGGCTTGCTCTCCATCCCGCGAGCATAATTCAAGAGAGGTCTCCGCTATGTTACTCACTAACGAGAAGACAAAATTCGCCGGTCGGGCGACGCAGTACGAAAAAATTACTACTGTGCTGCTTATTTGCCTGGTGGCGATAGAAACTGCACTGGTCACGCTGGCGCTCGTTCCGGCACAGTTATGGACACGTCTGCTGCCGCAATCGCCTTCTGCTGCACTCTATGGTCCCTTTCCAGCGATGCTCGCGCCAGTGATCACGGCATTGCTTTACCTGCTGCCCACCGCGATAGGCTTTCTCTGTCGCGGCTGGCAACGTGCTCTGCTGCTCGCTACGCTGCCGGCCTGGATTGGCCTGGGCCTCTTCCTGATCGCCGCCACAGCGAAAATTGGTGCATTTTACCTGGTATCGCCCGATCATGTGGCTGCAAACGTCAGTACGCTCGAACTCTTCGCGGCACTGGGAGGATTGGGCTGGCTTGGACGCTCGCTGTTCAAATTGCGATAAAATAAGCTATGCAAAAAATTCGGTTACGTCCACTGCGACT
>JADBKA010000172.1 GCA_014896635.1 Ktedonobacteraceae bacterium
CCGCGGAAAGGATGGCAAATCCGCTGAATATATAGGAAAAGATCTGCCACGCTTTGTAAAGGCGCTCCCGACTGCTGAAGAGCCAGAAGGCTGTCCCTATCACGGCTGAAAAGACGAGCAACAGGATGGCAAAGAGGAAAAAGTATCCCTTCCCTTGCGTGGAGATGAACGCACTGATGCTCACTCCCAGCAAGCTGCACCACACACTCGGCAAGATGATCCACAGCAGCGGCATAAACTGCCGGGGAAAGCCTCGTGGTTCTCTTTGCTGCGTTGATATCTGGTCCATCAGCCTCTCTTCCCTTTGCCGTTTTTCTCCCTACATTCTACTACACCAGCCGTTTCTCAAACGTTACCGAAACGTTCCCTTTTCGTCTTGCTACAGAGTATACCCGCTTGAAAGACAGAAATCTTCTCCAGGTTTGCCCGGTATTTTTTTACTCTCCTTTTTTCTCCCATCTCCTCCGGGTGCATCTTTTAGTGCGAGATGCTCTGGCTCTCCGCCATATTAGCTCCCTGCTCCCGTTTGCTGCCCAGAGACGGGCCACTCTCCGTCTCCGCCCCTCTGCTCGCCATGACGTGGCGGTACGCCCGGTATGCCGTAATGATGGCTGTGAAGAAGAGCAGCAAAGCATTAACCGGGTGAAGTGCAGTCAACGGAGGCAGGTGAAAGACATAGACCCATGTGACCAGGCTGACCTGCACAAAGACTAACACAAAGAGCAGCACGTTCAAGAGAATGATGGCACGTGGGAACCTGGCGACCGCCGCCAGGATCAGGACCAGAATGGTGCCGAAAAACAGGCTATGCCCCAGTGCAGCATGAGTTTCCAACCAGGTGCTTGAAGAAAAAATCCCCAGTCCCGCGAGGTAGACCTGCACGGCCAGGCCCAGCGCATAGAGCCAGGCCAGAAACACATAGACAAACTGGAGTCCGCGAATAACAGGATGAGGCCGGGCGATTGTACGCATGTTTTCTCTTCCTTTGTTTACTTTCTCTCTTCAGATCTTTTTTTACTGCACAGTGACTGTCAGGCTCATGCCCGGATGGATCGTACAGTAAAGTTTGAAAGTGCCGGCAGTAGTGAAAGGCCCGATGGTCCCTGAACCGTTGCCGTTGATCTGCACATTCTTGACGTCCGGTGCGCCCGGCTCACGGGTCTGTTTTGGCGTGCCGTTCTCCCATGTCCCGTTGGCAATGATATGCGGCACAGCGGTATCGGAAACCAGCGTGAGGCTTTCTCCTTTTTTGATAGTGATGGAAGATTGCACAAAATTGCTGTTATTCATATGCACAGTATTTGCTTCGTTGCCCGTAGCAGGACCAGAACCGGTATTATTTCCGCCGTCCCGCTTGCCACTGCATGCCACTACGGCTACAGTGATGAGGCTACAGGTCAATAGGACTAGTAGCCATTTTCTCAACATAAGAATTCTCCCTCCTGATTTATCGTTGAGCATTGTAATGTATAGATGTATCCGAGATGCAACGATGAGAACTTTCTCATTTTTCCATCTCTCACTGCCATGTACGAAGGGATAGGAGGGGATGATATCACCCGAAACGGGTGATCAGGAGGGTGATTTCAGGAAGGTCAGAGCAACCGCAATCTGCGGGCCGCATCATAGGCTTCTTTTCGGCTACTCACGTTGAGTTTGCGATAGATGTGCTTCACCTGCGTCCTGACCGTGTTGACAGAGACGACCAGTTCGCGCGCGATCTCTGGCCTGGAGCGACCGGCGGCCAGCAGACGCAGCACACGGCGCTCCTGTGGTGTGAGCAGCTCTGTACCAGGGGACAGACTGGCCGCATCAGCATGCGCGCCAGTAGCACCATGAGCATCGGCATCGCTGGCAACAGTCAGAAGAGTGCGCACATAGGAGAATAATGGCTCATCGCGTATTTCGGACAGCACAGTGCGCAGCAGTGCTATCACCGCTTCTCCCTCATCTAAGAAGAGGCGCTGATATTCTTCAGGTTGCGCCAGTTGCAACGCCTGGAGCAGCGTCTTTCTGGCCTGTGCTGGATCACTCTGCTGGCAGGCCAGAGCGGTGAGGAGCAGTGTCTCCAGCTCGATTCTGGTCTGTCCCATCTCGCGCGCTTCTGGCAACAACTCCTGAAGCAGAGTATACGCACTCTGTATATCATGTTGCGCAAGAGCGAGTCGCGCCAGCAGCAGCGCCTCCTGGCTCTGCTGCAAGCGCCTGTTCTCCTCGCCATACTGCGTACGGGCAGCGGCCCAGCGCCGGGCTGCGGCCAGATTGCCCTGGCGCAGGGCGAGTCGAGCCTGCTCGTGCAGCAGCTCACGGAGAAAACGCTGCTTCTTCGTGCGAGCGATGAGCCTGTGGAGATGCTGCCGGGCCTGAGCGCCTTCCCCCGATGCTTGCAGTACCCGCGCCATCATTAGAGCAGCGCGTACCTGGAGATCCTCTATCTTTACCTGCTCGCTGATTGCCAGCGCCTCTGACACATACTGCCGGGCAGTTTTCAGATCGTTCCATTCATAATAGAGCGCGGCCAGGCCAAGCAGCGCATAGGCTCTATCATCAAGCATATTTACTCTCTCAGAGACATCTGCCAGCACCTGCTGATAGATCTGGGCTGCCTGGTGGAGTTCTCCCTGCTCGACACAGATATTACCCAGGCTGAGAGTTGCAGCGGCCATCAGATGATAGTAACCAGAGGCGCTACTGAGCATACGCACCTGTGTGATGGCCTGGCGAGCAGCGGTGAGTTTGCCAGCAAAAATCTCTTCCATTGCCAGGTGCATCAGGCTCATGCCGCGAAAAGCCAGGTCTTCTTCAGACAGCAACGCAAGCGCCTGTTTTGCAGCCGCAAACGACTCTGCGTAGTCCTGTTGCCACCAGGCAATTACCGAACGAAAGGCATACACTATACCGAGTTCCCGCTGTTTGCCTTCGCTGCGCCAGCGCTGCTCGGCCATCTGGAGAAAGACTTCGAGACGCTCTCTGGTTGCCGGCGCGTAGCGGTCCTGGGTAAACAGCAGGGCTATGGCATACAGAAAACAGAGGGCCGGGCGCTCCTGTAAGACCGCTTCAGGCAGTTGCTCTAGCCAGCGGCGCAGTGTACCGTGTTCATAACGAGCGCCGAGCGGCTTGCAGAGCTGCTCGATCAGCGCGGCAGCGCGCGCGTTATCTCGCGCTTGCAGAGCCGCTTCAATCGCCTCCGCAGGCATACCTTGCTGTTCGTACCAGGCGCTTGCTCTGGTAGCGCAGGCACGCAGCGCCTCCTCTCCAAGATGACGGCGCGCCTCCTGCTGCATAACCTCGGCAAAGAGTGCATGATAGTGATACCACTGTCCGGTCTCATCAAGCGCCTCCAGGAAGAGGCCCTCCTGTTCCAGTTGAGCCAGCAGCGCATCGCCCCCGCTACCTTCCGTAACGGCATCGCAGAGATCTCCTGTCAGGCGGCTGAGGATACTCGTCTGCAACAGAAAGATCTGTACATGCTCAGGCTGCGATGCGAGCACATCATGCACCAGGTAGCTCTGAAGCGGTCGATAGCCGGCGTGAGGAGTTCCAAACAGTTCTGCGGGCAGCTCTGTGCCGTCTGCCGCCTTTGCTCTCCCTTGCCAAGCAAGGGCAATCAACTTGAGTCCGGCGATCCATCCACCGGTGCGGGCTTGCAGACGCTGAATCATTTCCTCGGTTGGAGCAAATGGGAGAGCTTGCAAGAGAAATGCGCGCGTCTCTTCCAGCGTAAAGCAGAGATCAGCCGCATTGACTTCGAGCACATCTCCATGTGCACGCAGGTGAGCCAGCGAAAACGGGGGCCTGTTGCGCGAGAGGACCATTACATGCACATTTGCCGGCAGATGGGTAAGGAAGAAGGACACGGATTTATGGATCTGAGGAGAGGTAATCGTATGATAGTCGTCCAGTATCAGGACAGCGTGACTGCGCAGTTCTGTCAGGCCGTTGATCAGCCTGGTCAGCATATACTCAAAGCGTGACTCGTCTGCCGGAGAGAACAATCTTTGTGGTAGTTGTAGTTCTGCCAGTATCGCCGCGCTCAGGGCAGGATCAAAGTGCTGGCAGGCAGCAGCCACGTAGCGCCAGAAACGCAACGGATCGTTGTCCCCGGCATCCAGCGATATCCAGGCCACAATTTTCTGCTCATCGTCTTGCCTGCGAGCAGCAGCCCAATTCCTGACAAGCGTTGTCTTTCCGAAGCCGGCTGGCGCGACCAGCAGTGTCAACGCATAATCGAAGCAGGCGTCTAGCCGCACCAGCAAAGATTCGCGTGTGATGAGCGAAGGATGAATGCGCGGCAACACAAGCTTGGTGCTGAGCGGGGTCCAGCGAAAGCCAGCGGAGGCCAGGGTACCAGCCTCTGATGAGTGCGCGCGCGCATCTCCGTTTTGCCACTCTGCCATTTTTTTGCTTGCGACGGAAAATTATTTGATGTATTATATCAAAACCAATGATCGAGAAACTGTGAACAGTTTGTGTCAACGCTGGCTCGTTCTGTGAGAGATTTGTGAGCCTGGCGAGCTATCCTGTGACAGGATGACGAACAACGCCCTGCTCTGAAGCAGGCATCTACAATCTCATATGCACTCTCTTGAGGATGCGCGCTCTGCCAACTTCTGGCATGGGCATCCCTGGAATAACCAGGGATCTAACCCTGGTTCCTGTCTCGCTGGCCACCAGATAGTCGTGTCCTGTTATGGACACAGAGGAGAGGACAGCAGGTGAAAGATGATCACCGCTCGCTACTTCCTGGCTAAATTCACCAGTTCTGGCGAGGCGAGCAAGAAGAGAGCAGGGACACTCATAGAAAGTACGGATGATGTTACGATGATGTTACAAAGAGATACAAAGCAGAGAAGGGAAACGGTAGTATGAAAGCATTCGTGATGAAGTCCATCGGTCAGGTCGGTTTTATGGAGAAACCCATCCCTAGACCCGGCCCGGATGACGCCATCATCAAGACAACCAGGGCGCTGATCTGTACTTCGGATTCGCATACGGTGCATGGAGCGATTGGCCCGCGCGAGAATCTCACGCTGGGTCACGAAGCGGTGGGCATCGTACATGAGGTGGGCAGCAACGTCAAGCTCTTCAAGCCGGGCGAGCGTGTGCTGGTCGCAGCCATCACTCCCGACTGGGGCGATCCCGCCTCGCAGGCCGGGCACTCCTCACAATCGGGGACCGCGCTGGGCGGCTGGAAATTCTCCAATACCAAAGACGGCGTGTTTGCCGAATACTTCCATGTCAACGAGGCCGATGCCAACCTGGCTCACATTCCCGATGATGTGCCCGATGAGGTAGCAGTCTATTGCGCCGATATGATGACCACCGGTTTCATGGGCGCCGAGAACGGCGACATTCCTATCGGCGGCACCGTTGCCGTCTTTGCACAGGGACCGGTCGGCCTGATGGCGACGGCAGGCGCAAAACTGCGCGGCGCCGGCCTGATTATCGCCGTCGAATCCATTCCCAAGCGACAGGAACTCGCCCGCTTCTATGGAGCCGATGAGATCGCCGACTTCACAAAGGAAGATGTGGTACAGAAGATTCTCTCGCTGACCGGCGGGCAGGGCGTCGATACCGCCATCGAGGCGCTGGGAGCCGATATCACCTTCCAGCAGGCCATCAAGGTCACGAAACCCGGCGGCACGATCTCCAACGTCGGCTATCACGGCCAGGGCGAGTTTGTGCATATTCCACGCCTGGACTGGGGTGTCGGCATGGCCGAGAAGACCATCAAGACAGGTCTGTGTCCCGGCGGTCGCCTGCGCATGGAGCGCCTGCTGCTCCTGCTCAGGAATAAGCGCGTCGATCCTACGCGGCTGACGACTCATACCTTCCCGTTTGAGCAACTGGACCGCGCCTTTGAGATCATGGATAAAAAGCTCGATGGCGTGCTCAAGCCGCTCATCACCTTCTAACCGACAAAAAGAAAGACGAGAGACACCCCTGGCCCTCCTAAGGCTGTTCTCGCTCTGTAACACCGCCTGATCCCATGTTGCTTCTCTGAAAGCAACATGGGATGAAATCTTGATACCCGTTCGAGATCCGTCCCGCCACCGGCGGGACTGGCAAGATGCGCAAGCATCTTGCCCATCTGAACGCAAGGGAGTATGAATCCTACTCCGCGTTCTCTTCCAGAATTGCATCAATGCTCTGTTTCAGAATCAGAAGATCTCGATTGACCGCTTCCCACAGCGCATCTGGATCGACATCGAAGTATCTGTGAGCAAGAATAGTTCGCATGCCTATGATTTCAGTCCATTTTATCTCTGGATGCTGATTCTTAAAGTCTGGAAATTCGCTGGCAATAGCGCGTGCTGCTTCACCAATAATATAGAGATTGTGAACAACCCAGGTCTGTACCAGTTCGTCATGATCATATCTGTATCGCCCAAGCTGGCTATACTTCATAATGCGTATGATAGCGTCCTGAATATCTCGCAATCGCTCAGATATATTTCTCACAACGGAATGGCTTCTTTCAAGACGCGCTCTCGAATACGCTCTCGCAGACCCCGCACTGTTACAACATCTACTTTGTGGCCAAGTAGTTCCTGTAAATCCATCAGCAGTCCCCCAAGATCGAAAAGGCTGCGCCCTGGCTCCAGATCCACTAATAGATCTATATCGCTTTTCGCATCGGCTTCGCCACGAGCAACAGATCCAAAAACACGTATATTGGAGACACCGCGCTTACTCGCAATACGAAGGATGTCCTCACGTTTCGCTTGCAAAAGCTCGCCAGGAGACATCTCTTTACTCCTTTTTACTCCTTCATCGCTTTTCGCCGTTTTACTGCACTACCTGATCCAATTATACCATAGTTGTTAACTATTGCGGTTGCCCCGATGCGCACCTATACCTACCACCGCGCAGTTCTGGTCCGGGTCCGGCAGAAATTAGCTCTTCTGCCGGGCCTATTTTACAGGCACCAGGCGCCAGGCGCCAGACAGATTTCTACATCTCTACATCTGGCCGATAATGAGATGTTTCAGCACTTGACAATTTTCCTTGTCTCTACTATATTTCTACTATGTTCCTAGTTATTTAATACTTTAGTGAAATGGCGAGACTGGAGTATGATTGAATTTCACTTAGAAAAACGCACCGGGGTGGCCCCGTATATGCAATTAGTGCAGCAGGTAAAGCGGGCATTGCGGCTCGGTTTACTTCAACCGGGGGATCAGTTGCCAACCGTACGAGAGGTCGTTACACAGATCGCAATCAATCCCAACACTGTCTTCAAAGCCTATCGGGAATTGGAGCACGAAGGACTCGTCGAAAGCCGCCCTGGGGTTGGAACGTTCGTTCTCAAGAGTCTTGCCAGTTCGTCTTCTGCCGAGCAGGAAACCTTACGCGAGGAATTGGCCCAATGGCTACGGAGAGCATTCGCCACCGGTTGGGATTCCGAGAGCATCTCGGCACTCTTTTCTGACACGCTCCACCATCTGCAAAAGGAAAGGACGGCACACACTACCTGAAGAGAGAAACGTTTGATGAACCTGTATATCTCTTTGCTCTCCCAGTTCTCCTGGTGAGACACCCAAATCCCTCACAAAGGAGCTTTTATGATCAATGCATTGGAAGCGAACCGGCTTGGCAAGTGTTATGGTAATTACTGGGCCTTGCGCAATTGCACTTTACACATCCCACAAGGATGCATTGCAGGGTTGATTGGGCTTAACGGGGCAGGAAAAACTACCTTGCTGCACCTCGCAGTCGGCTTGCTCAAGCCAACCGAGGGAACCATAGACGTTCTGGGTATCTCTTCACGAAACATCGCAACGCTCCTCCCACATATCGGTTTCGTCTCGCAAGAGCGCTCACTTTACCGGCACTTCACCGTCGGCGAGACGCTCATGCTGGGGAAAAAACTGAATCCACGCTGGGATGAGGCACGCGCTCACGCATCCGTCGAACGTCTCAAGCTCCCTTTGCAACAGGCTGTCGGCAAGCTCTCAGGCGGGCAACAGGCACAGATGGCCCTGGTCATGGCTCTCGCCAAAAGACCGGAGATCCTCTTCCTGGATGAGCCTTTTGCTCATGTTGATCCTCTTGCGAAGCAAGAACTCATCAAAATCTTGATGGACGCGGCTGTGGAACAACCTCTTACAGCGGTCATATCATCCCATAGTGTCTCTGACCTGGAAAACATCTGCGATTACGTCATTATCCTCACCCCTTCTCAGGTAAAACTCGCCGAACGCATGGAACAGATGAGAGAACAGCACAAACGACTCATCGGCCCACGTGAAGGCTTTGAGGCAATGGCACAATCTCATACAATCATCCAGGCAAGCCATGTTGGAAGACAAAGTAGCGCGCTGGTGCGGACAACGCTTCCTATCACTGATCCTGCCTGGCAGATCGAGGACGCTTCACTCGAAGATATTGTGCTGGCCTACCTGACTTCACGGCTGCCGTGTTCCGTGTACAAGAGCATTCTCATCCACAACTTCACCCAATCCAATTAACGAAAGAGGTTCTCTTATGATCTGGCTTACCTGGCGACACTATCGTGTAGCAATCGGAATCGGTATTGTCCTTCTTGTTGCTCTATGCTTTGCCTTTGTGTTAGATGCAAATACATTGAATGCAGCACTGCAACAGCATCACTTTACACACTGTTATGATACCTCCGCTGACTATATCCCCTGCGGCCTCATGATTATTCCTGGCAGTACAGTGTCGTGGCGCTCGCTAGCGGAGATGCTGTTACCATGGCTGCCACTGCTCATCGGGGTGTTTCTCGGTGCGCCCTTATTGCCAAGAGAATATGATCAGCGTACACATCTCTTTGCCTGGACCCAGAGTACATCGCCTACGCGCTGGTTGAGTATCAAACTGGTGATGATTGGGGGCATTACTCTCATCGGCTTCGGATTGCTCTCCTGGATCACGACCTGGTGGGGGGGGGATTCAAGACGAGATTGCCTTCTCGCCCTGGCGGACATTCATGATACGAGGCAGCGTGCCGGTGGCAAACGCGCTGTTCAGCCTGATGGTTGGCGTCATGATCGGGACATTCCTTCGTCGCACCTTGCCGGCGATGGCGGTCACATTTGTTCTGTTGCTCCTCGTCCAGGCCGCGATAAGCATGAGATATCCCCACCTGCTTCCTCCCTCAAGCCAGCTCGATTATTACCATAAGATACAACAGCAACATCTCATCGGGAAGTTTGGTGACAACCCTCAAGATCTCATCATCGCGGTGAAATATGTGGGTCCAGATGGAAAAGTTGTTGAAGGTATCAACTGTATGGGAATCACCGGCCCCTATATCGTTGCCGGCGGCTCTGTGCAGGAGATAGAAGAGGTAAAGCAGTGCCTCAATAACTATCACGTGACACCAGTCGTTGAGTATCAACGTTTTGGCGAGCGTTTCTGGCCGTTGCAGCTTGTGACTACAACTCTCTTGCTGGTTCTGACGGCTTTAGTGACGGCGATCACCTACTGGCAACTCCGGCGTCTCACACTTTGAGCAAAGTAGAGAGAGGGGAGAGAGGGATGCGGTGAGCATCCTCCGCATCCCTCCTGTTATTCCTTCCGCCTATTCGGGGCAGGATCAGAATGGCCCACATAGTTCCAGGGTTTACATTTAACCATCGCTTCAGGATGATACGCCCTGAATTTGAGATCTAAAGCCCATCGCATAGAGCGTGGCGTAGAAGCCTTCCTGTTGCAGCAGTTCGGAGTGTGTCCCCTGCTCGATGATCTGCCCATTCTGCAACACCACAATGCAGTCGGCATTCTTGATCGTCGAGAGGCGGTGCGCGATCACAAAAGCCGTGCGCCCGCGTAGCAGGCGCCGCAATCCCTGTTGCACAATGACCTCAGTGAACGTATCGATATTGGCAGTAGCCTCATCGAGGATCAGAATGCGCGGATTGGCCAGCAGCGCGCGCGCAAACGAGATGAGCTGGCGCTGTCCCACACTCAGGTTACGCCCGCGCTCACGGATGAGCGTCTCATAG
>JADBKA010000173.1 GCA_014896635.1 Ktedonobacteraceae bacterium
GCTCACTGCTACCCAATGAGACCGAGGCGCCGATAGTCGTAACCGGCAACGCGCGTGCCTGGCGCCATTTCGTCGAGATGCGCGCCGATGCCCATGCCGAGGTCGAGATCCGCGAGCTGGCCGTGCGTGTTTACCTCTGTCTCTATCGCACCGATCCTATCCTCTTCAGCGACTATACGCTGGCAAAGCTGCCGGATGGGACGTATACGGTGCAGACGGATTTTCGCAAAGTTTAGTGGGCAACGACGCCTGGCTCCATACTGTTGAATTCTCTCTTTTCTTTAGAGTTCGCGCCGGTACGTTTGCAATCCTGAGCGCGCCATCTCCTCAACCGGCACCAATTCATGCTTCGCCGCCAGGCGCGCAGCAGCCGGGTCGGCAACGGGCAGCAGCACATCAAAGTAGATGGGCCAGCCCTCATGCTCGTATTCGCTTGCCCGCAGGCGCGCGTGATTCAACGCGCCTACCAGCAGTAAATTTCCGGCGTTTTGTCGCCGGTACTGCGGTAGCACCGCCCCTTCACACACAAAACGATAAGCAGTCGCTTCCCGCTGCATATCTACGACGGTATAACCTACGATCTCACCTTCCAGTCCTTCCAGCGTCCCCGCCTGGCCCCACTGGTTCAGCTCATCATCATCATCCGTCACCATCAGCACATTACCCTGGACGCACATCGCTTCCAGCCAGTTTTCCAGTTCAGCCTCGCTTCTGAACAGCGACCTGTCATCAGCCTGAGCCGCCTGCCGCTCTATCTCTGCCAGTTCCAAGACATCTTTCTGCCTTGCACGACGTATACGCATTTTCTCTTTTCCCTCTATATCATGTGTTTACCTATTTACACGTATATTTATTTTTGATCCCCATGCATATGTGTAAACACTTGTGTGAACCCGTCTCTCATGCTATACTACACATATGGTAGCAAGCGCAAGCTAAGCCTGGTTAGGATTGAAACGAACTAAACCTGGTTGGGGTTGAAAGAGGGGAGTTATTTATGTCCGCACCACATGTCATAGTGATTGGCGCCGGTTCGACTGGCGCTGCAACGGCGCACGACCTGGCGCTGCGCGGACTGCGCGTTACCGTCATCGAGCGTGGGGAAGTGGCTTCGGGTACGACAGGACGCAACCATTGCCTGCTCCATTCCGGTGGTCGCTATTGTGTGACAGATCCAGCTTCCGCTATCGAATGCATCCACGAGAACATGATCCTGCGGCGCATCATGCCCGATCTGTTGGAGTTGAACGACGGACTCTTCGTCGCTATCAACGAGGCGGACCTGGCTTTTAAAGAGCGTTTCCTCGCTGGCTGAGCCGCCTGTCATATTCCTGCACGCGAGATCCTCGTCAAACGCGCGCTCGCCATCGAGCCTTTCCTCAATCCACAGGTGCTCGCCGCTGTGCAGGTGCCTGATGGCGTATTTGAGTCTTTTCGCTTCTGCCTCGCCTTTCTGGCGACGGCTTGTCTGAACGGTGCTGTCGTTCGCACGTACTGCGAGGTCGTTGATCTGTCATGTTCGGGGAAGAACGTGACAGGCGTCAAAATCAGGGATCATCGCACAGGCAAAAGCGAAACCATTGCTGCCGACCTGGTAATCAATGCCGCCGGCCCCTGGGCCGGCAGGATTTACGATACCTTCAACGTGCAGGTAGCGGACACCGCCCATGTGCTTGACGCCATCGACATCGCCTGGACACAGGATCACAGCCTGACCTTCCGCCGCGCCTGCCATCACTCTTCCTGCGGCACCTGCGCCATGCGCATTAATGGGGTCGAAAAGCTCGCCTGCATCACGCGCGTTGTTGACGTGTGGGACGCGCATCGTCCGATACGTCTCGACCCGCTGCGCAACTTCCCTGTTGTCAGTGACCTGGTGGTGGACGTACAGGGCTTTTTTCAGTGCATGTCCGCCTCAGAACTGGTGATCACCCGCGACGCCGAGCCATATCTGCCCCTGGCCGTTGACGACTTCGACGACGGCGTTCCCGCCAGAACAGTGGAACTGCCCGACAATCTGGACCGCTTCATACCATGTTGCTTTCAGAGAAGCAACATGGTATGAAATCTTGATACCCGTTCAGAAACGTCCCGCCGGTGGCGGGACGTTTCTGAACGCAAGGGAGTATCAATCGCTTTGAGAACTGCATTGAGTGCGGGATCTGCATGAGCGTCTGCCCAACGATGGCCGCCGATAATAGATTCCTGGGACCGGCAGCGCTGGCCGCTATTTATCGCGCCCGCCACACAACCACCGATGCCCGTGAAGCAGCACACCTGCTGGCGCTGGCCGATGGCGAGCACGGCGTCTGGCGCTGCCACAGCACCTTTGAATGTACGGAAGCCTGCCCACAGGCCGTTGACCCGGCAGGTAAGATTATGGCGCTGCGCCGCGCGCTGGCGGTACGGCGTCTGAAAAAACTCTGGAGAAAGTGACAATGGCGACTCCTGACTATCCAACGCTCGACTATCCCAGAATACGCCGCGCCGCGCGCTGGTTCGACGTCCGGCAACGCAGGCCGGGCATGTGGGCATACACGCTCAATCGCATCACTGGCATAGGGCTGGTCATCTATCTCTACCTGCACCTGGCGGTGCTGAGCCTGCTGGCCGGCGGTCCCGGTTCATGGGATGTGTTCGTGGCCCTGGTGCTTCTGCTCGGCCTGCACTTTATCGCAAACCACTTCCTTGTCAAAGGTGGTCTGCGCGACTTTGCAGATGTTGTGGCCTATTTACGCACGCCCATCATTCTCGTGCTGGAAGTGCTCTTTCTGGTCATCGTGACCACGCATGCCATGCTCGGCATGCGTGCCATTCTGACGGACTTCGGGCCGTCCGCACGCACCGAAAAATGGCTGAGCCGCGCGCTCACAGTCCTGGGAGTCGTAACCGCCGGCTACGGTCTATGGCTGACCTGGGTGATCATCCGTTGATACCGCTGTAAAATATGCAATAATATCAATAGATAGAGAGTGGGCCGGCAAGTTACCGGCCCACCTGTCTTTTCTTTTTCTTCTGTGGAGATTTTCCTGTTAGAAGGAGCTAACCTTTGTCTGATTCTACGCATATCGAACGTATTCGTCAGGAAATGCCGGCCACGACTTCACGCATCTATCTCAATACCGGCACGTTTGGTCCGCTGCCAGCCTGTGTGGTGCGGGCCATGCAGGACCGCATGGAGCGGGAGTGGCGGAACGGACGCCTGGGAGTGGAGATGCTCTCCGCAATTGCGGCGATCCAGGACGATACTCGCAACAAAGTTGCGCAACTGCTGCATGCCAGCCCGGATGAAATCGCGCTGACCGATAATACCGGCGAGGGACTCAACATCATCTGCTACGGCTTCAACTGGCGGAAAGGCGACGAGATCATCACGACGAATCATGAGCACATCAGCGCCCTGGCGCCGCTCTACCAGTTGCGTGACCGCTTCGGCATCGCACTGCGGATCGCCGATCTCGGCCCGCTGGCGAAACGTCCAATTACCGAAGCGATCAGTCCGCTGATTACTCCTCGCACCCGTCTGATCGTCCTCTCCCACGTCACCTGGACGAACGGAGCTGTGCTCGATGTTGCCACTGCCGCCCGCCTGGGACATGAGCACGGTATTCCTGTCCTGGTCGATGGAGCGCAATCTGCCGGCGCCATTCCTGTTGATGTCAAAGCACTGGATGTTGATTTCTACGCCATCCCGATGCAGAAGTGGCTATGTGGACCCGACGGGACCGGGGCGCTCTACGTGCGGCAGGAATCGCTTCACTACGTTACGACGACGTACGCGGGCTACTATTCCATCAAACATGAGGAAGATATCGAATGGGAACTGCGCGACGACGCCAGGCGTTTTGAACTGGGCGGGCGCCAGACGGCAGCATTGACGGGACAGAGCGCGGTCCTGGCCTGGCTGGCAAATTTTGTCGGCTATGACTGGCTGTTTGCACGCATCTCAGCCCTCAATGCTTACGCCGGCCAGGCACTGCAAACCGTCCCCGGCCTTACGCTGCTCACACCAGCCCCCGGCGCCAGCGGCATCGTCTCTTTCACGCTGGCAGGACGAGACAGCGGCGAACTCGTAAAACAATTGCAAACAAAGCATAACATCTATATTCGCAGTATTCCATCAACACAGGCTCTGCGTGTCTCGACCGGCTTCTACAATACCGAGCAGGAGATTGACACGCTGGTACGCGCCCTGGCGGAGTTATAATCTCCGCCGCCGGGCGCTCTTCTGTTCGCCGCCCGGTGGTCTGCATGCTACGCTCTCATACACTATCTGTCAGTGAATTAGAAGGAACACGTCGCCGGTGACGTGGCCCCGTACAGCACCCTCCCATGTGATGCCGCTCCGCGTGACATGCAGATCCCAGCAGCCGGGTCGGGGCAGCGTGAAGCCTGTCCCCCATTCCTGGCCGGGTCGATGCCATGTTGAACTCGCGTGGTAGGTCGGCCCCCATACCGGCTTCACCTGCCCGCCATTCGAATCAATTGCCATCGCCTGGAAATCTCCTTCGCCGGTGATACGCCAGACAATTTTCATTTCCTGATTCGCTCGAAACTCTGCATCAAAAAAAGCGCCCATACTTCTCCCCCTGCTGCTTTCCCTTGCGCCTCTGGTAGCGGCCCTGGTATCGCAGCGAGCGCCGAGCGACAATCCCCGGCAACACGGGGCGACGGCGAAGCCTGCACTGTTGGTTTAGGAGTGGAAGGCGTGGACTGTCGCGACGCCTGCGGCGATGGCGCAGCGGTTGAGCATGCCGCCAGTAGTACGAGCAAAAGAAGAGATAAATCGCGCATAAGCATAGCTGGTAAGAATCGATAGACGCACATTGCCTGCTTCTTTCCTTTCTGTTAGAGCGCAGCCGTTGAAAAATCATTCAAAGATCACTCACTGATCTTTCTTTATAGAAAGATAGCAGCATTGGCTGAACTGGACCTGAAAAAAGTATCTGTATGTACAAGACTGTTGATGATTTGATCTTGATGAGTTACAATAAGAAGCAGTAAGTTTTGAGCATGTTTCAGCAGAAGGAAGAAATGTGAGAAGTCAGGATATATACCAGTTGCTCACCGAGCTTGGCAGTGAGTTAGAGCATCTGGGACTAGATGATACTCTTGAGATTATGATGATTGGTGGCGCGTATATGCTTACACACCTTCAGAATCGAGATTTTACAGAAGATATAGATATTTTTCCTTTAAATTTTCAAATTACTTCTTCTACTTCAAAGGTTACGAAAACAGTACAGAAAGCTATACGCGCGGTAGCTAAGCGATATGGCCTGCGAAAAGATTGGATGAATGACGTGGCAGCGTCGATGCTCGGTGGTCTCGGACCTGAGCCTGAACTTGAGTTGTGGATGACTTCTGGGAAGTTGCGGGTGTATGTTCCTTCTTCTGAGTATATTCTTGCTATGAAGTTGTTTGCTGATCGAGAGAAAGACGGAGATGATATTGAGGCGCTATGCCAGCAACTCAGGGTAGAGACGCGCGATCAGGCGCAGGCTATTCTTGACCGTTATGTTTACCAGCGTTGGCAGATTGAATATAATGTGAGAAGGACTCTTGAGAAACGCTTCCCTTAGCCGTGTGTTACAATTCTCGGAGAGGTAAATTGATTGCTGGATTCAGGAAAGCAGAGCTATGGAAGTTCATCGAGGTCTTCAAACGCTGAATAAGACGTACCGAGAGATTCTTCGAGGAGTATCCCCCTGGGTTGCTCTTGGCTTCTTTATGCACGATTTTTTTCGGAGCCGGTCGAGCAAGCAGCGGGAACGGCTCCTGCGAGCTGCTGTAAGGGAACCAGCATCATCAACGCCGGAACAACATCAATGGGCAGTGTTCTGCGCGGCCAGTGCAGAGTACCTCTCTCTAAAGTATAACCTGCCGTGTCCTGAGTGGGTGAACAACCCTCGCTATGTGCTTACTGAACCCTGGTTTACAAGCAAGATTGCTACGCCTGAGTGGCAGGAACAGGTAAAGGCAGAGACTCCTGAGCCGTTTGCACGGCGGAACATTTTTTGTGGAGATCGTATTTTTGCAAATAAGTATGAGTTGGCAGAGGATTTGCAGCGCCGCCGCTCTGCTTGAATTTGTCGGGCGGACTGGATGCCCACTTTTTTGCAGCCTCTTCAGCTTATCTGCTTTGAATAGATGAATCATTCTTACACTTCCACCCTACACTTTCGCCGTTTCCTCGGCTTCTTCCAGGCGCAGGGAGAGCAGGCGCGAAACGCTCTCGCGCATGGTGACGCCGTAGATTACCTGGGCCGCCGTCATGGTGACGCGGTTATGGGTGATGACGATAAATTGCGTGCGCTCGGCCAGGCGCTTGAGGATATCACAGAAGCGCGTCACGTTCGATTCGTCGAGCGCGGCATCGACTTCGTCCAGCAGGCAGAATGGCGGGGGATTGATCTCCAGCAGTGCGAAGAGCAAGGCCGCCGAAACCAGCGCACGCTCCCCACCTGAGAGCAGCGCCAGGTCCTGGACTTTTTTGCCCGGCGGCTGCACAATCACTTCGACGCCGGCGGGCATTCCTGCCGAAGATGAAGCTTCCTCGTCGCTCTCGCCGTTTTTGCCAGCTACCAGTTCCAGACGCGCAGTGCCGCCGTTGAAGAGTGTAGTGAAGTGTTCACGAAAGCGCGCGTTGACCGCCTGGAAGGTGACCTCAAACTGGCGCGCCATTGTGGCATCGAGCTGGCCAATAATCGTGCGCAGATGCTGTGCCGCCTGCTCCATATCCGCGCATTGCTCGCTCAGAAACTCGTAGCGCGTGCGTGTCTCCTCGTAGAGTTGTGGTGCATTGACGTCGCAGCCCCCCATTGCTTTCAGGCGACCGCGCAGATATTCAATGCGCCGGCGCAGGCGCCGCAGGTGCGTCTCCTCTTCCGCCGAAAGCTCTCCGTCCTGCATGGCAGAACTGTCAGGCTCTTCTTTTACTCCCTGTATTGCTTCCACTTCTCCGGTTGTTTCCGTCCCATCAAGAGTGGGGGCCGTTTGTGCGATCAGAGCACCGGGGTCGGTAACTCCCATCTCTTCCTGCAACTGGGCAAGCAGCGATTCAACTGCATCGCGCGCTTTCTGGCTGTCCAGCAGAGCGCGGCGGTAGGTAGCTTCCTGTGTGGTCATCGCTTGCTGCGCCTGCACACGCTGCTGCTCGACCGACGAGATCTCCTGCTCGACCTCGGCAAGCTGTCCCTCTACCGTACGCAGTTCTTCATCCAGGTGCCGGACCTGTTCGTGAGCTTTCACCAGAGCCTCACGCTGTCGCTCAACAGTTTGCATTAAAGATAGCTTGCGCTGTTCATGCTCGCGCATGCGTGTGACCTGCTGCTCGATCTGTGTTTTCAACTCCTGCGCCTGACTACGCTGCGTCTCAAGCTGCTGGCGCAGCGATTTCGCTTCCTGGCGTTTGACTGCCAGTGCAGTCCTGGCTTTGCCTAGCGCGTCCTGCTGACGGCGATAGGCAGCGGCGCGCTCTTCCATTTCATATTGCAGCTCTTCTACACGTTCGTTCATCTCACGCTGCGTCTTCTCATGTGCATGTACACGCTCCTGGGCAGCCTGCACTTCCTGCTCCAGCCCGGCGACCTCAGCCGCCAGTTGTTGCTCAATCGAAGCTGCCAGTCGAATCTCAGTCTGTAGACGCTCCTGCTCACGTTGCAAATTATTAACGCTTTTATTTAAATCGTTGATACGAGCAGTGATTTTCTGCTGTTCCTTGTCAAGCGCGCTCTGTTCCCTGCGGCGCCCTTCTTGCGCGCGTACAATCTCGCTGATCATGCTGTTCAGGCGATCAAGCAGCGTGTTATACTCTTCTACCTGCCGGGGGAGTTCGCGCAGTTCGCGCTCATGAGCCAGGAGTCCCTGTTGACCGCCTTCTTTGCCGCTGCCGCCGCTCAGCCAGCCATCAACGTGCAGCACTTCACCTTGCAGGGTAACGACGGTCGTGAAAAGCAGATCGGTGCTGGAGGAGAGGCTCAGAGGGATGGCCCAGTCCAGGAGAGTCTGTGCGGCATCCAGATCCTGTGCGATGACCACACCGCGCAACAGCCTGCGGAACAGCGCGTCAAAACGCTGTTCACAGCGCACATGCTGCCAGGCAAAGCCGGCGACACGTCCTTGCAGAGCAGGGATGCCGATGAGAAGCTGGCGCAAACTGGCTATTTCCGCCTGCTCTTGAATCTGGCTCGCTTCACGGGCGCGCTCATCTTCCTCGCCGCGCTCGCTCCATACGGCTATTGCTTTGCCTGCCTTTGTTGCACGTAGAAATTCTCTACAGCGCAGCGCATCATCGAGCTTCTGCACAACCACAGCTTGCATATATGGTCCGAGCGCGGCCTCCAGCGCCAGTTCCAGGCCGGCGGGGACGACGATCAATTGCGGCACAGGTCCGATCAGACCGGAGAGTCTGCCAGCAGGAGCGCGCAGCAGTGTACGCACGCCATCGCTATAGCCGCTCAGGCTCTGTCGCCAGTTTTTGAGCATATTCAGGCGGTCGGTCACGGTACGTTTGCTGCGTTCGGCCTCACTCAAAGCGTTCTTCAGGCGTTCCTGCTCCTGTCCCGCATCGGCAATGGCGCGTGCGAGCGTCTGTTTGCGCTGTGTCACTCCCTGCTCCTCGTCGCGTGCGGTCTGCAAGCGTCCGCGCTCCTCTAGCAGGCGCGATTCAAGCGCGCGCAGAGATTGCTGTGAGCCGGCGATGGTATCGCGGCGGGCAGCCAGGGTGCGGTTGCGCTCGCCGAGCTGCTTTTGCAAGCGTCCCAGTTCGCTCTGGGTCGCGCCCAGGCGAGCCTGGACCTGGACCAGCTCGCTCTGTGCGGTGCGCAGACGGCGCTCGTCCAGCTCGTAGTCCTTCTGTGCTTTATTCACCTGAGATTCCAGCGTGGCAAGATCGGCGGCACCACTATCTACCGCCTCATCGGCCAGGTCACACTGCTCTTCCAGGTCGATTATCTGCTTTTGCAACGCGATCAGGCGTTCGCGCAGGCGTCGCTCCTCCTGCTGCATATCGCCCCACTGGCGATCCAGGCCGGTCACGCGCTCCTCGTTTACCGCCAGGTCGCGCTCAAGCTTCTGTGCGCGCTCACCAGCTTCTGCACAGGCTTTACGCGCCTCTCCAATCCGCGCCTGAACGCGCTGACGTGTCAGGCGCCAGTTCTGCACGCGCTCATCCAGCTCCTGCACCGCCTGTTCGAGCTGGCGCACCTGCCGCTCCTGTTCCTGTTCCGCAAGCTCCGCGCGCTCTTTTGCCGCGCGCAGTCGTCGCCACTGCAACGCATACCAGGTGGACAACACCTGCTGCAATTCGCGGTCAAGCTGGCTGTACTCAACGGCACGGCGAGCCTGCTCCGCCAGAGGAGCCAGGCGCGGCTCGATCTCGCCGATGATGTCGCGCAGGCGCTCCAGATTCTGTTCCGTCTGCTTGAGACGGTTTTCCGCATCGGCGCGCTGCACCTGGTAGGGACGAATACCGGCGGCATCCTCAAAGAGACCGCGCCGCTCTTCGGCGCGCAGGCTGAGAGCTGCATCAACCAGGCCCTGTCCCACAACGGTATATGAGTCATGGCCGATGCGGGCCTGGGCCAGCAGCAGCAGCACATCCTTGAGACGTACCTTCTGTTTATTGATCAGGTATTCGTTTTCGCCCGAACGATAGGAGCGCCGTGTAACGGTGATCTCGCTGTACTCAGACGGCACCCAGCCGGTACTGTTATCCAGCGTCAGCGAAACCTCTGCCATGCCCAGTGCTGATCGACCATGCCCGCCGGCGAAAATGATATCGTCGCCTTTCTTGCCGCGCAGCAGACGCATATTCTGCTCGCCCAGGACCCAGCGCATCGCATCGGCCACATTCGATTTCCCCGATCCGTTTGGTCCGACG
>JADBKA010000174.1 GCA_014896635.1 Ktedonobacteraceae bacterium
AGCCACGCGGGCGCGCCCACTCCGGCGGATGGAGAATCTGCATATGCCTATCCTCTCCTGCCGTCTGTTCAGATTGTGATGTCATAGTGTTGCAGCGACTCCTCTCACAAGGTTTCGTTCGAGCTGGGCTTTGCCGTTGAGATACTGCGGCGGCCAGGGAATATCAGTATAGCCAAGTTGCGCCGCCGCGTGCAGGGTCCAGAAAGGATCAGCCAGGTGCGGGCGAGCGAGAGCGCATAGGTCGGCGCGCCCCGCTGCGATGATGCTGTTGACATGGTCTGGCTCAAAAATGGCGCCGACAGCCATTGTGGGAATGCCGACTTCGTTGCGAATGCGGTCAGCAAAGGGGGTCTGATACATGCGGCCATAGACCGGCCTGGCCTGGCGCGTCGTCTGCCCCGAAGAGACGTCGATTAGATCGACCCCGGCATCTTTAAATAACTGCGCGATCACGACTGCATCGTCGTCAGTATTGCCGCCCGGCGCCCAGTCATGCGCCGAGATACGTACCGACATCGGCTTGTGCGCCGGCCATACCGCGCGCATGGCCCTGAAGACTTCCAGCGGGTAGCGGCAGCGATTCGCCAGCGAGCCACCATACTCGTCCTCGCGCAAGTTCGTCAGCGGACAGATGAAGCTGGAGAGCAGATAGCCATGTGCGCAGTGCAGTTCAAGCCAGTCGAAACCGCACTCCTCGGCCCAGATGGTGGCGCGCACAAAATCCGCCAGCACGCGCTCCATATCCGCGCGAGTCATCGGACGCGGGACCTGGTTCTGCGGACCATACGGCACGGCAGAGGCGGCGATCAGCGGCCAGTTGCCCTCTGGCAGCGGCTCGTCGATCTCTTCCCACCCGCGCTGCGTCGAGCCTTTCGGCCCGGCATGGCCGAGTTGCAGTCCGATTTTCGCCGGTGTACGCTTATGCACGTAAGAGACGATGCGCTTCCAGCTCTCGATGTGTTCCGGCAGGTACATGCCGGCGCAGCCCGGCGTGATGCGCGCATCCGGCGAGACGCAGGTCATCTCGGTGAAGACCAGGGCTGCCCCGCCGTGTGCGCGCGTCCCCAGATGCATCAGGTAGAATTCGTCGGGCGTGCCGTTCTCGCAGGAGTACATTGCCATCGGCGAGACGACAACGCGGTTAGAGAGCGTCAGCTCGCGCAGGCGGAACGGCGTGAACATGGGGGGAATGGGACGCGCCGGCAGTCCACTGCGCTGCGCGATCCAGGACTCGATGCCGGCGACATACTGCGGATCGCGCAGGCGAAGATTCTCGTGTGAGACGCGCTGACTGCGTGTGAGCAGGCTGTAGGCGAACTGCTCCGCTTCGAGCACGCTGTAGCGTCTGACGTTCTCGAACCAGTCGGTGCTGTTGCGTGCGGCATTCTGAAGTTTGATGACCTCGACCTTGCGCTCGGCCTCGTATCGCTGGAGCGCGGTCGGCACGTCGTCGCATTCCTGCAAGGCCTGGACCAGTGCGATAGCGTCTTCCATCGCCAGTCGCGTGCCGGAGCCGATGGAGAAGTGGGCGGTATGCGCGGCATCGCCAAGCAATACGATGTTCTTATAGACCCAGTGTTCGTTGGTGATGCGCAAAAAATTACGCCAGGGATGCGCTTTCTGCTGCACGTTGTTGAGCAGAGGATAGCCGTCGAGATAGCGCGCAAAAAGTCGCTGGCAGAAGGCGATGGACTCCTCGACGCTCATGCGGTCAAGCCCGGCGTGACACCAGACCTCTTCGGGCGCTTCGACGATAAACGTGCTGGTGTGACGATCAAATGTGTAGGCGTGGGCCTGAAACCAGCCCCAGGGCGTCTCCTCGAAGGCGAAAGTGAAGGCGTCGAACAGCCGGTGCGTTCCTAACCAGATGTATTTGCAGCGGCGCGTCTCAATCTCAGGTCGGAAGTGCTCTGCGTATTTCTTACGGATGACGCTGTTCACTCCGTCGCTTGCAATGATCAGATCGGCTCCGGCATAAACGGTTTCGTCGGTCACTTCGGTCTGAAAGATGAGTTCGACGCCCAGGCTCGCGCAGCGTTCCTGCAAAATATTGAGCAGCCGCTTGCGCCCGATGCCGCAGAAACCATGCCCGCCGGCAGTGATCGTGCGCCCCTTGAAATGCACGTCAATATTGTCCCAGTGATAGAAACTCTCACGGATGGCTTCGCAGGTCGGCGCGTCTGCGGCTGCAAGATTGTCAAGTGTGCGATCAGAAAAGACGACTCCCCAGCCGAAGGTATCGTCGGGCCGGTTGCGCTCCACAACGGTAATCTCTGCCGCCGGTCGCGCCTGCTTCATGAGCAGCGCGAAATACAGCCCGGCTGGCCCGCCACCGATACAGACGATGCGCATAGAAAATACTCCCCTTTATGGCTACACCGTGACGTGACATGCTATAATTATTTTAGTCCAGAATATTTTATATGTCAAGTATCTAAAAGAAGGACCAGAAAGCGGCGCTAATCCCATCATATGGTATACTCTTCCTCAAGAGTATGGCAGCGTTTTCCGGGAGAGAGGCTGAAGATGTTGCCGCCTTATCGTACTGGCTGTGTAATTGTATTGTAAAGAGGACAACTGGACGCAGGAGTCAGAAAGGAACCTATCCATGCCTACTATTCTCACCAACGATGGTGTCAGGCTTCACTATGAGGAAGCCGGATCGGGCAAGCCACTGCTGCTGGTCGGGGGATGGACCATGAGCATTCCCTGGTGGCAAAAACAGATTCCAGCACTGAGCGAGCGGTATCGAGTGATCGCAGTGGATATGCGTGGCTACGGGGAATCCGAGAAACCGACACACGGACACCGCGTTGCGCGTCATGCAAAAGATATTTACGACATTATTGAGGGGCTTGACCTTCAAGATGTTGCTCTCATGGGCTGGTCTATGGGCGCCTCAACTATTCTCAGTTATCTCGATCTCTTCGGTTCCCACAAACTCAGCGGAGCTATTCTGGTAGACCAGACGCCGAAAATCCTGGTTGATGCCGGGTGGAAGTACGGCATGGGCGAGACAACCTCTGAGACGCTGATGGCGTTCATCGCGCCCATCCGTGCTAACTATGCCGTCTTTGCAAAGGGTTTCATTCCCGTCATGTTTACCAGACCGCCAACCGAAGAAGAACAGCAGTGGATGCTGGCCGAGATGCTGAAAATGCCCGTAGAGAGCGCCACAACTGTGCTCTTTGACCATTGTAATCAGGACTGGCGCGACCTGCTGCCCACTATCAAGCTGCCTGTGCTGGTGCTGACGGGCAAGCAAAGCCAGGTCTTTCCCTATCAATCAAGCGTGTGGATGAGCGAGCAGATTCCTGGAGCGAAGCTCGTCATTTTTGAGCACAGCGGGCATTGTCCTTTCTATGAAGAGGCCGAGAAGTTTAATGCCGCTGTTGTGGATTTCCTCGGCTGATCTCAAGGCGTGACTCCCATGCTTTAAGGAAATTGTGAAATTGAAGGATATACTGCTCTGCCTGCGACCTGCTCTGGTTTGACCCGTCACGGCTGGCTGTGCGACAATGCCGGCAAATAGCATATGCAGAAGGAGCAGAGCAGTATGACCGAGCAACTTGCCGTTGAAGTCAACCATAGCGGTCCGGTAACGATCATTCGTCTCAACCGCTGGCAGGCGCGCAATGCCATTAACGGAGTCACTGCGCGGGCGCTCAGGGAAGCCTGGCAGGCGTTTGAAGCGGATGAGCAGGCGCGCGTGGGCATTCTGACCGGCGGCGACCGCGTTTTTTGCGCCGGCGCCGACCTGCATGAGTTGGAGAGCCTGGTCGATGAGGCTGAGGGACCGCATGGTCCGCTCGGCCTGACGCGCCTGCGAGGCAACAAGCCGATGCTTGCCGCGATTGCCGGTTACTGCGTCGCTGGTGGGCTGGAACTGGCCTGCTGGTGCGATGTGCGTGTGGCCGACGAGACCGCTATTTTCGGCTGCTTTGAGCGCCGGTTCGGTGTGCCGCTCATCGACGGTGGCACGCAGCGCCTGCCGCATATCGTCGGTCTAGGTCGTGCGCTTGAACTGATCCTGACCGGTCGCGCGGTCTCTGCCCAGGAAGCGTTGAGCATGGGCCTGGTGAGCGAGGTCACGCCCGCCGGCCAGAGTCTGCAACGGGCGCTCGAGATGGCGCAGCTCATCGCCGGTTTCCCGCAGGTCGCTGTACGCAATGATCGGCAGGCTGTCTATCGCGGTCTGGGCGCCGATCTCAGCGAGGGACTCAGGATCGAGGCTGAGCTGGGCCTACAAACGCTGCGCAGCGGCGAAGCCTTCGAGGGCGCGCAGCAATTTCAGGCCGGCAAAGGCCGTAAGGGGGTGCAGCAAGAGCAGTGATGCACCGGTTCTCTTTACAGGGCAAAGTTGCCATCATCACCGGCGCCTCGCGCGGCATTGGTGCGGCCATCGCTCGCACATATGCCCAGGCAGGAGCGTGCGTCGTGCTTGCCAGCCGCAAGCTGGAAGGCGTCTCTGCGGTAGCCGAGGCAATCCGGCAGGCAGGCGGAACTGCCCTGCCGGTCGCGGCACATGTGGGAGAACCGGCGGCGATTACCCGCCTGGTGGAGCAGGCACTAGCGGCCTATGGGGGCATTGATATCGTCGTCAACAATGCTGCCGCCAGCCCGTATGCTGGTCCGCTGCTGGACTGTCCTGAGAGCGCCTGGGAGAAGGCGCTGGACGTGAACCTGCGCGGCAACTTCCGGCTGGTGCGCGAGGCTGTTCCGTCGATGGAAGCGCGCGGCGGCGGTAAGATCGTCAACATCGCCTCGGTAGCTGGACTGACGCCGCAAGAGAATATGGGACTGTATTGTGTCACGAAGGCCGCCGTCATCATGTTGACGAAAGTGCTGGCCGTCGAGCTGGCCCCGCGCAATATCCAGGTGAACACCATCGCACCCGGCTTCGTCAGGACACACTTCAGCCGGGCCATCTGGGATGATGAGGCCCGGCTGACGCAAGTGCTCGAACACACACCGGCGCGGCGCATAGGCGAGACCGACGACCTGACGGGCATTGCCCTCTACCTCGCCAGCTCCGCCAGCAGTTTCATGACCGGTCAGACCGTCGTCGTCGATGGCGGCCTGACACTGTAACTAAATCCTCGCTTTGTCGCGCTCCTGCTGGCGCAGCCTGTAACGCTGGATCTTGCCGGTGCCGGAACGCGGCAGCGTCTCGCAGAATTCGACGGCGCGGGGATATTTGTAGGGAGCAATGCTCTGCTTGACGAACTCTTGCAGTTCCCGTGCTAGCGTGTCGTCTCCTGTGTAGCCCGGCTTGAGCACAACAAACGCCTTCACAATCGTCCCGCGTGCCGCGTCGGGCGCACCGACAACCGCACATTCCGCAACAGCGGGATGCATCAGCAGCACGCCTTCGACTTCAGGTCCGGCGATATTGTAGCCGGCGGACAGGATGATATCGTCCGTGCGCGCCTGGAACCAGAAATAGCCATCGCTATCCATCAGGTAGGCGTCGCCGGTGAGGTTCCAGCCGTTCTGCACATAAGTGCGCTGGCGCTCGTCGTCCAGGTAGCGGCAGCCGGTAGGTCCTTTCACCGCCAGCTTGCCAACGATCCCGGCGGGCAGCGGATTGCCTTGCTCATCAACAATGCACGCCTCGTAGCCCGGCACAGGCTTGCCCGTTGCGCCCGGTCGCACATCAGCGCCGGCAGCCGCGATAAAAATGTGCAGCATCTCGGTTGAGCCGATGCCATCAATGATCTCGATGCCCGTCGCATCGCGCCACTGTGTGCGCGTCGAGACGGGCAGCGCCTCGCCGGCTGAGACGCCCTTGCGCAGCGTCGGCAGCTCGAACGAACCTGCCACCGCTGCCATCTGGCGATAGAAGAGTGGCGTGGACCAGGTAGTCGTGGCGTGATACTCGTTGATGGCATGGAGCATGCTTTCGGGCGTCAGCTTCTCCAGCAGCACTGTCGCCCCGCCGGCATGCAGCGGGAAAATCAGCAATGCGCCCAGGCCGTAGGTGAAAGCCAGCGGCGGCGTCCCGATGCTGATATCGTCAGGACCGAGCTGCACGACCGGTTCAGAGAAACAATCGCTGATCGCCAGCATATCGCGGTGAAAGTGGATCGTCGCTTTGGGCTGGCCTGTCGAGCCGGATGTGAAGGCGATCAGCACCGGGTCGTCCGCTGCGGTAGCGATGGTCTGAAACGGCTCTGACCAGGCGGCCATGCGCGCTTCCAGCCCGGCGTCCGAGGGATCGTTGAAATAGACGATCTGCCGCAGGACGGGACAGCGCTGTTGTGCTGCCAGCAGTGGCTCGCTCAACCGTTTGTCGCAGAGTGCAGCCCCGATCTGCGCTTTTTCGATGACTTCCACCAGCTCTTTCTCGCGCAGCAGAGGCATCGTCGCCACGACAACCAGTCCCGCTTTAGCTGCCGCCAGCCAGCAAGTCGCCATTGTGGGATTGTTCGGGCCGTGCAGTAGTACGCGGTTGCCCGGCACAAGTCCCATCTCATCTGTCAGCACATGGGCCACGCGATCCACCTGCTCCTGGAGCTGCCGGTAGGTCAGCGTACTCTTCTCGCCTAAGATCGCCGGAGCATCGCCGCGACCTCGCTGTATCCAGCTATCCAGTAGTTCGCTTACACAATTGAGTTGATCGGGATACTGTACCTGAGGAATGGGAAAGATCAGATCGGGCCACAGCTCGCGCGGTGGCAGATGATCGCGGACGAAGGTGTCACGATGGGCAGAGGTACTCATTTCACACTCTCCTTTAATAGGGAACGGGCAATGATCAACTGCTGTACTTCAGTCGCGCCTTCATAGATGCGCAGCGCGCGGATCTCGCGGTAGAGGCGCTCGGCGATCTCTCCGCGTTTCACTCCCCGGCCACCAAAGAGCTGCACGGCGTCGTCAATCACGCGCTGAGCCGACTCGGTGGCTGCCATCTTCGCCATTGCTACCTCACGTGCCGCCGGACACTCACCAGTATCGTGCAGCCAGGCTGCCTGCCAGGTCAGCAGTGCGCTGGCTTCGAGCGCGGTTGCCATGCCGGCGAGCTTTGCCTGCGTGATTTGCATATCTGCCAGCGTCCGACCGAACATACGGCGCGCGCGCACGTGTTGTAAGGACTCGTCTAGCGCCCGGCGAGCAAAACCAATTGCTGCCGCTGCTACCGAGGCGCGAAAGATATCAAGGGTCTGCATAGCAATCTTGAAGCCATCGCCGGGCGTGCCGAGCATGCTGCTCGCAGGGACACGGCACTCATCGAGGCGCAGGGTTGCTAGAGGATGAGGAGCGATAACGCTGATCCGTTCTGCAATCGACAGGCCGGGGGTATCAGCCGGTACAACAAAGGCGGAGATGCCCTTTGCGCCGGAGATGTTTTCGCTGCGCGCGAAGACGGTGTAAAAGTCGGCGATGCCCCCATTGGAGATCCATGTTTTGACGCCGTTTAAACGATAGCTCTCGCCGTCTCGGATGGCTGTGGTAGTGAGCGCGGCAGCGTCCGAGCCAGCTTCCGGTTCGGAGAGCGCGAAGGCCGCAATACATTTTCCGGCAGCGACGCGCGGCAGGTAGTGCTGCCGGAGTTCGGGCGTGCCTGCGAGGGTAATCGCGCCGCTGCCCAGGCCCTGCATGGCGAAGGCGAAATCCGCCAGGCCAGCATGGTAGGCGAGGGTCTCACGGATGATGCACAGGGAGCGCACATCCAGGCGGGGCAACGCGCCGCCGAAGTCGGCAGGGACGCAGTAGCGCAGCCAGCCGGCTTCACCCAGGGCTGTGACGAGTGCGCGGCAGCGTGCATCCGTCTCTTGCGGCGTCTCCGGTTCTTGCGACTTACTCGCTGGCAAGCTGGCGGCGCACCAGTCGGCGAGGTTACGTGCGAGCTGGCGGTGTGCGTCGTCGAAGAAAGGTAAGTCGTAGCGCATCGCTCAATCTCCCTTGAATTCCGGCGGTTGCCTGGCGACGAACGCTTCATAAGCGCGGCGAAAGTCCTGTGTTTGCATGCAGATAGCCTGCGCTTCAGCTTCAGCCTCGATAGCCTCGTCCAGGCCCATTGCCCACTCCTGATGCAGCATCTTTTTCGTCATGGCATGGGCGAACGTGGGGCCGCTGGCGAGGCTGGCGGCCATCTCCTGCGCTCTGGGGAGCAGCTCTTCTGGCGGGTAGAGCGCATTAAAAAAGCCCCAGCTCAGTCCTTCAGTGGCGGAGAGTGTGCGCCCGCTATAGAGCAGTTCGGCTGCGCGACCCTGTCCAATGACGCGCGGCAGAAGCGCGCAGGCGCCCATGTCGCAGCCGGCCAGCCCGACGCGCGTGAAGAGAAATGACGTTTTGCACTCTGGCGTCCCATAGCGCAGATCTGAGGCGAGCGCCAGCATCGCGCCCGCGCCGGCGCATACACCGTCAACGGCGGCGATAATCGGCTGCGAACAGGCTCGCATAAACTTGACAAGTTCACCGGTCATGCATGTGAATTGCAGTAGCTCAGGCATGGTCATGCGCGTCAGCGGGCCGATGATCTCATGCACATCACCACCGGAGCAGAAATTGCCGCCGGCTCCGGTGAGCACAACGGCCCTGATTGTGCTGTCATGGACAAGATCGCGGAAGAGATCGCGCAGGGCCGCATACAACTCGAAAGTCAACGCATTCTTCTTCTGCGGGCGATTCAACGTGATGGTGGCGACGCTGCCTGCCACCTGCCATAAAAAGTGCTGTGTCACGACCTATGCTCCTTCATGCAACGTGGTGGCGTCCATACAATAGAATCAGCTAAAGAGCTGTTTATTTTTATAGAAAACGTGAAACAGGTTACTCCATTGTTAGCCTGTTGAGGCGCTGATGTGCTGCTTCAGTTTGCCGAGCAAGTCATAGAGCTGGTGTTGTTCCTGTTCGGTCAGACCGCTCATCCAGTCATTGATCCAGGTGGCGTGTACAGTTGCCATCTGCTCGAAGATGATGCGGCCTTTAGCAGTAAGACGTACGATCTTGGCGCGGCGGTCTTCGGGCGGCGTGATGCGCTCAACCAGGCCATCGCGCTCCAGGTTATCGGTGATGCCGGTGACGTTACCGCCTGAGACCATCAGGCGCTGTGAGAGTTCGCCCATGCTGATGCCATCGGGGAAGCGGGCGAGCTGCGCCATCAGGTCGAAACGGGGAAGGGTTGTATCAAATTCGCTACGCAGCCGACTGCTGACCTGGTTCTCAATCAGCGTTGTGCAACTGAGCAGGCGCAGCCATACGCGGAGAGCGTCATGCTCTGCCGATGCGTGCTTCGTAGAAGAGAGCGTATCGCTTGTCGAAGAAGCATCTTGAGAGGTCATTGCGCGGTGTTTCTCCTTTCGCAGGACTGCGTGCGGAACTTTGTTATCTATGAGCGTCGTGGGAGATCTGTATAATCTCTGCGAACATTTTAGATAAAAATATTTCACATGTCAAGTATGCGTAAAGCGACGTATGCTCCTGCTACCGATGGATCGAGACCAGGCTGTTTTAACCGGGGAGATGGTTACGGATACGAGGTTGGTGGTTGCATGGGGGGCATGTTATGTCACAGCAGGAGCCTCGCTAGCATACTGCTCGTAGCGTCGCTCGACGACAATCTGTCGCAGGCGCATCACGGTAGTGTGGATATCGCGGAAAGAGGTGTAGAGAGGCGCGAGGCCCAGACGGATATTGTCAGGTGCGCGAAAATCGGGCAGGACGTTCTCCTGGAGCAGGGCCAGGTCGATGCGCAATCCTTCACGGTGGCCGAGTGAGACATGGGAGCCGCGCCGGCGCACATCACGCGGCGAGTTCAGCGTAAAGCCCAGCGGCTCCAGTACAGTCTGCCAGAGCGCGATCAGGTACTCGCTCTGCTGTTCTGATTTTGCCCGCAGATTGTCCATACCGGCTTCCAGCAGCAGATCGACGCCC
>JADBKA010000175.1 GCA_014896635.1 Ktedonobacteraceae bacterium
CGATAGCGGGGGTGCTCTGTTCCGTCGTGGGCATCTTCTTTTCATCCCGCGTTGCTACTGGTTTTGGTAAAATCGTGCGTGGCGAGATTTTTACCCGTGTGGAGCAGTTTTCGCTGCACGAATTTGATATTGTGAGCACATCCTCACTGATCACGCGCACAACCAATGATACCACGCAGGTGCAGCAGGTGCTGATCGTCATACTCAATATCATGATTACTGCGCCGATGATGATGGTTGGCGGTATTATCATGGCGCTCAACGAGGATCTGGGTCTTTCGTGGATTCTGCTGGTGATCATCCCGCTGCTGGTCGGCCTGGTCGTCGTGCTCATGCGCAAGGCAATTCCGCTGTTTCGCGCCATGCAATTAAAGCTCGACAAGCTCAATCTTATTCTGGACGAAGGTCTGACCGGTGTGCGTGTGGTGAGAGCCTTCGACCGTGTGAAGCATGAGGAAGAGCGGTTCAATGAGGCAAATCTCGATCTGACCGATGTCGCCATCCGCGTGAACCGGCTCATGGCCCTGTTCATGCCGGCGATCATGCTGATTATGAACGTGTCAAGTATCGCCATCCTCTGGTTCGGCGCTATACGCATCAGCAATGGAGAAATGCAGATTGGCTCGCTGATGGCCTTTCTGCAATATGCAATGCAGATTCTCTTCGCGCTGCTGATGGTAACAATGCTGTTTATTATGCTACCGCGCGCTGAAGCTTCCGCAGTTCGTATCAACGAAGTGCTGGCGATCAAGCCTGAGATCAGAGACGCCGAGCATGTGAAGCACGCGGATGGGCAGAGGGGCTTTGTGGAGTTCCAGAATGTGACATTCAGCTATCCCGGCGCTGAGGAGCCGGCGCTCTACAATGTCACGTTCAGTGCTCGCCCCGGCGAAGTCACGGCGATCATCGGCGGCACTGGTGCCGGCAAAACGACGCTGGTCAGTCTAATCCCACGCTTTTACGATGTCGATAGTGGGCGCGTCCTGGTAGATGGTGTCGATGTGCGCGAGATGGCGCAGGAGCATTTGCGCGCGAAAATCGGCTTTGTGCCACAGAAGGCGGTGCTCTTCTCAGGCACAATTGCAGAGAATATCCGCTATGGTAAAGAGGATGCTTCTGAAGAGGAGATCAGGCATGCCGCCGAGGTGGCTCAGGCGACGGAGTTTATCTCTGACATGCCTGATGGATTCGATGCAGTGATCGCGCAGGGCGGGACAAACGTCTCCGGCGGGCAGAAGCAGCGCCTTTCGATTGCTCGCGCCCTGGTAAGAAAGCCTGAGATTTACGTGTTTGACGACAGCTTCTCGGCGCTTGACTTTAAGACCGATGCCAGATTACGGGCGGCGCTAAAAAAAGAAACACAGTTTTCAACTGTACTGATTGTTGCTCAGCGGGTAAATACGGTAATGGATGCAGACAGGATTATTGTGCTGGACGAGGGACGTGTGGCTGGTATCGGCACACATCGTGAGCTGATGAAGACCTGTGAGGTTTATCGTGAAATCGTCTCCTCACAGCTCTCACCGGAAGAAATCGAAGGAATCGCGGAGGAAATCGCATGAGCGTACAAGGCAGACCACAACGGCCCGGTGGTGGGTGGGGGCATGGCCCGATGGGCGGCGCTCTGGGTATGCCGGTGGAGAAAGCGAAAGATTTTAAAGGAACACTCAAAAGACTGCTCGGCTACTTTCTGCCAGAGGAGTATCACCTGGTGGTCGTCATCGGCGCGGCGATCCTCAGTACGGCCTTTATGATCGTCGGCCCGAAAATCCTGGGATTGGCGACAACAAAGCTGTTTGAGGGCCTCATGGCAAACTACCAGGCGCAACTCAGGCATCTGCCGGCTCCGGGTATTGATTTCACCTATATTGCGGTGGTGCTGCTGATCCTGCTCGGATTGTACATCGTCAGTTCGTTGTTTGGCTACCTCCAGCAATACCTCATGGCAGGGGTGGCTCAGAGGACGGTGTATCGGTTGCGCCGGGAGGTAGAAGAGAAGCTCTCACGCCTGCCGCTCAAGTTTTTTGACGCGCACACGCACGGTGAAATTCTCAGCCGCGCCGTCAACGATATGGATAACATCAGCACGACCTTGCAGCAGAGCCTCACGCAGCTCATCACTTCTGCCGTGATGCTCATAGGGGTGCTTGTGCTGATGCTGACCATCAGTCCCTTGCTAAGCCTGATTGTCATATTGACGCTGCCCCTCAGCCTGTTCGTTACGATTGGCATGGCGAAACGCTCACAGCAATACTTCAGGAATCAGCAGAGGGCGCTGGGCGAACTGAACGGCCATGTCGAAGAGATGTATACAGGCCACAAAATCGTGAAGGCGTTCGGTCATGAAGGCAAAGCCATAGCTGAGTTTCGAGAGCTAAATGAGAAGCTGTACAACGCTGGATGGCGCGCGCAGTTCGTTTCAGGCACTATGATGCCACTTATGCGCTTTATTGGTAGTCTCGGCTACGTCTTCGTGGCAGTAGTTGGCGGCATCATGGTGGCGAATAGAACGGTTGCCATTGGCGATGTGCAGGCCTTTATTCAGTATGCGCAGCAGTTCACGATGCCGATAACCCAGTTGTCCACTATTGCTAACGTCATTCAATCGACGATGGCCTCGGCTGAGCGCATCTTTGAGCTGCTGGACGAGCCGGAAGAACTGCCCGACGCCGTCGATGCGCAGGTCATTGCCTCTCCACAGGGAGCAGTTCAGCTTGATCACGTCACTTTCCGTTACAAAGAGGATGTGCCACTGATTGAAGACATGAACATCGACATCAAATCAGGTCAGATGATCGCGGTTGTTGGCCCGACCGGCGCCGGCAAGACCACGCTGGTGAATCTGCTGATGCGCTTCTATGAGGTCAACAGTGGTCAGATCCTGGTTGACGGCGTGAACATTACGCAGATCAAGCGCGGCAATTTGCGCCGTCTCTTCGGCATGGTACTCCAGGACATCTGGCTCTTCAACGGCACCATCCGCGAGAATATCGCCTATGGCCGTGAAGGCGCGACAGAAGAGGAGATCGTCCAGGCAGCAAAAGCGGCCTATGCCGATCACTTCATCAGAACGCTGCCGGAAGGCTACAATACGGTGCTGAAAGAAGATGCGACCAACATCTCGCAGGGCCAGAAGCAGTTACTGACGATTGCGCGCGCGTTCCTGGCAGATCCGGCAATACTGATTCTGGATGAGGCGACCAGCAGCGTCGATACCAGAACGGAAATGCAGATCCAGAAGGCCATGGCGCGATTGATGAAGGGGAGAACGAGCTTTGTGATCGCCCACCGTCTCTCGACCATCCGCGATGCCGACCTGATCCTGGTCATGAATCATGGCACAATCATCGAGAAAGGGACACACCAGGAACTACTGGCACAGAATGGCTTCTATGCCGATCTGTATAACAGCCAGTTCACCACCCGCACGTTGCAAGAAGATGTAGCATGAGTCCTGCTGCATCGCTCGTGTATTCTCTCGTTTCAAGAGGCATAGAGCCTGGCAATTTTCAGGGCCGTCTCCGCGACGGCCCTGCGCACTCTGCCGGGGCAGAGCACCGTTGCCTCGGCTCCTAACGACAGCGCATAGGCGATGCCCGCTTCGAGCGATTCAACCTCTACGAGCGCAATCACGCTGGCATCCGGCTCCTCACGTTGTATGGTATAGTCTCCCCAGAGACTGTAGCGCGCTCTGGAAGAGACGCGCAGTTTGAGGGTAAACGGTGGCTCCTGCTCTTCGAGATGCTGGCGTGCCTCGCGCCAGTACGCGCGCAGGTCAAAATCGGGATGCTGCGTCACCGGTTCTTTACGCACTTTTAACTTTTCGATGTAGTTAACGCGAAAAGGGTTGAACTGGCGACATTCACGGCAGAAAGCGACCAGATACCAGACACCGGCGCGGGCATGGCGGCGCGTCACTCCTTTAAAGACCAGGCCGTATGGTTCGACGCGCCGCCATTTCACGCGGTTGCCGCCTTTGCAGGCCGGGCATGGCGAGAGAATATCCAGGGGATGCGCTTCCAGCACGGCTGCACGCAGCGTCTCCAGGTGCGCCGGCGGTGTGTCGTTGTTGCTCCAGGCCGTTGTATCGAAGACGATATGCTCGCGGGCCGCCCGCACGTTGGCGCGATACTCTTCTGGCAGGGATGCTTCCAGCTTGAAGACGGCGCGGTGCAGGTCGTCATCTCCGGCGAACAGGCTGTAATTGCCCGCCATATCCGCGCTCAACACCAGTGAAACCGCTTCTTCCTGTGTAAAAATAGCCGACTCGATATGATAGTCGTCAGGCAAATAGTAGCCCCCGCCGGGACCGTAGTCCATTGAGACCGGTACGTGCGCCAGCGAGAGCGCCATGATGTCGCGGTAAATGGTGCGGACCGAGACTCCCAGGATGTCCGCGAGCTGCCTGGCGGTCATTTTTCCTCGCCCTTGCAGCAGCAGGGTTATCGCCATCAGGCGTTCCGTTTTCTGCATGCTCTCTATTGTAGCATATGATGTGTCTAAATTCATCTAATATCAAACACTTGCCTGGTTCAGTTCGGTTCACCAGTCTAACGCCTGGTGAGCCTCTGTAACTTTTTGCCCAGGCATGCTATACTTCTTCAGTGGCTGTATTCTCAACAAAATTTAAAGATAATTGGCAGGTTCTTTCTATGGTTCTCAGACGCCCTCTGTATGTTACGAAGTCTGGCTCTGCCTATCTAGGCGATGCTCTCGAATTGCTTGATCAACTGGAAGCCGAGTCGGTGAATCTGGTGATTACCTCTCCCCCATTTGCGCTACAACGAGAAAAATCTTATGGGAATGTCGAACAGGAGATGTATGTAGACTGGCTGCTCAGATTCTGTGAGAAGGTATACCGTGTACTGGCCTCGACAGGAAGTTTTGTCATTGATCTTGGGGGAGCGTATCAGAGTAAACGTCCGGTGAGATCACTCTACAATTATCATCTTCTGATCAGGCTATGCGAGGAGTTAGATTTTCGATTAGCAGAGGAGTTTTTCTGGTTCAACCCATCAAAACTTCCTTCACCCATTGAATGGGTGAATAAAAGGAAGATTCGTGTGAAAGATGCAGTAGATACTATATGGTGGTTGGCGAAAAGCGATTATCCTAAGGCTAATGTCAGACATGTGCTTATCCCTTATTCAAATAGAATGCAAAAACTACATCAGAATCCTGAAAAATACTATACTCCCAGGCTTCGTCCTTCCGGTCACGATATCGGCACAGCTTTTGCTGTTGATAATGGCGGCGCTATACCTTCAAATCTCTTGCAGATACCTAACACGGAAAGTTCTTCTCAATACCTGCGGCTCTGTAAAACATTAGAAATCGAGCCTCACCCCGCTCGCTTTCCTACAAAGTTACCTCTATTCTTTATCGAATTTCTAACAGAACCAGGGGACCTCGTACTGGATATATTTGCTGGTTCTAACACAACAGGACTGGCCGCTGAAACTGCTCAACGCCGATGGATTGCCTTTGAAAAGGAGCCTCAGTATTTAGCGGCATCGGCTTTCCGCTTTCTTCCCAAAGATATACCTGAAGATCAGGCCAGAACTTTCTATGAGAAACTTATTGCCTGTCAGGAAACGGTGTGCCTGACAGGTGAGGCTCTTCTGCAAGACGATATACGAGGGGAGAAAGCTATGGATATGAACATACAGTCGAGTTTATTCGAGGTTTAAAAGACCGGGCTGATTATATTTTGCTGCTTCTGATCTTGCTTTTATTCTTGTTCGTGGCTCCGATTCTAACGGGATTTCCGGCTTCTTGGGATTTCTGTAAACACAGACGCCCCCCGTCTGAACGTACCATAGAGGGATCTTAGGATTATTTAGCTCTTTCACTTTCTCGAAAGCTTCCTTCATTCTCTCCAGATCAGTTTTCCGCTGTTCCTGTGGCTTCACCGGCTCTTCAACCGGCTCAGGCAACGAGTTGAGGGGGATAGGAGCTGGTATCGCAATTCTACTTTTTGGTTCAGTTGACGTGATATCTAACAGATAGGATAAAGGAGCATCAAGTGCGTAAGAGAGATCTATAAGTAATTCAAAGGAAGGGGAACGTTCTCCTCGTTCAAGGAAGCTTATGTGTTCTGTTGTCTTCCCGACAAGCTCAGCCAATTTCTCCTGCGTTATATTCTTCTTCTTGCGGAGCGCACCTATTCTGTATCCCAATAGCCGCCTAAACTTGCTGTAGTTCATGCGTTTCTGTATGTCTGTGTAATTGGAACAAAACCTTACTCCCATTTTATAGAGAAAAGCGTCAAACGTACACGCACTGTGAGTTCGTTTGTGCAAGCAATGCGTCAAAGAGACAGATATAAAATAGACTTACTGATGAATTTATCTGCGATTCGCCAATGACTGACACCCCCCTGTCAGCTATTGCCGGGTAGACTTTCTAGAGGATGAGGGGCTGTGTGATTATGAGGAGAGTGTAGCTAGAAAGGATGTGTTTGTGAGTCAGGCAAAATCTGATGACACCCATTTAGCGTCCTCGTACAGCGATTCCTGGAGAGCAAACCTGCGTATTTATCTGCGTATTCTCGGTCTGTTGAAACCGCACTGGCTGGCAACGCTTGGCACGGTCCTCAGTGTTCTGCTGGCGACCGGCTTCGCTCTGGTTGTCCCCTGGCTGATCGCCTGGGTGGTTGATGTCGGCGTGCGGAGCGGCCATCTGGAAGATCTGCTACTCGCTGCCGGCGCGGTCCTGCTAGCGAGTGCGCTGCGCGGCTTTTTCGCCTATGGACAGGGTTACCTGTCTCAGGCCCTCTCAAATATCATCGCATATGATTTGCGCAAGCAAATGTATGATCATCTACAGCGTTTGAGTTTCTCATTCCATGACGAATCAGAAACCGGTCAGATTATGTCGCGCATGACGGCAGATATAGAGGCGGTGCGCAACTTTATCCCGCTGGGACTGGTACGCGGGCTGGTCGCGGTAGCAACCTTTGGTTCGGTCTCGGTCATCCTCTTCCTGCTAGACTGGCCGCTGGCGCTGATCACGCTGGTGAGCGTGCCGCTGTTACTGTTTCTCTCGCGCCAGGTCAGCCGACGCCTGCGCCCGCTCTGGCTGGGAGTGCAGAATGGAGCCGGCGAGCTAAGCACGGTTATGCAGGAGAGTTTGAGCGGGGTGCGCGTGGTAAAATCGTTTGCACGCGAAGATTTTGAGATTGAGAAGTTTGAGCAGAAGAATCGCACATTGCGCGGCCTCAATATGAAGGCGATGCGCCTTGCGGCCTGGAATCAGCCATTGATGGTGCTGGTGCTCAATATCATCACCGTACTGGTGGTCTGGGTCGGTGGCATTGCGGTTATCGGCAACCGCCTGAGTCTGGGGACGCTGGTGGCGGTGACACAGTATGTGCTGGTGCTGGCGACGCCTGTACGCACGTTCGGCTTTATGATCAACTGGTTCACACGCGGCCTTTCTGGTGGCATCCGTGTCTTTGAGCTGCTGGACACAAAAACGACTATTGAGGATGCGCCTGATGCGGTAGAACTGAAGGACGTGCAAGGACATGTGCGCTTTGAACATGTTTCATTTTCTTATAGTAATGGTAAAGAAGTCTTGCATGATATCAGCATTGATGCGCCGCCGGGCAAGGTCGTCGCGCTACTTGGCTCGACCGGCAGCGGGAAAAGCTCGCTACTGCATCTTTTGCCGCGTTTCTATGATGTAACTGCCGGGCAAGTGACGATTGACGGTCATGATGTGCGCAAGGTGACACTGCGTTCGCTGCGCCGTGCGATCAGCCTGGTGTTGCAGGATGTTTTTCTCTTCAATGCGACGATCCGCGAGAACATTGCCTATGGCGTTGAAAATGTCACAGAAGAACAGATTATCGCCGCAGCGAAAATGGCGCGCATTCACGACTTTATCATGACGCTGCCCGATGGCTACGATACCTGGGTGGGCGAGCGCGGCGTGACGCTTTCTGGCGGGCAGAAGCAGCGCATCGCTATCGCGCGCACGCTGCTGCTCGATCCGCGCGTACTGGTGCTTGACGACTCGACGTCCAGCGTGGATATGGAGACGGAGTACCTGATTCAGCAGGCGCTGGATGCGGTGATGCGCGGGCGCACGACGTTCGTCGTGGCCTCACGCCTGCGCACGATCAAGCACGCCGATCAGATTCTCGTTATCGAAAACGGGCGTATTGTTGAGCGTGGCATGCATGCCACACTGGTAAAGCAAAACGGTCCCTACTCGCGCCTGTACGATCTACAATTGCGCGAGCAAGAAGAATTCGAGGCGCAGATGCTCCAGGCAAGCCAGCTACCCGCTAACAGACCAGAGGATGAAGAGAAACGCGAGGTGATGCGATGAGAGCGAAAACGCCTGTTTTTCATCAAAAAATTGAGAAAAAGTACGAGAAATACAGATATGCGCTTGAGCGACGGCGGCATATCTGGCAAGAGAACAGCCTGGCAAGCTCGGATGAAGACGAGAATCTCGATTTTCGCTGGGAGCATATCCGCCTCTTCTTCCCTTACGTGAAGCGTTATCGTGGCACCGTCCTGCTGAGCGCCCTGTTGATGCTGGCTTACACGGGGTTGAACCTGGCGAATCCTTACCTGATCGGCGTGGCAATAGATAGCTACATCTCTCATCGGGATCTGTCGGGCCTGGCCGGCATCAGTGTGGTGTTGCTAGGAGTGAACATTGCCATGTGGCAGGCGCAATACTGGCAGGTCTGGACCATGTCGTGGGCCGGCCAGCAGACGCTCTACCATCTCAGTTCAGATATGTTCGCGCATCTGCAAAAGCTCTCGTTGAGTTTCTATGACCATACCCAGATCGGGCGGGTGATGTCACGCCTGCAAAGCGACATCGACGTGCTGGAAGCCATGCTTAGCTCTGGCCTACTCTCGATGCTTGGCTCGCTTGTCGCACTGCTTGGCATTATCGGCGCCATGCTGGCAATGAATGTGCAACTGGCGCTCCTTTCCTTCACTGTCCTGCCGTTGATGTTTGCCATCGCGGCGTTCTGGCAGCGTTTCGCCCAGAAATCGTTCAGGCGGACGCGGGCGGCGATCTCGCTGGTCAACTCGACCTTGCAGGAGAACATCTCCGGCATGCGTGTGATCCAGAGCCTGGTGCGTGAGGAGCGCAACCGCCGCGAGTTCGACGATCTCAACTCCTACAACCGCGACACGAATCTCGATTCGAGCCGCATCGCGGCGCTGGTGCTGCCACTGGTCGAAGTGGTGGCGGCGCTGGCAATCGCGCTGGTTGTGATCTTCGGCGGCTTGCAGGTAGCGCATGGCGCGTTACAGGTGGGCGTGCTGGTAGCATTCACGCTGTATATCAACCGTTTCTTCGACCCAATTCGTGATCTCTCCCAGCAATATACGCAATTGCAGCGAGCCGGGATCGCGGCAGAGCGTATCTACCAGATCATGTCGATTCCGGTCGAGATCAAGGATCGTGCGGGCGCACAGGATCTGCCAACGGTGCGCGGCGATGTCGAGTTTCGCGATGTTGTCTTCGGCTACAAGCCGCAGCGCCCGGTGCTGCACGGACTGAATCTGCGCGCACAGGCAGGTCAGACGATTGCGATCGTGGGGCCGACAGGCGCTGGCAAGAGCACGATCATCAGCCTGCTCACGCGCTTCTACGATATTCAGAGCGGCGCGATCCTGATTGATGGCCATGATATACGTGATGTGACGCAGCAATCCCTGCGTACCCAGATCGGCGTAGTGCCGCAGGAGCCGTTTCTGTTTACCGGCACCATTCGGGAGAACATCCGCTACGGGCGGCTGGAAGCCAGCGACGAGGAGGTGATAGAGGCGGCGAAAGCGGTAGGAGCGCACGATCTGATCATTCAGCTTCCCGATGGCTATGAGAC
>JADBKA010000176.1 GCA_014896635.1 Ktedonobacteraceae bacterium
CCAATATAAGTATTATTCCAGACAATACTACGGTCAACCTGCGCCCGCTCATCAATGATCGTGTAGGCCCCTATCGTGCTCGGACCATGAATAATCGCGCCGGAGCGAATCCTGCAATCACGTCCCAGGTAGATCGGACCGTATAACTGGGCATCCTCGGCAATTTCAACGCCTTCCTCACACCAGATATTACTTTCCATCTTTTTTGCCGGAATCTCAATATCGACATGGCCTTGCAACGCATCAGCATTGGCGCGCATATACTCACTCAGGTTGCCCACATCACACCAGTATCCCTGAGAAGCCACATATCCGTAGATAGGGTCCCCCTGCTGCAACATCATCGGAAAAAGCTCCTGGCTAAAATCAAACGTCCTGCCTTTCTCAAAGTAGGTGAACACTTTGGGATCAAGGACGTAGATGCCAGTGTTGATCGTATCGCTGAAAACTTCTCCCCAACTCGGCTTCTCCAAGAACTGTGTGATATGCCCGTCCTCATTGGTGATGATCACTCCATACTCCAGAGGATTATGGACATGAGCCAGCAGCAGTGTCGCCATCGACTTTTTTTCATGGTGGTATTTGATAATATCTGTCAAATCGTAATCAGTCAGCGCATCACCGCTGATTACCAGAAAAGGCTCCGTGAGATGCTCCTCTGCATTCTTCACACTGCCAGCAGTTCCCAGCGGGACATCTTCTCGTGAATAGGTAATGCGCATGCCAAAATGCGAGCCATTGCCAAAATAGTCTTCTATATTGCTTGCGCGATACTGTACTGTGACAACAACTTCAGTAATACCGTGACGCTTTAGCAGATTGAGGATATGTTCCATCACCGGTTTTCCCGCAATGGGGACCATCGGCTTGGGTCGCTGGATCGTCAACGGACGCAGCCTCGATCCTTCCCCTCCTGCCATTACGACCGCTTTCATTGAGGCCTCCCTATTATGTCAGAAAGGCAACATACATAGTCGCCTGCAACTCTTCAAAAGAAACACGAAGACGGCGTAGCAACGCCACGCCGTCCCATCTGCTCCGCTACCTTCATTGTACAACATCACCAAAGAGCGAAGCAAGCTTTTTTCTCTTGTTACAAAGAACAGAATCAGGATTCTCCCTCGACACCTCTCCCATATCTCTCCACGCCTTCCCCACGCTTCCCCCACGCCTTCCCCATGCCCCCCTCCCATCCTGTCAACTTTGGCCCCCTGAGATTCTCTGAACTTCTTTACCAGTCACTCAAACGTCCATGCTCCACCAGCCAGCGCACAAAAAGAAGATGATTTGTCACTTCGGTTGCACGCTGCTCCTCATACTTCTCTTGAAGCTGAATCAGACGCCGAGCCTCTTCTACTGTGAAACCCTCGTCCAGGAGGGCATCAATCAGCAGATCAACGTATTGTTGCTGCATATACAGTCCTCCTAACTCTTCTCTTCTACCTGGTCCTGCACAGCATAGTGGACGTATTCGCGCAGATATGCTCCACCACCCGACCTGTTCACCCACCTCCGACGTCATCTGGCACCGCTTCACAAAAAGCACGCTTCCGTATCCGCAAGATTTCAGCATCCTCGAACGGACAACGAGGAACTGATTACAGGCTCATTAGAACGGACGGGTTCCTACCCGACTACCAGCGTAAACGCTACTATACTAATTATAGCGTAAGAAACTGTCCTCTGTCTACTTTGACAGAACTGCATACTGGCTTCATCCCTTCAGGATTCGTTGCGAATATAGTGTTTGATTTCCTCCTCATTATCATAAAAATAGCTGATCGCATCATATACTTGCGCCAGGGTGATATGCTGGCCAACTGCGATCTCTTCCGGGTCCTGCCCTGCCTGAAACAACAGGATCACATGGCGCACAGTTGTTCTGGTTCCTTCGATCAACGGCTCTCCACCATAGATTGCCGCATTACGCACAATATGCGGATGAGCGGTACGCTCTACTGACATAAGAACGAAATCTCCTCTTTCCCTGTTCTTCTCCTGCCAGGAAGGATATATGTTCTGCCCTAAAAACATTTTGTTGCAGGCATATTCCGGCCCTCACCGGTGCAGCAAAATAACCTTCTCTATTCTATCCCACCACCAGGGTGAGAGAAAGAAAACCTCCCCCTGCAAACCAGGCAGACGAGAGAGCAACTCATATGATAGGAACCTCGCCAAAGGCACTGTCGTATGCGTGCAGGGAACTATCAGTCGTTCATCGAACCTGCCATATTCACACAATTTTCACATAGCAGCAATCCCGTCAACCGGCCTCTGAAGACAATTCATAGCCATGCAACTCAACGATATAATGAGCAATTTTTTAAAAAAGCTTGACAGCAATTAAAATCCTCTGGTACAATAGCTCCCAAGTGAAAGGAGGTGGTGTGTAATGTATGATGAACCTGAACGTTGCACAGTAGCGATCCACACCTCTCAGATGGAGGGGAAGCGGCTCTAAAAGGCAAAGGTAAAGCCTGTCAGAGTTTGAAATGAACGGCTCGCCTGTGCAGCTTCCCCAGAGAGAAAGCTATTGCCAGCTTTGTCTCTGGGGTTTCTCACCCCTTCTGTTCCTGTGATTTCATCCCATGTCTTGAGTGGTACCGACACCTGTATTTTATTCTCGTACTTGTACGATAACGCTGGCACTTATCCAGTTGGAACAGGTGGGCTTGAATTCTTGCAAGCTGGCCTGTTTCCTTATAGATTGATACATTCTTTTGTAAGTGATTGATGGAAGTGGCAAAGTTGAAAGCGTCTGAGGTTGCTGTGTCACAGTATCTAAATATTGATGCATTACGGAATCAACTGGACACACAACTATTTGGCAGGGGAGATCGTCTATTTTACTCGCCAGTAGTTGACTCAACCAACACACAGGCAATGCACCTGGCTCGCAAGGGGGGAGAGGAGGGGGTGGTTGTTCTTGCCGACAATCAAACTGCCGGTAGAGGTCGCGTGGGCAAAAGGTGGCTCGACCTACCAGGTTGTGCAGCAATCTCATCTGTAGTGCTCAGGCCACGATTCTCGCCTCATCTGCTGGTTATGATTGCTTCTCTTGCTGTTGTTGACGCAATCTCCGACACGTGTCATATCATTGCCCACCTCAAGTGGCCTAATGATGTGCTGGTCAGAGATCGCAAAGTGGCCGGCATCCTGATCGAGACCAGCCACGACCTGCGTGGTCACCTGGTCGCCGTCGCCGGCATCGGGGTCAATGTCAATGGGTGCATTGATCAGATCGGAGAAAATAGAGCAGAATCGCTGCCACCGGCTCTTTCACAGCTCCCTGAAACGGCTACGACGCTCGAAACAGCTTGCGGTCACACAGTAAGCCGCGAAACCTTTATCGCCTCCTTGCTGCTCCACCTGGAGCGATACTATCTCGCCCTCCAGCAGGAGGCTCAACAGCCGCTGCCAGTGGCAGCGGCCTACCAGACAACCTCTCGGTTCATACGAGAGCAATGGCGCACCCGCCTCTCAACGCTTGGCCGCACAGTTACTGTATGCCAGGGCGAGAGAATCATCAGCGGTGTTGCTGAGGATGTGAAGGACAATGGCGAACTGCTACTTCGCTGTCCTTCAGGAGAACAAGTCAGTATTACCTGGGGGGATATCGGATATCCCACTGAGTAGCTGATGGGTAGAAAATCTGGCTGGAGGATCTTCCTCCACCACAGACATGAGGGGAAAACATATGGAAGCACAGGAAGTATTCCTTACTAACGATGGACGACAGCGTGCACTCAGTCAACTGGAGTACCTGCGCACTGTCGGGCGCGCCAGGGTCGCGCAGTATCTGCATGAGGCCCAGGAATCCGGCGATGTTATTGACAACGCTGCCTACGAAGATGCCAAAAACGAACAGGCCCGCCTGGAAGGTCGCATCCTGGAACTGGAGCAGATGCTGGCGAAAGCCAAGCTCATCGACCACGTGCGGTCCGATGTCGTCTCTCTGGGGTCCGTCGTCCGCCTGAGCACCAGTGATGGCCGCGAATACCAGTATACCATCGTCGGTGCGTTTGAAGCCGATCCGAGCGCCCGCCGCATCTCTAACGAATCGCCCGTCGGCAAGGCGCTGCTGGGCCATAAAGTAGGCGATCAGGTGATCGTCTCTACGCCAGGCGGAGTAAAAGAATACACGATTCTCTCCATCGAGTAGCCATACACTCTCCCAAACGGAGTTTCCGATCCAACGACCAGCAGGCTTGCTTTTTGTAATCCTCGCTGGTCGTTTTCTACTTCTGTCCTGACTCCCTCTTTGTGGAAGTCAGGGCTTTTCAGTTTTCCTTTCTCCCATCTCTCCCGAGAGGGGAAAGAGGTTTTTCGGGGGACACCCCCGATCCCCCGCCAGGAGGGCGCTCGCCCTCCTGGACCTCCTCTTTTTGTTAAGTTTACGCCTATGGGGACACCCCCGATCCCCCGCCAGGGGGCTTTTTTAACAACTGAAAAGCCCTGGTGTAAGTCGGGCTACTGGTAAGCTGCGTATAAACATGGTAGAATAATCGCACCGGGGCAAACTATAAAAATTTACATAGAGTATAGTAAATGCGCTACGCAATTCTCACCGATGTACATGCCAACCTGGAAGCAATGGAAGCTGTGCTGGCAAAAATAGATGAACTTGCCCGGCAAGAACCCATCGACCAGATCTGGTTTCTGGGCGATCTGGTAGGCTATGGCCCAGATCCCAATGCCTGTATCGAAAAACTCCGTGCGCGCACCGATGTCATTATCGCCGGCAATCATGACTGGGCTGCCGTTGGCAAAATCGACCTGGATGATTTTAGTGATGCCGCGCGCATCTCCGCCGAATGGACAGCCCGCCAGCTCACCAGAGAAAACCGCGAATTCCTGGCAAACCTGCCCGAACGCATCAGCCGGGACGATTGTAACTGCCTCCTCGTTCACGGAAGTCCCTATGGCCCTCTCTGGGAATACCTTACTTCCGAAGTGCTGGCCGAACGCAGCTTTGAATACTTCTCCTGCCGTTTCTGCTTTGTCGGCCATACCCATGTACCCGTCATCTTCCAACAGCCTTATCCAATCTCGGACCTTCCCACTGCTCCTCTCCCTCCTGGGGACATAACTGCTGGCTCCGAGCATGAACAGACTGCTGATGAGGAGGAAGAGGACGACGAGGCCACCACCAGACTGGCTGCTCTTCCCTCAGAGCAACACTCCAACAATCATACAGAGCAGGCATCGAACTCCGCCAGCGCCGCTGCCGACTCCCTGGCAGAAGCGCAGCAAATCAAGGCTGACGATGCGCCCGATCTCACCCAGGAAGAAGCTGCCGCCCTCCAGAAAGCAGAGGTGACGGCCAGAACTACAACATCCGCTTCATCCCTCTCAGAAGCGAGTGAATCTGAACAGCAGCAGGCAATCTCTTCAGATCATACGCCTCCAACCGAGACGCATACTGCCAGCTCTCAGGAGGAAAATACCGGCAATCCACAAACAAATCAGGATGAGATAACCAAAGAGCATGCTACAGATGAAGAGCAGGCCACTGATGATGCCGCTGCTACACGCACACCAGAAGAGGCTATCTCCAATGCCGAAGCACGCCTCAATAGCGAAATCGAAGAATTGCTCTCATTGCTCGGTCTGAGTCAGAGCATGATCAACGTGACCAACGAGATGATTATTCCCCCCGAAGGCGACTGGCGCCCCCCCGACAATTATCGCGCCATCATCAATCCGGGCGGCGTCGGCCAGCCCCGCGACGGCGATCCGCGTGCTGCTTTCATGATCTATGATACCGAACGCGGCTTCACTTTTTACCGCGTTCCCTATGCTTTTGAAAAAACTCAGGAGAAGATTATCAAGGCAGGATTGCCCCCTTACCTGGCAACACGCCTGGCTTTTGGTCGTTAGTGCAGAATGAAACTGATCATCGGCCTGGGCAATCCAGGCTCCCAATATGAACGTACACGCCACAACATCGGCTTTCGTACCGTCGATAAGCTGGCAGCACGGCTCGGCTGGAAGTGGGAACGGCACGGCAGAGCGATGACTGCCAGTGGCATGCTCGACGGTGAAAAAATCATCCTGGTCAAGCCGATCACTTTTATGAACAATAGCGGTGAGGCCGTCAGTGAGCTGGTACGCTACTATAAGCTGCGGCCAGAAGACGTGCTGGTCATCTATGACGAGCTGGACCTGCCGGTCGGCAGGATTCGACTGCGCCCCAGAGGTAGCGCCGCCGGTCACAACGGCGTCGAGAGCATCATCCGCCACCTGCACAGCAGTAATTTCCCACGCCTGCGCATCGGCATTGGGCGGCCTACCAACCATCGCGCCGATACCATCAATTATGTGCTCGGTATCCCCCCGCTGGATGAACGCATCCAACTGGAAGGCGGCGAAGATAAGGCCGTCGAGGCTGTCCCTCTGATTCTTCGTCAGGGTCTCGACGCTGCTATGAATAGCATTAATGCCGATCCCGAAGCTCAGCGCAAGGCCGAGGAAAAACGCCGCTTGCAGCTAGAAAAGCGCCGCCAGCGAGAAGAACAACAACTACAAGAAAAACCAGCACCGCCTGGTCTTTCAGAAGATCAGGGCCAGGAATAGTGATTCTTTACCTGTCGCCGGTACAGCAGGTAAGAATAGATGGTCAGGACGACTACTACCATCAGTATTACTCCCACAACCCCTGCAAAGCGTTCTGCCGGGAAAAAGCTCGCTACCACACCTATCATCCCGGCCACAACAAACAGCCAGCCGCCAAGCCGGTGGGTGCGCTCCCATACTGTGTCGTTTTGCAGCGTCCAGGGCGTCCTGATGCCGACCCAGTAATTGCGCCTCAGCTTGCCCAGGTAGTTGCCGGTAAAGATGTAGAACAGCGAAACCAGCAAACTTACCACAAACGGGACATCTACCATCAAGCCAAGCGCAACAGCTATAGTGATCATTTGCAGCATTGTCATTAGCAACATCAGAGCTATCCGTATACGCTCTACCACCGCCAGCCTGGCTCGTCTGCTCCCCTGGTCATCTTCGTCCAGCCGGGGACCGATTATTTCCAGAGCATGTATCAGAAAAAAGCCGGCCAGACTCACCACAGGCCAGAAGACGAGATTAAACAGTTTAGGCATATAGCTATCAACATGGCCGGCAATATTCCAGTGCAGAGGAACCAGAGCCGGCAGAAAAGGATAAGAAACCAGCCCGATCAGTACCTGCATGCCGATAATAATGGACACCAGCACAATTGTCGAGCGGGTTGATTCCTGTTTCGCCGCTCTCACGTTATCATCTACAGTACGCATGGTCATTTCTCCAGATCTCATATCAATGCATCTGTTGCAAAGATGATCATTGGGGAACACCCCACCCGGCCCCCGCCGGGGGGGTTGCCCTCCTGGATCTCCCCACCTCCCCTTCCTGCCGAGTTCCCGCTTATGAGGAACTGGATTGGGTCTGTGCGGCGGGCGAGGTTTCCTCTGCGCCACCGAGCAAGCTCAAAATTTCAGTCATCAGATCCTGAAACACCGTCGTATTCAACGAGTAGACCTGGGATTGCCCACGCCGCTCGACACGCACCAGGTCCGCCATCTTCAAGACCATCAGGTGGTGCGAGAGCGCACTGGGCCTGGCGCCGGTGTAGTCAGCCAGTTCACCCGCTGTGCGCTCTCCACCGCGCAGGTACTTCAGAATTTTTCGTCTTGTCGGGTCAGCGATGGCTTTATAGGCTTCTTGCATGATTCTCCATCAGGAAACGGCAGGACCCGGCGCAGGCTCGCCGCTCGTCTCCGTAACCGCTGGGCGATCCCTGAGTACCCAGATCACCCACAACGCCAGCAGGCCGAAGACCAGCACAATCCCTTCCTGGATCAGTGAGGTACTGATCCCAGGTCGCAGCACCTGTCCCACTTCAACCGTTGTGAAATCAACCACCGCGTGCGCCAGTATCGCCAGCCAGAGCCAGCCAATATTACCACGCCGGAACACCTGCACGACGATCACCGATAAGCCGATCTGGACTGGCAGCAGCCAGAGCCGCTCCCACGCGCCAAGCAGCGGAAACCAGCCCGGCTGCGCGTTGATCGCCGCGAACTGCTGCACAACCGCCTCATGTTGTGCAGGCGGCAGCGTGTTCAGGTTCATGGTCGTCAGCACCACAATATTGAGCAGCGTGAGCACCCGCAATCCGCCCACCAGCAGGATCGATTCCAGACCTCCATGTCCGATCCCATACATCACCGCCTTGCTCCACGTCTTCTCTTCGTGTCTCATCAGCCAGCGATAGGCCACGTAGCGCCCGAACTCCTCAAATAGTCCGGCAGTTACGGCGAGAATAACCAGCCAGGTCAGCCGCAGCGTTGGCGAGGCTGCCAGTTGCTTCGCCAGTGCATTCTGCAACACCAGGACCAGCGGGACGCGCGTAATCATCTGAAAGACAAAGAAGATGAGCGCGCCCCAACCGAAGTAGCGCCAGCTCACCTGTAATCTGCGCCCGGCGATGATCGCCAGCACAAAAGGATAGACAATACAGAAGACAGCGGCAATAGCCAGACTGACGAGCCAGACCGTCTCTACATGCACCGTTGATGGCATACTACTCACGAATCCTTTCTTGCTCTATTTCCAGCGTACTAGAATCGTCTCACGCCTGAAAATCAGCGTGACAAACCACATTGCCAGTATAGCCAGGACGAGCAGCACAGCGGCGATCACCAGCGCGAGAAGCGGGCCGAGGATCTGCAAACCGGCTAACTGCGCACCGAGCACACTGTAAAATGGTACAATCAGCCAGGCAGACGCCTGCTGAGCCGTGCGTGGCTCGTTGACACGCGCCGAAACCGCAATCATCACGGCTATCGCTATCACCGCCAGCAGCGGCGACCAGGCCAGTACCATCAGCAGCCAGCCGGGACTGATGAGCGCCGCGATCATCCTGGCGCTGGTACTGAAGATGAACGTGCCGATGACAAAGGTAAGGGCAACGAACCAGGTCACAGCTATGCCCGGTACGAGCGAGGTCAGGCATTTGCCGAGCAGCAACTCCCACGTACGGATCGGTGTCGCCAGTAGCGGCTCCAGCGTCCGACTGCTTTTCTCCCCTACAATACTATAGGAAGCGATGATACTGGTAATGACGCCCGGCAGCAGCAGGAAGAATGAGGAGAGCAGTGAACCAAGCGCCACCTGCTGTCGCTCCGTTTCGCTTAATCCTGCAAACAATGGATTGTCCAGGCCCGGCAGTGGCGTGTTAAATTTCAAATGCCCGATTTGCGAGAGAAAGACCAGCAACAGCATGCTGAGAAGCAGCGGCGTCAGGAAGATACCGAGCAGCAGTCCTGGCTGTTTTCTGATCTCCAGCCAGTCCTTATATAAAACGATCAGCGCATTTCTCATTGCTCAACCTGCTTTTCTCTATCATCACTCACCAGTTCGAGGTAGACCTCTTCCAGCGAATGTGCGATGGGTGCAACAGCACGAATACGCGCGCCCGCTTGCACCAGCGCCTCTACTAGCGCAGGATTCTGTTCATCAGGATTAGCGAGCGCAATTGTCAGTTGACTCTCACGGGCCGAGGCATCGCGCACAAAAGGCAGCGCCTTCACCACATCCAGCCAGCACGCCGCATCGTCCACCACCTGTATCTCCGTACCGCGTCCAAACAATCCCGCTCGCAGGTTATCAGGCGTGTCAAGACGCAGCAGCCGGGAGCGAAAGACGCCCACTAGATCGCACAACTCGTCGGCTTCGGGCAGGTTGTGCGTGGTAAGGAAAATGGTACGGCCCTCGCTACGCAATTCCTTGATAAAATCTCTCACCGTGCGCGCGGCTTCCGGGTCCAGACCGGCAGTTGGCTCATCCATAAACAGCACCGCAGGCTCATGCAGCAG
>JADBKA010000177.1 GCA_014896635.1 Ktedonobacteraceae bacterium
CTGCGAGCGTATCTGCACGCACATATGCGCCGTGTCTGACAATGCAGCCGCGCCCGATGATGCAAGGACCATGAATATAGGCGCCTGGCTCGACTTCAGCATCTTCCTCGATCAAAATATGCTGACCCACAAGATAGGCTCCTGGGTGTACCAGGCCGCGAATCTCATTCCTGCTCGACGTGTGAGAGCGCAGGTAGTCGTCGATCTGCGTGAGCGCTTCCCAGACGTATTCTACACCCTCGAAGATATCCCGATAGGCGAAGTGCTCCCATGCAAAGAAATCACCTGGGCTGAACATCATCTGTGATTTCCTTTCTCGAAACTACTGTCCAGGACGGAGCTGCTTGAAGCGGCGGGTATTTTCGGTAATGGCAATCTCGGTTGGCAGGCGTTCCATGCTGGATGCGCCGAAGAAGCCAACAACACCGCGTGTGTGCGCCAGCACGTAGGCGGCATCTTCGGGTTCGGCGATGGGACCGCCGTGACAGAGTACGAGAATATCTGGATTGACCGCTTTAGCCGCATCGTGCATAGCCTGAACGCGCTGGACGCTCTCATCCAGCGTGAGCGCCGTTTGTGCGCCGATAGAGCCTTTGGTGGTCAGGCCCATATGGGGAACAAGCACGTCGGCGCCGGCCTGCGCCATCGCCCGCGCTTCATCAGGATTGAAGACATACGGAGCAGTGAGCAGATCCAGTTCATGCGCCATGCGGATCATCTCGACTTCCAGGCCAAAGCCCATGCCCGTCTCTTCAAGATTCTGGCGGAACGTACCGTCGATCAGACCGACGGTTGGGAAATTCTGCACGCCGGCAAAGCCCATCTCTTTCAGTTGCTTCAGAAAGTAAGGCATGACGCGGAACGGATCGGTACCGCACACGCCCGCCAGCACCGGCGTATGCTTAACAATGGGCAGCACCTCGCTCGCCATCTCAACGACAATAGCGTTGGCGTCTCCATAGGGCATCAGACCTGCCAGGGAGCCACGTCCGGCCATGCGGTAGCGCCCGGAGTTGTAAATGATGATCAGGTCTACTCCTCCAGCTTCGACGCATTTCGCTGATAACCCCGTCCCTGCCCCGGCTCCGATAATCACGCCGCCGCTGCTCACTGTCTGCTTGAGTCGTGCAAGTGCTTCTGTTCTATTCACTGTGTTCCTCCTGTAGCTGTCGTAGATACATGCTGGCGGATCAGTTCATCCAGGCGGCTCGCCATCGCCTGTGCGAAGCGCGGATCGTTGATCTCCATATCCAGTTCGTGGACCTCGACGGTATCATGCAGGTCAGCCTTGAGTGCATCAATCAGGGCCTGATCGGCAACAGGATCGTAGAAAGGCTGGCCTTCTGTATCAATTAGTGAGACGCCGCGCAACGGGATGAAGAGCGCCACCGGGCCGCGCGCCTGGTTGAGCTTACGCGCGATAATGTGGCCCAGTTCCGCGCATTCCTGAGGGGTGGTGCGCATCAGCGTGACGGTCGGGTTATGCTTGTAGAGCGTGCGTGTGCGAAATTTCTCCGGCACCGTGTCGATGGGACCGAAGTTGACCATGTCGAGCGCACCGAGCGAAACGACCTGGGGCAGTGCCTGCTTGCCAGCCGCTTCCAGGCGGTGGGGTCCGGCGCTCAGCACCCCACCTACCAGCTCGTCTGCCAGTTCTGTTGTTGTGATATCGAGCACGCCGGCCAGAAAGCCGCCGTTAACCAGAGCCTCCATTGACTGGCCGCCGGTGCCTGTGGCATGGAAAACCAGCACCTCATAGCCGCGCGCTTCGAGATACTGGCGCGCCTCTGTCACACAGGGGGTGGTGACCCCAAACATGGTGGCGCCGATCAGCGGTTTTGTCGCCGCTGCGGGCTGGAAGGTTGCGTAAGACTGCGCCATACCGCTGATAGCAGCGGCGGCATTGCTCAGAATACGCTCTGAAAGACGGTTAATTCCGGCGATATCGACGACAGAATACATCATGGCGATATCAACCGCTCCGACGTAGGGCCGCGTATCCCCAGAAGCCAATGTAGAGACCATCAGCTTCGGTACGCCAACTGGCAGTGCGCGCATGGCCTGGGTAATGAGCGCGGAGCCGCCGGAGCCACCCAGGCCCAGAACGCCATGCAGGCGTCCCTGAGCGAAGAGACCGCTCACGATGGCGGTGGCTCCGCGTGCCATTGTCTCAATAGAGGCGCCGCGATCTCCGATAGCTGCCAGTTGTGCGACATCTGCTCCGGCGGCGCGCGCTACCTCTTCGCGGCTGATGTCGGGTGGCGCGAGAGGCGTGCCTTTCACGCCGGCGTCGATCAAAATAACCTCGCAGCCCGCAGCCTGCACCTTGTCACGCAGATAGGCATATTCGTTGCCTTTCGTATCAAGCGTGCCGAGCAGTACAACAGTTGCCATAGCTGTCTCTATCCTTTCCTGAAAAATAGCGGCAGTGCGACATGATAAAATTTAACAAACAGAGTCGGCAAAAAGTGTGAGATCGTGTCTGGTAGGGGCGCCCCTGGCGGGCGCCCTGGCCCGGTCTCTATCCTTTCCTGAAAAATAGCGGCATCATGATATGAATTACACGCTGAGTGGGCGGAAAAATTCACATCTGCGGTTTGCGAAGCGGGAATGGTTTCGTCTTTGACATGGGCTGCACCTCTTCCTGTGTGCCTGAATCTGTTCGACGCTGAGAATAAAAATAAACAACCACATTATATCAGTTGGTGATCGTTTTCTGTGAGGGCGAGGAGAGGGGACAGCCGCTCAAGCTGTCCCCTTTTCTTATTGTGACTGGAATGTGACGGGGAGATTCTTGATGGCGAAGATGATGCCCGTCTGGACCGTGATGGGAGCATCGGTCACACGCTGCAAGCCCGGCAATTGTTGCAGGATCATCGGCAATGCGATTCTGGCTTCCAGGCGTGCCAGTGGAGCGCCGAGACAGAAGTGGATGCCGTGTCCAAATGCCAGGTGCCGGTTTGGCTCCCGTTGAATATCGAAGCGGTCGGCATCGGGAAATTGGGCCGGGTCGCGGTTGGCCGAGGCCAGCCAGGCCAGCATCACCTGGTTAGCGGGGATGCGCTGACCGCTCAGCTCGACGTCGGTCGTAGTCAGGCGGAAGAGATTCCAGACCGGCGACAGGTAGCGTAGCACTTCTTCAATGGCGGCGGGTATCAGTTCTGGCTCGCGTTTGAGGCGTTCCAGCGAATCGGGAAAATCAGTGAGACAGAGAATAGCGTTGGCGAGCAGGTTCACGGTTGTCTCGTGGCCGGCGAAGAGCAGGAGAATGCAGAAACTGACCAGTTCAAGCTCACTCAGGCGCTCACCATCCACTTCGGCGTTGCTCAGCACACTGAGCAGATCCTCACGCGGCTCCTTACGGCGCACCTCTAAGAGATGAGAGAAATAGTCGAACAACTCCTGTTGCGTGATGCGCATGCGCTGGCCTGCTTCCTGCCGGTTAGCCGATGGATTGGTGCCGATGCCGCGTATCCAGTGCTGGAATCTGGCCTTATCCTCTGCCGGAATGCCCAGCATCTCCGCGATAACGGTTGCCGGCAAGGGGAAAGCGAAATCAGTGACCGCATCCATTGAACCTCGCGCCCTGGCGCGGTCCAGCAGCTCCTGAGTAATGGCAGTGATACGTTCTGAAAGACTGGCAACAGCGCGCGGCGTAAAAGCCAGGTTGACGATGTTGCGCAGCTTGCGGTGATCGGGCGGATCTTTGGCAACAAGCGTATGCTCGATGAAAGAGCCGGTGAAGGGCGTCGGCGTACCCGCGCGTTGCTGTGATGAGAACCGCTGGTGATCTGTCAGAACCTGCTGCACATCATTGTAGCGAAAGACGTGCCAGAGGTGCGTCCTCTCGTCGTAGAAGACAGGCTGATTTTCGCGCATCTGTGAGAACCAGGCGTAACTCTGGAGAATCTGTTCGAGCGCGTGCGTGCTCAGTCTATGACCCTGCTGCATTGAGCAATCCTTTCCTTGCAAAACTCTCCTGAAGGGCTATATCATCCAGTATGCAGCCCTATTTTCAAAGGAGAGAAAAACACAATGGTTCTATTTTATCATGCAAGAGCCGGGATCGGGTCTACTTGCTCATTTTTTTGCCTGCCCGGAGTCCGGTGGATGGCATATCTGAAGAAGCTGTGTTCTTTTTTCTAGCTGCCTCTATCCAGCGAATCTCCGGCTATTCCGTGCTCGTGCCAGCGCTTCTTCTTCTGCGCGATTTTTGGACGGAGCGCTCGTTTCGAGAGAAACCAGCAGAGTATGGCAGGTCGCTGCTATCTCATCGACAGCGGTAAAGAAAGCCGCTTCGTTATTTTTTGATGGTTGATGGAAGCCGCTCACTTTTCGCACGAATTGCAGTGCTGCCGCCCGGATCTCTTCCTCAGTTGCGGGCGGTTCAAAGTTGAAAAGCGGTTTGATATTTCTGCACATGGGCTTTTCCTCATCAGATCAGAGTAGTCAGGCTGCATTCTTGCGAGTTCTGTGAATATGACAGGACACCTGGTACGTTTCGTTGAATCTGACCTGTTATAGATATCTTCTCTCGTATGAGGGCGAAACCGGAAAGTGCCTGCCCAGTTTTCTACTGCTGTTCACTCTCTGGCCGGCTTTGATATCACTTTCATAGAGCAAATGGCGGTTTCCGAGAGCGAGCCTGATCTGTTATACTGTGAGCGGGATGGCACAGGCCAGTAGTTGTAGTCTGCTTTGCTCATTCCTGAATAGAGAGCCTGTGGAAGTAACATGTTATAGTCCAGCAGGCTTGCTCTTGCCATGCAAAGTAATAACGAACATAGATGAAAAGCGAATTACCGCAATCTGCTCCTGAAGGTGCTGAGAAAGAATCTCTTTGTAGAACGATCAATAACGCTTCTTCTGTAGTGAAGGCGTCGAGCCAGTGGAGTGTTCTGCGCAATCGCAACTATGCGCTGCTGTTCTGGGGCCAGTTGATCTCAGCGACTGGCACACAGATGCAGGTACTGGCCGTTGCCTGGCAGGTGTATTTGCTGACGCATTCCGCCATTATATTGGGAGCGATAGGACTGGTGCAGGCTGTCCCCCGCCTGCTGCTCTCGCTGGTGGGCGGCGTCTTTGCTGACGCCTTTGACCGGCGCAAGCTGCTGTTGATCATTGAGACGACAATGGCGGCAATGTCTGCGATACTGGCGCTTTGCACGTATTTCAATGTAATCAATATCACAATTATTTTTATTGTCGTATTGATTTCAGCCTGTATTTCTGCTTTTGAGTTTCCCACGCGCCAGGCGATGATTCCTGCACTGGTCTCGCGTGAGCAGATGCCGAATGCCGTCGCTCTCAGCTCTGTCATGATGCAGTTGACGTTTGTCATCGGTGCATCGCTAGGCGGATATGTACTTGCCGGTCTTGGAATCGCAAATACCTACTGGATCGACGTTCTTTCCTATGTAGTGGTTATCGGCTCACTGCTGTTGATGGTTGTGCCGCGTGTACCTGTTGAAAAGCGGCCTCAAGCTGGCCTTGCAGCGTTTAGCGAAGGAATGCGCTTCTTGCGTGAGCACCCGCTCATTCTGGCTGTGCTCTCGCTCGATTTTTTTGCGACGTTCTTCGGTTCGCCCAGGGCGCTGTTGCCGGTATATGCCAGCGATATTTTGCATGCCGGGCCGGTGGGACTGGGTATTTTGCAGGCTGCTACTGCGCTAGGCGCGATTATGCTGACGCCGTTGACCGGGCGTATTACGCGCATTGCGCGGCAAGGATTGGGAGTTGCGCTGGCGATTGTGGGCTGGGGCATCTGTATTGTGGGCTTTGGCATAGTGTCCGGGCCGCTCTGGTTATCGGCGCTGCTGCTGGCAGGAGCCGGGGCGGCGGATATGGTGAGTATGGTACTGCGTAACGTGGTCATCCAGGTGGTCACACCGGATGAGTTTCGCGGGCGTATCAACGCCGTCAACGCGATGTTTGTGATCGGGGGTCCCATGCTGGGGCAATTTGAGTCGGGGATGGTAGCGGGAATTACCACGCCACAGTTTTCGGTAGTCAGTGGTGGCCTGGCCTGTATCATCGCAACGTTCATCATCGCCGCGCTCGTACCGGGGCTGTTGAAAGTAAAAATACTCCATAAAGTTGGATAGAACAATCCATGAGCTGGGAGTGAAACGGGTTTTATTGAAACTCTTGCATTTTTCTCTCTGTTCGTGCATAATACCCAGGTAATATTTGTTGGGAGGAATGTGGTAATGCTGGCAATGGTAAGAAGTTGTGCAATTATTGGTCTGGAAGGTGCGCTGGTCGAAGTGGAGGTTGACCTCTCAAGTGGCCTCTTAGCGTTCAACGTTGTAGGACTTCCCGATGCCGCTGTAAGCGAGGCCAGGGAACGAGTGAGGGCCGCGATAAGGAATAGCGGCTGCTTTTTTCCGACGCGGCGGATTACCGTCAATCTTGCGCCGGCTGACCTGCGCAAGGAAGGCCCGGCGTATGATCTTCCAATAGCGATTGGAATATTGCGTGCGAGTGAGACGATCAATCCTGCTGCCGATGCGCTGATGGCCGAGAGTCTTTTCCTGGGCGAGTTGTCGCTGGATGGGAGTCTGCGCCATACGAACGGCATTCTGCCGATGGTAGCGCTGGCGCGGGAGAAGCGGGTGAAGCATGTTTTTGTGCCGGCGGTGGATGCGATGGAGGCCACGCTGGTTGAGGGGATCACCGTCTACCCGGTGGAGTCGCTGAGCAGGCTTGTGGCACACCTGAACGGTGAGCGCCGTATCGAGCCATATGCGCGCGATTCTTCGCTGCTTGATTATTCAGACGAGGCAACGTACGGACAGGATATGGCGGCGATTCGTGGTCAGGAGCATGTCAAGCGCGCGCTGGAGGTCGCTGCGAGCGGCGGCCATAACGTCTTGATGAGTGGCCCGCCGGGGTCGGGCAAAACACTGCTGGCCCGCGCTACGTCTTCGATTCTGCCGCGCATGACCATTCAGGAAGCGCTCGACGTGACCAGAATCTACAGCGTAAGTGGCCTGCTCTCGCCTGATATTCCTCTGATACGGCAGCGTCCTTTTCGTGCTCCGCACCATACGATCAGCCATGCCGGCCTGGTGGGGGGAGGGCGGGTTCCCCGACCCGGTGAGATTAGCCTGGCGCATCGCGGCGTGCTCTTCTTAGATGAACTCCCTGAATTCGGGCAGAACGTGCTCGAAGTGCTGCGTCAACCGCTGGAAGACAAAGTGGTCACGATAGCGCGAGCACAGGGTACCATCACCTATCCCGCCAATTTTATGCTGGTAGCAGCTATGAATCCCTGCCCTTGCGGCTTTTATCTGGACCCGGTGAAAGAGTGCTCCTGCTCCGCTGTGGCTATCGCGCGCTATCAGAAGCGCATCAGCGGTCCTCTGCTTGACCGTATAGATATTCATATCGAGGTGCCACGTGTTGATTATGAGAAGCTAGCGGATAAACGCCGGGGAGAGACCTCAGCAGCCATCCGCGAGCGTGTGCAGGCGGCGCGCGAGCGGCAACTGCGGCGTTTTGCCGGCACGAAGCTCACCAGTAATGCCGAGATGGGACCGGCGGAAGTACGCGATTTCTGCCCGGTCGATGCGACCGGCGAAAAGCTCTTGAAAGCTGCGATGCAACAGCTTCACCTGTCTGCACGGGCGTTCCACCGCGTGTTGAAGCTGGCACGCACGATTGCCGACCTGGCCGACTCCGAAATGATCGCCGCCACTCATGTCGCCGAAGCAATTCAGTACAGGCCGAGGATGGGCCTGTGATCGTGTGATCGTGTGACCCCTTGACAACTTTTGCGGGCTATGTTATTCTCTATTTTGTGGAACAAAAGTTCAAAACTAAATACGCTCTCCCACTTCCTCAAAGCCTTCCTCTTTGTACTCTCCTGGTGGCGGTCGGGTTTCTCCTCTCTCCCTCCCCGACCGCTGGGTGGGGGGCCCCCATAGGTGTTAACTTAGCAGAAAGAGGGTCCAGGAGGCCAGCACGGCCCTGGAGGGGTTTGCGGGTCCCCACAAAGTGGGGTGGGTTTTCCCCAATCATCAGTATCCAGGTGGATTTGATATTATGTACTATCCACAAGTCCTATTGCAGGCGTGTCAGATTGACTCACGTTGATTTGCTTTGTAGACTTTCCCTTAGATCAGAGGAATCTCGAATAGAAAGGGGACGAGATCTCCCGGCATTTAAGGGCAGGAAAATCTTTTTGTTGGCAGAGAGATCCTGCTCTGTCTTGCTCCTACAGGCCAGCGCGTGCCGGGGGGAGGAAGCCTCCAGAGTAATCTGTACAAAGAGAGAAGCTGTTATGCAGATACGAGCGATAGATAGTTTTGCTGGTCAGACCCTGGGCAAATATCATGTGGAACGCCTGCTGGGGCGGGGGCGTTTGAGTGTGGTCTATCTCGCGCGAGATGTCACTTCACAGCGAATAGAAGCTCTGGCGTTTTATTTCGTGCCGGATCATTTCCCGCCGGAAGCGCGCAACCGTTTCCTGGCACGCTTTCTGAAGGAGGCTGCGGCTGTTAGTTTGCTCAGACATCCCCATATTCTCTCTATTAGTGGCTATGGGGAGAGCGGTGGTAATCCCTACCTGGTTACGCCTTACCTGACGAATGGCTCGCTTGCTAACGTACTGCGGCAACGGGGACGCCTTCCACATCCAGAGGTACTGGCCGTGCTGGAACAGGTGGCAGCAGCCCTCGAATATGCGCACAGCAAAGGGCTGGTACATGGTGCGCTGAAACCTGCCAATATTGTACTGAGTAGTAAGCATGCCTTGCTGGTGTCCGGCTTCGGCCTGATGCGCATGCTCCAGATGAAAGGGATTGTGGGCAGTAATCAACCTGAGGCTCATCTGTTAAATGTTGCTGGAACTCCCCTGGCAGCTCTTGAGTATGTCTCACCTGAGATGGTCCAGGGATTGAAGGTGGATAGTCGTGCTGACGTTTACTCGCTCGGTGCGATTAGCTTTGAGCTGTTATGCGGCAAACCTCCATTTTCCGGTACTGATCCCCTGGATGTTGCCAGGCAGCGCCTCAGTCGTCCCGTTCCATCGCTACGTGCGCTCTATCCTGATATTCCGATAGCCCTTGAATCGGTGATAAATCAGGCATTAGAACGCGACCCGCAGAGGCGCTTCCAGCACGTCAGCGAGCTGGTTGAGGCGTTTCGCCAGGTCTCGCAGGGGGCTTCAGGTGCGCCGGGGGCGAGGGAGCGTCTCAATCTCGGCATCTACGATGGAGAATCGCCGGTGCATACTGACGAATTGCCGCTGTCTGCCACATTCCCCGGCTCCGCAAGTACACGGCAGTTGCAGGATACGCCCGCCGACGGCTATCCCGCGACGAACTGGCAACTGGTGCCACCAATTGTTAGCGGCAAACTCCCTGCGATTACTCCATCTCAAGACGAGCAGCGCCAGCCAGCAACTACAGGAGAGCACACACCGGGCGAGGAAAACTGGCAGTTGATTCCGCCGGTCATTACTGGTGGCCTGCCTTCTGTCAGAGTGTCGATCCCTTCACAGTCGCTCGCTAAGAAGGGGGCAAAGCCGGCAGCCCCGCCTCAACCGGCTCAAACTCCTCATTCCGTACGTTCCAAACGATCCGTGCCGCCTGCACCGCAGGATATGCCGCCTGTACAGGCACAGGTGCCGCAGGCTCGTTCTGTGCAGGAAGAAGACTCACCGGGTAGCTCGTCTATGCAAACCGTCGCACAGGCCGTGTCAGAACCGACTCACAAAGCGTCTGGAGCCGGAACAATGCGACCGTTTGACTGGTGGTCCATGCCCGGTCCGACCGATGCATCTATTTATGGGCGCCCTGCCGAGGCTGCTCCTGCCAGGACGGCACAGCCTGCCGACGCCAGTG
>JADBKA010000178.1 GCA_014896635.1 Ktedonobacteraceae bacterium
CTGAAACAGGACGGCAGCTTGGGAGCGGCACCGCTCTGGCGCTCTCCCTGGGCAGCTCCGTCTTGCTGCTCGCCATTACCTTTCTCCAGCAGATCAGTTCACATCCGTTGCCGCGTTATAAACTGATCATCCGACTGAGCGCCGCCGTAGTGACACTCGTGCTGGCATTTGTCGCGGTCTGGCTTGGTCCGCCGGTCCTGGCCGGGTTGCTGGCCTTCACTCTGCTGGCAACCACAGTCCTGGAAAACGCACAATACGACCAGCCTGACGAGATGGCACAGCAGCAGAAACGACGAGAACAACAGGAGCAGTCCGGTTCAGGCGACGCGCCTGAACCGACGGTGTAGCATCCATGATCGTTCTGAGCACGCTGGCCTATGCTCGCGTGAGAGCTGTCGCTGTCTTCCTAAACAACCAGTCTGGTGATGCTGGACCAGGCATCGACGATGTGCTACACTTAGACAACCACCCGATTACTATTTTTACCGATTGATCATAGGAACAGAGCATGCCAGTCCGACCATCTGTAGGCGTAGGAGTCCTCGTTACCAGAGGACACGACATTTTGCTCATGAAGCGCCACAACGCACACGGAGCCGGCACGTGGTCCCCTCCGGGTGGCCACCTGGAGCACGGTGAATCCTTCCAGGAATGCGCTATCCGCGAAACGCTCGAAGAAACCGGGGTACTGATTACCGACGCCACTGTCCTTGCCGTCACCAACGATATCTTCGAGGCCGAAGGGAAACACTATGTCACCGTCTGGGTGGAAGGAAAGTATCTCTCCGGTGAGGCAGAAGTAATTTCGGAGCGTGAAGCATCGGCGGTGAGCTGGTTTCCCTGGCATGCCCTGCCCGAACCGCTTTTCCTGCCTTTCCAGAATTTGCTGGCAATCGGCTATCGACCCGCAAAAGAAGATTTCAGAGAACGAGACGCTTATGCGTGATCAAAACAATCACCTGGCATTTCTGCAACTACTGCAACTGGCTGACAGTACCCTGCCCATCGGCTCAGCCGCACATTCCTTTGGCCTGGAGACGCTGGTCGCCGAAGAGTATTTGAACGTGGAGCGGCTCGAACGCTTCCTGCACGATTACCTGCACGAAGCCGGTTTGCTGGAAAGCGTCTTCTGCCGGCGCAGCTATCGCCTGGTCGTCTCTACCTCTCTTGCCACTTTTGCCGATCCTGTCGCTCAGACATCGCACACTGGCGAGTTACTGTTACCATCTGATCAGGAGTCGCTTGTCACTGCGTGGCTGGCACTGAACGAGCAGTTGAGTGCCTTCAAAACTGCCCGCGAGAGCCGCGTCGCCAGTGCAATGCTTGGACGCCGCTTTCTACAACTGGCCCAGGATCTGGACATTCATCCACTGCTGACCGCTGTCTGGCACAGTGCCAGGAATGCGGGAAGCGAGATACACTATAGCACCAGTTTTGGCCTGGTTGGTAGCCTGCTTGCTCTGGATGAAACATTGACAGTTCTGGCCTATTTACAACAATCCCTGAGCGGTCTGGTCTCTGCCTGCCAGCGGCTGCTACCGCTCGGCCAGAGTCGCGCCAGCCGGTTGCTCTGGCAGTTAAAACCTGATTTGCTCAGCATCGCGCTACGCAGCGAAGAAGCTGTTGCCAACGACGCTCTCACCTGCTTCACGCCGCTCGTGGACACCGGGAGCATGCGCCACCCGACCTTAACAACACGACTCTTCATCAGCTAACTAAGGGTTCAGGGACGGTTGTCCCTGGCGGGACGGGAGAGCGCTTCCTTTCTGCCCTTTCCCGATCTTCCGTTGAAAGCTATTTAACGGTAAAAAGCCTTTTTCAGGAATGAACGTGAGTCATCAAGCGCCAAGCATACAACAAAGCGTCAGAGGACGCCTGCACCTGGAATTTGCCTGTGATCGGCAGCAGCAATGCACACGGCTGGTAGCCAGCGAACAGCAGCCACCATTGCGCATCATTCGTGCATTTCCATTGCCGGCAGGTGGCACCCTTGTTCACCTGCACAACCTCTCCGGCGGTGTTCTGGGCGGGGATCACCTCGATATTGCGATCATCGTCGGCCCGCACAGCCGCGTCCAGCTTACATCTACCGGCGCAACCCGGCTCTATCGCAGTCGTCCCGATGCGTCTCTGGCGCGGCAAACCACCACCGTCAGCATAGCAGAAAACGCCTTGCTCGAATATCTGCCCGACCAGATCATCCCGTTCGCTGGCTCGCGCTATCAGCAGCGCACACGCATCGACCTGTGCGACAATGCCGGCCTCTTCTGGTGGGAAATTGTCGCAGCGGGCCGCAGCGCGCGGGGGGAAATCTTCGCCTACGACCTGCTTGAGATCGACCTGAGTATCTTTGCCGGCGGACGTCCCATTGCCATCGAGCGTGCAAAACTTGCGCCGGCCAGTCGGGCGCTTTCATCGCCGGCCCGCCTCGGTCCTTACACCTGTTTCGCCAGCTTCTATATCTGCCACGCTGGCTTGCCGTCAAAGCGCTGGCTGGAGATAGAAAACGAACTGAGGCCGCTGGTTCAGACGCTGAGCCGGCCTGGCGAAATCGTCTGGGGCATCAGCTCGCTGGTAGCGCACGGCCTGCTCGTTCGCGCCGTCAGTTACCAGAGCCGCGACATCTCTGCCGGCCTACTGGTATTCTGGCAGGCCGCAAAACGCTTGCTCTATAATGAAGATGCGATTCCACCGCGTAAACTCTACTGAGGAGGTCCAGGGGCCTGTGGTCCTCTGCCAGACCGGATGGCTCACAGAGGCAAAGGCTCTTTGAGACAGCGCTTCTCCAGGTAAGAAGACAAAAAGGTGAGTTTGCCCATCAGGAGCAAAACAGGAAGTTCGGGTAAGCCGAAAAGCCCTGGATTTCGTTTTCAAGGCTATTGACAGAATAGCAAAGGTAAGCTATTATATAGCCTGTAGCAATTGCTGCAAAACAATATTATGGTGGGCCAGACTCTGGCACGAGGCGCATTCGTCTAGCGGCCAAGGACATCGCCCTCTCAAGGCGAAGATCACGGGTTCGAATCCCGTATGCGCTACTTTCCACAACATAAAAGATGCCTCAAGCCACATCAAAGGCGGCTTGAGGCTTTTACTTGCTACATACTTAAGCAGGTGGACCTTAGAATTGAGAAAAAGGGGGAAATGGGGACACCCCATGCCCCGCCAGGGGCTGGCGCCCCTGGACCCCGCTTCTCATTCGTTCTGTCTACCTACTTAGCAGGCCCTATGTAGCAACGGTGTAGCAACCGGATTTGATTATCTTTTAGGCTTAACAACAACACCTGCTCCAGCTATCCCATCATCATCATCCTCACCCTCTTCCTGATTATCCAGGTCAGCGAACGCCTGATTCAGCTTACCCCATGCATTATTGGCAACCCATCAGCCCATGAGCTACTCAACCAGATTGACCTGTGGTATACTTCCAGCAGGAACCCGATAAGGAGCATCAATCTATGAGTACCTATCCAAGCCTGGAAGCAAGAATAAGCGCACAGGAACAACAACAGGTTTTTCTGCATGCACGCATCGAGCAATTATCCCAGAATACAACAACTAGCATAAAGCAACTATCCGACAACATAGACACTAGATTCAAGCAACTATCCGATGATGTAGCTGCTCATTTCGAGCATGTAACAGGCAACCAGATTAAAGCAGAACAACAAACAGTTGCACGCCTTAACAACATCGAAACCCGTCTTGACAAACTCGAAACCCGTCTTGACAAACTCGAAACCCGCTTTGATAAACTCGAAACACTCCTTACCCAAATCCTCGCACGCCTCCCCGAACGGTCATCATAACTCGCACTTTCCCAGAACGCAGAAGCTCTAGCCCACAGACCCGCTAGAGCTTTCTTGCTTTCCAGCAGAGATCACCCAGGACAACGATGCGAGTTTCATCAAATTCCGCAAGCCTCTGGAGGCGGCCTGATACTCCCTTGCGTTCAGATGGGCAAGATGCGCCAGCATCTTGCCAGTCCCGCCGGTGGCGGGACGGATCTCGAACGGCTATCAAGATTTCATACCAGGTTGCTTCCAGAGAAGCAACCTGGTATGAGCCGAATTTGGCAGGAGAAAATGCGATGTGCAGAAACGCTTGATCGGGTCGGCTTCTCATGCTCTGCGGGGAACATGGCTATTCGTCGGCGGGCATCCTATCATGGCTGGCCGTAGCCGGCATCCTCGTGTTGTTTACGCTGACGTTAACCTGGGTCGCGGTCATTCCCGGACTGACCGCCAAATCGGTTGATGGGGCTTCCGCCTTTTCATATCCGCTGATCTTCTTGCCCTTTATCAGCTCGGCATTTGTACCCACCAGATCAATGCCGTTTGTCGTCAGGGTCTTTGCCGAAAACCAGCCAGTGACGGCGATCGTGGATACCATCCGTGCGTTACTGTCAGGTCAGCCGGTGGGTAATGAGATCTGGGTTGCGCTTGCCTGGTGCGTCGGTATTCTGATTGTAGCCTACATCTTTGCGATGAGGGCCTATCAAAAGCGAGTATAAAGAGGGCAGTATTCTGAGGCGTAGAAGTTACTAAAAAGAGAAAGAAGAAAAATTATGCAAATAAAGCTCAATAGAGAACAGATCTCAGCTACGTATGACTGGTATCGTCAGATGCGTGAGACCCAGCCTGTGTTCTTCGACCAGAAGATGCAGACATGGCACATCTTCCGCTACGACGATGTGGCACGTCTGCTCAATGATCACGCGACATTTTCTTCCGATGAGAGCAGCTTCCTGCCACCTGAGTACCGCAATGCGACTCCGATCAGTTCGAGCCTGCTACGCATGGACCCGCCGCATCATCGAAAGTTACGCCAGCTCGTCTCGCAAGCCTTCACGCCGCGCATGGTGGCGCAGATGGAAGCGCGCATCCAGGAGATCACCAATGGCTTGCTCGACCAGGTGCAGCATGTGGGTGAGATGGATGTGATCAGGGATCTGGCCGTTCCGCTGCCTATCACGGTCATTGCGGAGCTGTTGGGCATCCCTGCCGAGCGGCGTGAGGAGTTCAAGCAGTGGTCTGATGCGCTCGTCTCAGGAGAAGGGGAAGAGACGGAAGAGGAGCAGCAAGCGCTCATGCAAACGGTCAGGCGGACCACAGACAGCATGGCCGCCTACTTCACTCGGCTCTTTGAGGAGCGGCGTACCCATCCACAGGACGACCTGGTGAGCGCGCTGCTCCAGGCGGAAGTGGATGGAGAGCGCCTCTCGCAGGAGGAACTGATCGGGTTCTGCGTGCTGCTGCTGGTGGCGGGCAACGAGACCACGACCAATCTGATTGGCAATACCATCCTGTGCCTGGATGATAACCCAGGAAATGTGGAACGCCTGCGTGCCAATCGCAACCTGGTGCCGGGCGCTCTTGAAGAGGCACTGCGCTACTACTCGCCGGTCAAAGTCACTGTGCGCGGGACCACGACCGAGACGACGATAGGTGAGCAGCACATTGAAGCGGGCAAGCTACTGCTGGTCTGGATTGCCTCGGCAGATCGAGATGAGGCCCGGTTCCCCCATGCTGATCAGTTCCTGATCGAGCGCGAGCCGAATCGGCACCTGGGTTTCGGGCGCGGCATCCACTTCTGTCTGGGCGCTCCCCTGGCACGTTTGGAGGCGAAGATTGCGCTGAATGCGATGCTCGACCGCCTGCCCGGCTCCTGGTACGTCCCCTGGTACGTCCCTGATGCGCCGCTGTCTGTGATCAGTAGCATGTCCGTTTTTGGAGTGAAGACATTGCCCATGACCTGGGAGAAGTAACAGAACGTGCGTTCTGGCTCGCAGGTCCCTCTCCGCTGACTGATAGGAGCCTTCCCAAACGCTTCTCCCAGTCAGTGGAGGGATCTGCCAATGCGTTTGACGACCATTGTTGTGTTCTGTCAACGATGTGTGGCGCTTGAGGGTTGGCATTGAATTACCAACCCTCAAGCGGCGGCCCGATCTCCTTGTCTCTCGGAAGAGTCATCAGGCAAGCCTCATCCCGAGACAGCGTGCTTTTTTCCGACGACGTTTATCGGTGATGCTTTGCAAGGAAGTACGAGCCTGGTCGGTGCCGGCTTCCAGCAGATTGAACTGCCTCAGGGCAAACCTGTCGCATGCTCTTCTCACCCAGGCCAGGCTACGAGAGGCCAATCACACAGGCGCCGATCTGAGCGGATCTCAGTTGCAGAGAGTTGATCTCAGCGGAGCGGTCCTCGATGAGGCTGATGTGCGTGTGGCGAAAGTGACTGAAGAGCAATTGCAGACGGTAGTCTCTGAGAAGAACCTGAAGCGAGAACCTTGAACCGGGGTGGAGTCGGCCCAGAAAAAAGTCTTCCCGAACCTATATCTGCGACGTGTACCCAATCACTCTTTGCCAGAATCGCAATATTTTGCTATAGTAGGAGTGTCCCCTTCTAAGGATGTTCTTAAATTTTCGCTAACAATCCCACAGGAGACAGATAAAACCCAGGGAGGTTTCGGAAGGCACGTTTATGTTGAAAAAACTTTTATTCGGTATGCTCGGCCTTGCTCTGCTGACCGTTCTCTTTGCCGCCTGTACCATCAGAGATGCGGCCAGCGGTCCGTCAGGCCCGTCGGTAAAAATGGGACCGACAACGTTCTTACAGGCGGAAGTGAAAGTTCCAAAGGGCCAGAAACTCGCGCTGGTCAATGCTTCGACGCAGCCACACATCATTTTCAATGGCACGTGGGAAGGCGCAACCCCGAAGAACGAAACAGAGCCTGGCGCTCCTAAAGTCAGCAATCTGAATATTCAGGCCAACCAGACCGCCACAATCGGGCCATTTACAACCGCAGGCACCTTCAAATATTATTGCTCTATTCATGGCGGGATGAACCTGACCGTTGTAGTTGCTTGACGATTGTCAAGCAATACGCTGTATCTCTACCCTGTACAGGCATAGCCCCTTTCTCTTTGTCGGAGCAGGCTATGCCTTGCTTTTCTCTTTGAGAAGCTCCTTTTCATCTGCTTCCTACCTTTTTCTCCACCGAAACATGGTACTTTTCTGGTAGCTTTACCGCAAAGAGTACGGCCACCCACGTTCGTTATGATATACTCGTGCCAGAATCGGAAGAGAAAATGTTACTCAGAAACAGGTTATAGTAGTCCATGCAACGACGTTTATGGCAACATTGGAAAAAACAGGTGACGCTTTTCAATGCTATGAAATATGCTGCGGTTCTGTTCCTTTTTCTCCTGAGTGCGATTGTCGTGGCCTGCGGCGGCAACGGCACCACAGCTTCCTCTCAGGCAAATCTGGATGGCCCGCCGGTCACCGTCACCATTAATCTGAACCGCAACCGCACTCCCCCACCCATCAAAGAATATTACTGCTTTGCCTGGGCTACCAATACCTCACCCTCACTCGCTTCACAGCAGGTGGGCGTCTATGCAAAATTTACCCATAACGTTAACGGCAACCCCGAAGGAGTTGCCGGAGCCACTGCTATCGCTACCGTCACCTGGCCTGACGGCTCGGTCCAGAGTATCACCGCTATCACATCCGGCGATGGCCTGGCAGTTTTTCCCATCCCTATCGTCAATAAATCGCCTACCTACGCCAATCGTCTAACGCTTGTTACTGTCAATTTCTCTAAGCCAGGCACCCCCGGCTGCGTTGTCGATGTAACACGCGCGGCCTTCTTCACGCTGGTCATTACTTCACCAACCGCGACACCGAACAACAACGGCGATAATGGAAATAACGATAATAACGGCAACAGGAATAATAATGGTGGAGGCGGCAATAATGGACACCGTCGTGGGTAAGCTTGATTTGCTTGTGTAACCAGCAGAAAAGCAGCAGGCAGGGTTATCCGGTGACGGCTTCCCTCATGACGGCAGATTCCAGAGAGAACGGCTTTTTACGCCCTTCACTCTTACATTGTTCTGTCACATGCACTTCAAACATTGACAATATGCTTTTCACGTGCTACGATTTTCTCTGTCATAAGCAATTTCAAGCTTGTGACCAGACGGGAAATAGTGTTACACTATCCCTGGATGTATCACCGGGGGAATACCCTCAGGGGGTTTCCCCCAGCGGCCCATCACCACATTTCAACCGTAGGCAAATATGCGCCCTGTTCTTCTCTCTTTGTTTCGGAAAGGGCGTAAGCAAATCAAGATGGAGGTCCATCAATGCCGATGAAGCGCGCTATTACCGTTACCGTGAATGGGCAAACATACCATTCAGAAGTCGAGCCGCGCACACTACTCGCCCACTATTTACGCGATATGCTCAACCTCACAGGCACGCATGTCGGTTGCAACACCTCTCAGTGCGGAGCATGTGTTGTACTGCTTAATGGCGAGGCTGTCAAGTCCTGTACAGTCCTTGCAGTCCAGGCCGATGGTTGCGAAGTAACGACCATCGAAGGACTGGCCCCTGAAGGCAGCTTGCATCCTTTGCAGGAAGGCTTCTGGGAAAAACACGGCCTGCAATGTGGTTTCTGCACTCCTGGGATGATCATGGCTTCGTATCAGTTGCTGAAGAACAATCCCAATCCAACAGAGGAGGAGATTCGCAAGGGTCTGGAAGGCAATATTTGCCGCTGCACCGGCTACCACAACATTGTGAAGGCCGTTCAGTTTGCTGCCGAACGCATGCGTGAAAGCGCCACCGCGCCGGTCGGGGCCGGTGAATAGGGAGTTTGCGCCCTGTCAGGTCTCATCATAGTGTGAGGCCGTTGCTCCCTTTTCGTTTTTCACTTCACTGCCTGTTTTTCATTTCTCAATAGTTGAGAAAGGATTTGCTATTTATGGGCATTGCAGCTATGGTTGGTACGCCGATTAAGCGGCGTGAGGACCCACGACTCATTACCGGGCAGGCCACCTACGTCGATGATATCAAGCTCGTCGGCATGCTCCACATGGCAGTAGTACGCAGCCCCTACGGCCATGCCCGCATCAACAGCATCAATGCTGATGCTGCGCGCAAACATCCAGGCGTTGTTGCTGTCTACACAGCACAGGATCTCAAGGGTAAGGTGGGGAATGTCGCCGTTGCTGTTCCTGTCGGCCACATTGCCGAGGGCATGGGGGTGCGTGGCCCACTTGCCGAAGATAAAGTTCGCTTCTACGGTGATCCCGTCGCCATCGTTATCGCCGACGACCGTTACACGGCTGAAGACGCGCGTGATCTGGTTGAGGTTGATTACGAGCCGTTGCCAGTCGCTATTGATGTCGAGGCAGCCGCGCAGCCCGGTGCTCCCCTGCTCTACGAACAATTTGGCACAAATGTCGCTCTCTCAATGCACCCCCCCACAGACGAAATCGATAAAGTCTTCGAGCAGACAAAAGCCGATGGTGGAGTTGTCGTCAAAGAGCGCTTTGTCAATCAGCGGCTTGCTCCCAATGCTCTGGAGACGCGAGGGGTGCTGGCGGACTTCAATAAGGGCAGCAAAAAACTGACCCTGTGGAGTTCTTCGCAGATTCCCCACATTCTGCGCAACGTCCTGGCAGCGACCGTGGGTCTGCCCCAGCACCAGGTTCATGTCATTGTTCCCGAAGTCGGCGGCGGCTTCGGTTCCAAGCTGAACGTCTATCCTGAAGAGTTACTTGCCGCCTTTGCTTCCATGCAACTGGGACGCCCGGTCAAATGGATCGAAGACCGCAGCGAGAATATGTCTTCAACCATTCACGGACGCGATCAGGTCAACTATATCGAGGTGGCCGCGACCAGGGAGGGTAAAGTCACCGGTCTGAAGGTCCAGGTCTTCTCCGACATGGGGTCATACTCCCAGCTCTTCACTGACGTGATGGTGCTGGCATTCATGTTCCCGGTGATCTGCGGCGCCTAC
>JADBKA010000179.1 GCA_014896635.1 Ktedonobacteraceae bacterium
GTAGGCGTAGATGAAAGGATCGACGTTGCCTGCCAGATATCCTGTGGTGTCGCTGGTCTCGTAATTGGTACGATGGTCTTTCACGATATTGTATGGGTGGATAGTTACCGTGCGGATCTGTGTGCCGAAGTCTGCCTGAACGTTTTCGCCTTTGAGTCTGGCGGTTTCTTCGGCGCGCTTTCTCTGTTCCAGTTCGTAAAGGCGTGCGCGCAGTAGTTTCATTGCCACCTCGCGGTTCTGGATTTGTGAGCGTTCGTTCTGGCAGGTGACGACGATCCCGCTCGGTAAATGGCGGATACGCACTGCTGAGTCGGTCTTATTGACATGCTGGCCGCCTGCGCCTGTTGAGCGATAGGTGTCTACCTCGATATCTTCGGGTCGGATGGTAATTTCGATGGCGTCCTCGATATCGGGCAGAACCTCTACTTTCGCAAAGGAGGTATGGCGCCGGTGGGCAGCATCGAAAGGAGAGAGGCGAATCAGGCGGTGCGTACCGATTTCAGAGCGCAGGTAACCATAGGCGTAGCGCCCGGCGATTTCTACGGTAACGCTCTTAATGCCTGCCTCTTCACCTTCGCTGTAGTCATAGATCTCGGTGCGGAAGTGGTGCTGATCTGCCCAGCGCAGGTACATACGCAGGAGCATTTCCGCCCAGTCCTGGGCATCGACACCGCCGCTTCCCGCATGGATGCTCAGGATAGCATTGCGTTCGTCGTGCTCGCCGTTGAGCATCAGGGCGAATTCCAGTTCCTCAATCTGCTGTTCAAGCGGGGGAAGGGCGTGTGCAATTTCTGCCTGTATCTCTTCGTCTGGCTCCTCTTCCAGCAACTGGGCCAGTCCTTGCAGATCCGTGAGTTGTGCGGCTATCCCTTCCCACGTTGTGACCTCTTCGCGCAGGGCATTTAGCTGCTGCATCCGCGACTGAGCCTTGCGGTTATCCGACCAGAAGTCGGGGGCCAGGCTTTCTTCTTCAAGTTTGCTTATTTGCGTCTTTTTGTGGTCCAGGTCAAAGACGCACCATTGTTTTCTGAACGCGCTCTTGGAGGCGTTCGATCTGGTTCATCAGTTCACTCATGGCCTGTATTATATCATACATCCCCGGTCCTGGCTATCCCAGCAGGATATTCGTCAGCAGCAATTGTCCGCTGGCGGAACTCTTTTCTTGCGGCTGTGTTTTGATGAGCAGCAGTCCTTGCTGGTTGGGGACACGATTCGTGTAGGTGATTGTACACTCATATTGTCCGTCCTGTCGTATGGTAAGCGACGGCTTATTCAGGGTGTACATGGGGGTCAGAGCGTGATCAAAGAGCATTATGCTGGTCTGCTTCTGTGCCGGTTCGACGGTGCCGCGAATGGTGATCGGCGATGAGACAGGATGCTGGAGTGGGGACTGGTCGAGGGTGATGCCGCGCGTCTGTGCGTGGGTGACAAACCACAGACCGCTCTCATCGCTCTGGACCAGACGCATCAGGGTAATGGGAATTTCCAGGTGTGACTGCTGCTGTACAAGCAGAACGTGTGCGGTTCTGCCGTCGTTATCCTGCAAGCTGCCCTTGAAGTCGGAAAGTTGCAGGATATCTCTTGCCATCTGCTCTGCTGTTGCCAGCGGGTCGGTCCAGGGAAGTGGTTCGCCGTTACTGGCCTGCTCCTGAAGTGCTTCGGCCTCAGCCTGGCTGGTGACAGGATACAGGCCGGCGAATGGAATCTGGACGAATGCGCCGTTGCGCCAGGCATATTCGCGGTACACGTGCTGCTGGAGGGGATTCACCAGGGTGCTGATGTCCTGAGAGTGGGTGGGATCGAGCGAGCCAATGCTGAGTGTGCCGGCCTGTGTGACGCTGACCGAACCCTGCACGATGCCCTGGTGCTTGAAAAGCAGTGTCAATGCCGGGCGTCCATGCTGGAGCACACAGCCGTAAATATAGACATCCAGTTGGTGCTCGGGGCTACTGTCTATCACCGGCACGAGGGCCGCTGGCTGGCCATCGAGCAATTGTTCGACGAACTGGACATTGCCAAGACTCTGAGTGCTTACCCGTCGCTGCACGATTTTCGTATAGTCCGTATTACGAATCAGGGCGGAACAACTGCCGGTAAACACTGTCGGATAGGCCGTGTGCGTAACGGCGATAAAGTGTCCCAGCGCGATCAGTGTCAAGAGCAGGAGCAGGATGGTAAGAAGATGTGATTTCTTCGATGCGGCTTGAGGAGGAGATGATGCCTTTACAAGTAGAGGTTTCTGTACTCCTTGTTCGTCACGCATACCGCCACCCGACATTTTATTTTCGTGATCTTGCTTTATTGAGAGATGGAGAATTCTTCTTTCTCTTTTCATTCTACCGGGGAGGTGAAAACAGGTGGGCAGATATTATCTCTGCTCGCGGGAAAAATTGTGATACAATAGAGATCAATCTTATTGAGCCTTTGCCTCGCACGCAAGCAATCAGGCCGGAAGGGTTCCACAGTAAATAGAGTAGAGACATGGTAACGAATGCATTTGAACGAGATGCGCAGGCGATGGATGCGTATTCTCGTGCAGTAACTGCGGCTGCCGAGCGTGTGGGGCCGGCGGTAGTACGTATAGATGTAGAACAGGGCGGCAGGTACGCAAGACGCTCTGCGCCTGCGCCTGAGTTCGGGGGAGGGATTGGCTCAGGCTTTATCTTTGCCTCGGATGGCCAGATCCTTACCAATGCTCACGTAGTAGAGCATGCGCGCCGGATTCGTGTCACGCTTGCCGATGGCCGTAGCTTTGATGCGGCGCTCGCTGGCAGTGATCCCGCTGTAGATGTGGCAGTGCTGCGTATCGGAGCTGATCACCTGCCGGTGGCTGAGCTTGGGCGTACGCCGCTGCGTGTCGGACAACTGGTTATCGCGGTCGGCAATCCCTATGGTCTCAACTGGACGGTGACTGCCGGCGTTGTCAGTGCGTTGAACCGGACGCTAAACGCTCCCGGTTCGCACAGGATGACTGGTCTGATCCAGACGGATACCTCGATCAATCCTGGCAATTCCGGCGGGCCGCTGGTCGATAGCATGGGGCGCGTGGTGGGGATGACCACAGCGATGATGCCGATGGCGCAGGGTCTGGGCTTCTCGATCCCGCTCGACACCATCAAAACTGTTGTCGTGCGTGTGGCCAAATCGCGCGAAGTTTCGTCCACAAAACTCTCGCTCGGCGTCGGCGGCATGCGCGTGCCGCTGGATTCTGCTTTGCGCCGTAGTCTCTCACCGGACCGGCCCTATGGCATGCAAATCCTGGAGATCCGTGCGGGTAGTCCGGCGGAGCGTGCTGAACTCAAACGGCTGGATATCATCGTGGCTGCCGATGGCGAAACGGTAACGGAGCCGCGTGATCTGCAACGAATCGTGCAGCGGCATCGACCAGGCGAGAAAATGCTGATCAGCTTTATCAGAGGAGGAACGTTGCGCAAAGTAACTGCTGTGCTTTGAGATCCCTCGCCTCTGATGAGGCGCATTTCTGGCAGAAAATGTGACTTTCTTTCAGGCTTTGACCCCTATCATAGAAGCGGACGGTCAAAGCCTGAAATTTTTATAGCTGGCGAGGGCTGCGTCCTGCATGGAAAGCTACTCAGATACAGTTGTCTTCTTTGTTCGTCCGAGTCTTCTGCTGAATCTGCTTGCGCTATAATAGGGGTGCAAGCAGATCTATTTTTTTGTAACAGGGCGCTAAAGAAGGAGTACACCTGTCGATGTCATCACTGCCTGAGCGCATGCATACGCGCTTTACAGAGCTGGTAGACGTTCGTTATCCGATTGTGCAGGGTGGTTTATCGCAGCTTTCGTTTGCCGAACTGGCTGCCGCCGTTTCCAATGCCGGGGGTCTGGGCCAGATCGGCTGTGCCTGTTTTCCGACGCCGGAGGCATTGCGTGCGGATATCCAGAAAGCGAAGCGTTTGACGGATAAGCCGTTTGGCGTAAACTTCCCTATTGGTCATATTCCCCTGGAGCCGTTTTTAGATGCCGCGCTGGAGGAGAGGCCGGCGGTGATCAGCATTACCGGCGGCAATCCTGAGCCACTTTTGCGCCGTATTCAGCAGAGCGGCGTGCCGGTGCGTACGATGGTACTGGTAGCGGGTGTGCGCGCGGCGCGCAAGGCTGAGGCGCTGGGGGCTGATGCCGTCATCGCTGTCGGCTTTGAGGGTGGTGGTCATCTAGGACGCGATGATATTGGCACGATGGTACTGACGCCACGTGTCGTGGAATCGATCAGGATACCTGTGCTTGCCAGTGGAGGCATCGCCGATGGACGTGGGCTGGCTGCCGCACTCGCGCTGGGAGCGGAAGGAATCGAACTGGGGACGCGCTTCGTGGCAGTGCGGGAAAGCAACGCCCATCCTCATTATCAGCAGGCACTGGTAGAGGCGCAGGAGACCGATACGATGATCATTGAGCGGGCTATTGGGCGTCCTGCGCGTGCTTTGAAAGGGGCAATGGCCGCGCAGATTCTCCAGGTGGAGAAAGAACTGGAGGAGGCGCAGGCTCCGGCTAACGAACGTTTGCAGCGCCTGCTGCCACTCATCGCCGGGCGTATCAACCGGCGTGCGGCGCTCGAAGGCGTGCTGGAAGAAGGCTTCGTCTGGGCGGGCCAGGTGGTCGGCCTGATTCATGATATCCCGACCACCCGCGAGCTGATTGAGCGCATCGTTGCCGAAGCCCACGACATCATTGTACGCATGCAACGTGTATTCTAATGCTCGTCAAGTCACCTGTTACTTGCCAGGAACTCACCCACTTCCGCCAGGGCTGCCATTGCACGGCAGGTGATCTCGACGGATTCGTAGTAAGGGACGCGCTCTTCGCGCAGCAGGCGCAGTGCGGGGATATCATGGCGGGCATAGATCGTCTGCACCAGCACTGGCTTGCGATACGCGCGTACCAGGCGACCAAGTTCGCGCGCGGCTGCCTCTTCGCGTGCGCCAAAAGATTCTGAGAGCAGCCAGCGGTAGCCGCCGAACAGACCGGTGATGATCACTCCATCAACGTCGGGATCTTTCAGGCAGATCTCGGTCAACCAGGCGAAGGAGAGAGGATCTTCGTCGGCGGCGCCTGCCACATCAACTGGATTGGTCGAAGTAGCGCGTGCGGGCATCAGAGCGCGCAGGCCCTGTTGTGTTGACTCGTTGAGGATCGGCACCTCCAGGCCGGCACGAATTGCGGCATCGCCAGTCGCCACCGAGCTGCCGCCACCGTCGCCGATGATGGCGATACGGCGTCCGCCAAGCGGGGTCGGCGGCTGTGTAGCCAGTGCCTGGGCGACGGGGAACAGTTCGTCGGAGCGCAGAACGCGCACCACGCCACTGCCGCGCAGGCCAGTGTCGTTATCGGGACGCAGCTCTGCTTTGCTGCCGGTATGGGCCAGCGCGGCTCGCACTCCTACCTCAGTTGCACCGCTGAGCAGGATTGCCACCGGTTTGTAGTGGCCGCGCTCATACATTTCTTTTGTGACGCGGCGCAGCGTCTGTTCCTGAATGGCCTCGACGTAACCGGCGATCACCGTCGTCTCAGGGTCGTCGGCCAGGTATTGCATGCATTCGGGAAAGTCCACATCGACGGCATTGCCAATGCTCAAAAACGTCGTGAAGCCCAGGCCATCCAGATGCGCCTGGGCGTACCAGTACATACCCAGATTGCCGCTCTGAGAAACCAGCCCGATGGGACCGGCGGGCAGTGGAAAGACCATACCGAGCGCATTCAGGTGCGAGCGTCGTACATACAGTCCCATGCAGTTGCTGCCGATGATGCGAATGCCATGTTCGTGGCAACGCGCGACCAGTTGTCGTTCCAACTCGTAGCCTTGCGGTCCGGTTTCGCTGAATCCGGCGGTGATAATGACAATGCCTTTTACGCCGTGAGCGATGCAATCTTCGACCGAAGATTGCACATGGGCAAAAGACGTCGCAATAACTGCCAGGTCAACCGGTCCCGGTACATCGCGCAGGCTACGGTAAGCCGGGCGGCCAAGAATATCGGGGACCGTCGGATTGATGAAATAAATATCGCCGGGGAAACCACCGGCGATGAGCTGCCGGGCTGCCACATGTCCCCATTTCTGGGGAGCACGCGACGCGCCCAGTATTGCAACTGAGCGCGGATGCAAAACTTCTTGCAGTGTATGGAGATAGTTGCTCATGCCACTTATTGATTCTCCTCATCGTTCTTATCGTTTTCGCCTGGCTGTGCGCGCCCATTCTCACGTTGTTTGCGCAGCAGCTCTTCGACATCACGGATCAACAGATCGGCACTCGGTAGTGGTCCGCTGCTGATGATGCTATCGGGGTCGTTGCGTATGACGTCCTCGTCTTCCTCTTCATCCTCTTCGTCTTCGTCCTCTTCACCGCGTTCTATGCGCTCTTCCAGTTTGCGTACGTAGGCGCTGGCATCGGGATCACGTGCGACCAGGCGTGTGATCTGCTCCTCGAAATGGACGGCGTCCGACTGGATTTCATGCAAGTCGAGGCCGAGCGAAAGGTAGGTATTCAGATAGGTGAGCAGCGCGGCTGTCACTTTAATGTTCGGCGTGGCGGCCAGGTAGTGAGGGGCGGCTGCCCACAGGCTGGCTGCCGGGATGTGGGTCTGGACGCAGGCTTCCTGGAGCACGCCGAGGATACCTGTTGGTCCCTCATAGCGCGAATTATCCACATCCATTTCGCGTAGGCGCTCCCTGATATCGGCATCACTGGATGAGCCGCTGATGGGAACCGCCATTGAATGCGGAATATCGGCCAGTAGTGCGCCCAGGAAGACTACTTCCGAGACGTCGAATCGCTTGCACACCTCAAGAAACGTGCTGCTAAATGCCTGCCATTTCAGTTGTGGCTCGACGCCGACGAACAGCAGGATATCGTGAGGAAGTTCAGCGTCACTGTAGGCCAGGAAACGGTTAGTCGGCCAGACAATCGAGCGTTGTGTTCCATCGAATTTAATCGTTGGCCGCGTTTCTGTAAAGACATAGAAATCCTCTGGTTCGATTTCCGCGACTTTTGTCGGCTGCCATCGCTGGATTAAGAATTTTATTGCTGTCGTTGCCGAGTCCGCAGCATCGTTCCACCCCCCAAAGGCGACAATAGCAACAGGGTCCCGTAATGCCGGTTGTTTATAATAGTGTATATACGACATGTGGATACCTCTTTATCTGCCAGATATGCAATCCATCCCCTCTCGGCAAGTATACGGTTTCATTCTACCACCCAATTCAAGAGCGTTTGATAATTGACGAATGTAGAATTTATGGCAGTGTCAGCAGCTCTGGTTCTCCATCGGTGATAGCGAGCGTATGCTCAAACTGAGCTGAGCGGGAACCATCGGCGGTGCAGATGGTCCACATATCGGGCATAAGGCGAGTTTCGTAAGTGCCGGCGTTGATCATCGGCTCAATCGTGAAGACCATGCCGCGACGCAGCCTCAATCCTGTGCCACGCCTGCCATAGTGCGGCACCTGGGGATCTTCGTGCAGCGAACGCCCGACGCCGTGTCCGACGAGGTCGCGCACGGTGGAGAAGCCGTTGGCTTCGGCATGTGCCTGGATCGCTGCGCCGATATCGCCAATATGCTGATTGGGGCGCGCCTGCTCGATGCCGAGCCTGAGGCATTCTGCTGCCACCTGCATCAAACGGCGTGACTCCTCGTCCAGCGTTCCCACTGCATAGGTCATGCAGGAATCGCCGACCCATCCTTTATAAACCACGCCGATGTCAACGCCGATGATATCACCGTCTTTCAAGACCTGCCTGTCACTGGGAATGCCGTGACAGATCACCTCGTTGACCGAGGCGCAGATCGTCGCGGGAAAAGGTGGCACTGCCGGCTGGCCGTTCCTGGCGGGCCGCGCGCCATAGCCTTTGTAGATCGGCCTGGCTCCTTTACTACGAATGAAATCTTCCGCGATACGGTCGAGTTCGGCGGTTGTCATGCCTGGTTTGACGTACGGCCTCATTACCTCAAACGTCTGGGCGACAATGCGCCCGGCTTCGCGTAACTGGGTGATATCCTTTGGTGATTTTAACATAACAGCCATGAGATTCCCTCGTTTTCTTGCTCTTTTTGCTGGTACTGGTGCATATTTACCGGGTTGAGTAACGTACCCGTTGCTGTCCGGCAGGCTCGTCTGTCTCACTCGACTGCTGGGAACATTCCCAGGTGAGCAGATCATTCGTCGTGACGCTAAAGTAGCGGTTAAAGTAATGAAGTAACTGGTCGATAGTGGTGTAGTCGATACGCTGGCTCTTGCCCCTGTGCAGTGCTGCCAGAACGCTCAAGGAGACGCCGCTCTCATCGGCCAGGCGGCGCAAGCTCAGAGCGGGCTGACCCTGCCTGGCACGCTCGACGTTCGCTCTGGCGAGCAGTAGTCGCAGTGTACAATAGATGGTCACGTCTTATCCTCCTGACGTCTGCCATAATGAATTTTAACAATCAAGATCGGTAAAGGAGGGAAAAACCGTCTATAGTAGGGGCGACCCTGGCGGTCGCCCTGGCTCCCGGATATTCCCGATTCTGGTCGTCGATATTCATTATGCCGTACGCACGGTCCTGTGGCGATTTCGCGCTATTCGAGTACGCTTCATCATACATCATATGTTGTGGAAAGTCAATACATTGTCGTAGTTTATGACAACAGTGGATCTGAATAAAGCCGCAGGGCGGAGTGGGGATGATATAATGGTAGCTGGTAGCTCTGGAGTGTGGGATGCCTGGATACAGGCTCCCGCGCGGCCTGCTCGATAAATTTTGTGGACAAGAAGGAGCCTCATAATGGCAAGTGCTGCAACGCCTCCCACTTTTGCACAGGATATCCGGCCTCTATTTCGTGGGAGTGACCGCGAGGCGATGGAATTCGCTTTCGATCTCTGGAACTATGATGATGTACGCGCCCATGCCGAGGAGATCCTCGACCGCCTGGAAGATGGTTCCATGCCCTGTGATGAAGAGTGGCCTGAGGAACGGATAGCTCTCTTCCGGCGCTGGATCGAGGCAGGCATGCCGGCGTAGCCAGAGCAGAGGCTGTTGACGCAGGCTCTACTGAGATGCCATACTGGCAGCATGGACACTGCTGACATCGTACTCGTTTACCAGGACCATCATCTGCTGGTGGTCAACAAGCCGGCGGGCGTTGTCATCCATCCCACTTATAAGCATAGCGATGATACGTTATGGAATGCGCTGCTCGCTTACCTGGCACAGCAAGGAAGTGATGACTGGCAGCCGCCTGCTCTGCCGGATGACCCGGCGTGGCAGCAGGCGCCGGTGCATGTCCGCCAGATGCTGAGGCGGCTGCGCGAAGAGCGTCTCTGGAGAGAGGAGGGACTGCTGCCGCGTCCCTGCCTGCTGCACCGGCTGGACAAAGATACATCCGGTATTGTTGTGCTGGCACGGACCGAGCGCGCGCGTCGTCATATTGTCAGGCAGTTTGAAGCGCATACGGTTGTCAAGCGCTATCTGGCGGTTGTGCGAGCGGGCGCGCCGGAGTGGACACATCCTCAGGCCCCGCTCGTTGTCACGCAGCGGTATGGCAATGGCAGTGAAATACAGCTTCCCGTCTGCAACCTCATCCAGTTGCCCGCCGGCACCGAGCTGGTGCTCGATGGACCGCTGGGACGTGATCCCGCTGATCGCCGCCGCTGCGTTGTACTGCCGGGTGGGCAGCAAGCTGTTACTGTTGTGCGGATACTCGCCACCGTGAATGGCTATGCGCTGCTGGATGTCGCGCCGATCACCGGGCGCACGCACCAGATTCGGGCGCACCTGGCCGCTCTGGG
>JADBKA010000180.1 GCA_014896635.1 Ktedonobacteraceae bacterium
GCGGGCATCAGTTTTGCGTCCACGCTTCTTCTGCTCCTCTGCGTACTCGGCCATTCTGCTGCCCATACCGTGAAATGCCATAATTGAGGCTCCTGAATATATAAGAAAACGTCTCTATCAAGGCCGGGAATGTGTTCCCAGCTATACTATTATGATGCCCTTTATGGATGTTCTTTTTCAAGGCTGAGAATCGGGCGCAACCCACGATCCTGCCTGCTCCCACCATACCGGGGGTTGTCCCGGACTACCTGACGGGGGCAGGATCGTGGGTTGAAGCTAATGCCTGATCCTGAAACCGTCTGTTTTCTTTTCTATAATATAGCCGCTGTGCTCGCTCTGCGCACCGGCTAGACGGACGGTTCCGATCCTGTACTTTTTAACAGGCAGAGACGGCGGATTACTCCCGTAAGCAGGGCGTTGCATGGGGATGAACTGAACGGAAGGGGAAGGACTTGATATTGCTCCCTATATATCCATGTTAAAGAGTGGGGACATATCCAGGGAGAAAGTTTAACGCTGCCTTAACATATCCATAAAGCATAGTTAACCGGGGAGTAGTATTTTTGAAGAGGCAAGACAGATGCATACAAAGGTGTCTCTTTATTGTGACCTGGTATGCATAGGTTTTCATATCCATTCAGACTACTATTGAGAGTCAGGAGAAATTATGTTGAAACGATGGCGTATTGTATCCCTACTTGCGGTTGTCATCTCCCTCAGTATCTTTATTTCGGCCTGTGGTGGTGAAGCTGCCACTCCGGGTGGTACTCCTACGCAGGCAGCCACGCAAGGAGGAAGTACAGCCGCGGGTGGACCGACCTGCGTGCAGGGGAGCCTCACAGCCAGTGGCTCGACGGCGCTGGCCCCGCTGGTCAAAGCTGTGGCCGAGGATTATCAGAAGAAATGTCCGGGGGCGACGATCACTGTCAACCTCGGTGGCAGTGGCACGGGGCTGAGCCAGGTGGAGTCAGGGGCTGTCGATATTGGCAACTCGGATGTTTTCAGCAAGCCTGGTCAGGAGGACCTGGTGGATCACCAGGTGGCGGTAGTGATTTTCGCGGTGATCGTGAACGAGAAGGTTGGCGTCACGAATCTCACGACCCAGCAGTTGAAAGATATCTATGGTGGGAAAGTCACCAACTGGAACCAGGTTGGCGGTCCTGACCAGAAGATCGTGGTGGTGAGCCGCCCGACCAGTTCGGGGACGCGCCAGACCTTCCAGAACTACGTTCTGGGCGGGCCTGAGGTGACACAGGGTCCACAGAATCTGACCACCGACAGTACCAGCACGGTTATCCAGAATGTCGCGCAGAATGCCGGTGCCATCGGCTACGCAGCGACTGGGCCGTTGAAGCAGGCGACTGGCGTGAAAACGATAACAATTGACGGGAATGCTCCGACTGCCGACCTTGTGAAGAACAACACCTACAAGTTCTGGGCAGCCGAGCACATGTACACGAAAGGGCAGCCGAAGCCACTGGCAAAAGCCCTGCTTGACTACATGGTCAGCGATTTCGGTGCCGAGCAGGCAAAAGCTCAGGGGTTTGTGGCTATCAAGGATATGGACCCGGCAGTCTTGAATGCGCGCACGAAATAGCATAGTGTAGATACCCACCAGTGTACCGTGCTGAATACGTCTCCTGCGCGTAAGCACGGTACATTGTCTCTGTCAGTGGAGAAGATCGGTTCTAACTATTTTCGCGGAAGGAGGAGAGGTCTGTGGCTCAAGGGCAATTGGAAATTCCCGGCGCGGTAGACCAGGCGGCTGCCCGTACACGTGTGGCAGCGCGTACGGCGGACCACGTAGCTCGTATTGTTTTCTTCATCTGTGCTGTTCTGATCATAGCAATCATTGCCAGCGTGCTCGTTTTTATCACCATCAATGGTGTACGCATCTTTTTTGAAAAGGGCGGCACAACGCTCTCGCGCTTTTTTGCCGGTATGACCTGGGACCCTAATGGCGGCTCTCATGCCGATGCAGAGGGAAATCCTATTCCTGAGTTCGGCGCTGCGGGTCTGATCATTGGTTCGATAGTAACCACACTGTTATCAGTTATTATCGCCACTCCGCTTGCAGTTGGCCTGGCGATCTACTTTACCGAAGCTGCTCCCAGGTGGTTGACGCGCCTGTTGCAACCGCTGATTGAGCTCTTCACAGGCATGCCTTCGGTGGTTATCGGTTTCCTGGGGCTGGTGGTGCTGGTCCCCTGGCTGCAAAAACTGGCATCGCCAATCACCGGAGGCTTACCGCTCGGTGGTTATGGCTGGGGAGCGGCGATCCTGGTCCTGGTGGTGATGATCCTCCCGACGATTATCAGTGTCTCCATCGACTCACTGCGTGCAGTACCGCTCAGCGTGCGCGAGGCAAGCCTGGCGCTTGGCTCGACACGCTGGCAGATGATGAGCCGGGCGATTATTCCCGCTGCCTCAACGGGCCTGGCGACAGGTGTCGTGCTGGGGATGGCGCGCGCAATTGGTGAGACGCTGGCCGTGACGATGGTACTAGGAGGGGCGGATATCCCCAAAGATCTTTTCACATTAAAGGTTTTCTTCATGCCGAATGTGAACATGACGCAGAAGATCGCGCTGGATTTTGGCGAGAGTCTTGGCGTGGCACGCGATGCCTACTGGACACTGGCACTGGTCTTGCTGGTGATCTCGTTTCTGTTTATCTGCATCAGCCGTTACCTGGCTAGCAGGAGTGTGTACAAATGATCTCACAGCAAATAACGGCAGAAGAGTCAACACGACGACAACAGCAGAAACGGCTGCTCGCCCGCTTGCACACCGGCAATGCCATCGCTCACGGAGTATTGATTGCGATTACTGCGCTTGTGACGGTGATCTTTGTCGGTATCATCGTATATCTGCTGGTACAGGGAGCGCCGTCATTTTTGCGCTCCGATTTCTTCAGCAGTGGGGAGGGCGGTATTCTGCCCCAGGTGTTCAATACCTTTTACATTCTGATTCTGACTGAAATCTTTCTGTTCCCGATTGCTCTGGCAGCGGCCATTTACCTGATCGAGTATGCGCGGCAGGGATCACTGGTATCGGCCATTCACTTTGCGGCAGAGACGCTTGCGGGTATCCCTTCAATTGTGCTTGGCCTGTTTGGCTTTCTGCTGTTTGGCACGATTCTGCACTTTGGCACCAGCCGATTGACAGGGGCGCTGGCACTGCTCTGTCTGAACTTTCCTATCGCATTGCGCCTGTTTGAGGACGCCTTGAGTTCGGTGCCGCGCGAGCTGCGTGAGGGCGCGCTGGCGCTTGGCTCGACCAGGTGGCATACGGTTCGCACAGTGGTGCTGCCTTCGGCTCTACCAGGGATAGTGACCGGCCTTATTCTCTCTGCTGGCAAAATCATTGGTGAGGCAGCGGCGCTCCTCTTCACGATGGGAATCTTTAACCCGGCGAATGTGTATACCTTGAACCCGCTCATCGCCAGCGATACACTGACCACGCGCCTCTACTATCTGAAAGGACCAGGCGGAGGCACAACCACCCTGGGTGGAGCAGGCGAGACAGCAGTGGCGGCGGGCATCTCTGCCACGCTGATCGTGCTCCTGTTGCTCATTAATATCGTCTCTCGTAGCGTAGGCCGCTATATTCAACGGAAAGTGACAGCAGCGTAGGTGTAATCATCAGTATGCGGCAGGAAAAGTTCTGCCAGTTCACCTCTCTGTTGAAGCGATATGATCAGTACCGACGATCTCCGGGAAAGCGAGGAGAAAAACAGGCTATGAAAGTGATTTCCGACTCTCAAGATAAAGGAAATGCGCCACTTCCAGAAGGGGCCAGTATCTTTTCACGTAAGGTTGCCCGCAGTGGACACATTTCGTACGAAGGTCGCCCGTACTTTATCAGTAAGGCCCTGGCCGGGCGCTATATTCGACTGGTGGTGCTGGCTGATCGCCTGATCGTTGATGCTGCGATTCCATTGCACAAAGAATATCCGCTAGTATAAAATGGGAGAGAAGGAGTTCTGAATGGAATACCAGAAGAATCAACCCCGATCTGTCAGACAATTGACAGGCGAACCCATACAGGACGCAACTCCAGGCCATACACCTGCCAGCCAGAATGCGCAGCCAGCGCATATGGGGCAATTTGACCCGACAAAAACTCTGAACACTGAGGCACCGGTGAAAATTGACGTCAGAAACGTCAACTTCTTCTACGGTCCCAAGCAGGCGTTGTACGATGTAACTATCCCGCTACTGGAGCGCCAGGTCACTGCCCTGATCGGTCCATCCGGCTGCGGCAAATCGACATTTCTGCGTACGCTCAATCGCATGAACGATACTATTCCCGATACTCGCACAGAAGGCGTGGCGCTGTTCGACGGAGAGAATATCTACGATAAGCAGACAGATGTTGTGCTGCTACGCCAGCGCATCGGCATGGTCTTCCAGCGTCCTAATCCTTTCCCAAAATCCATTTTTGAAAATGTCGCCTACGGCCTGCGTGTCCAGGGCAAGTCCGGCAGGCATCTGCGGGAGAAAGTGGAGGAGAGCCTGCGCAAAGCTGTACTGTGGGACGAAGTGAAAGACCGGCTTAACTCTTCAGCTCTGGGCCTCTCTGGCGGACAGCAGCAGCGACTCTGTATTGCGCGCGCGCTAGCGGTGGAACCTGAGGTGCTGCTGATGGACGAGCCGGCCTCGGCTCTGGACCCCATCGCCACCCTGAAGATCGAAGAGCTGATCGTAGAACTGGTCAAGAACTATACCATCGTGATCGTGACTCACAATATGCAGCAGGCAGCCCGCGTCTCACACTATACCGGTTTCTTTTTGACGGGCCGTCTGGTAGAATATGGGAAAACGGTTGACATCTTCGAGCGACCGGTAAAGAAAGAAACAGAAGATTATATCAGCGGGCGCTTCGGCTAGGCGCAGAGCTGGAGGAAAGTCGTGGCGGCAAAAATACTGGTTGTCGATGATGAGAAGGTACTGCTGGAGGTCATTGCCCATAATCTGGAGCACGCCGGCTATCGCGTGGTCACGGTGGCGGACAGCAGCAGCGCTCTGGAGGTAGTCCACAGCGAGGCGCCGGACCTGATCATCCTCGATATTATGCTCCCCGGTGTGGATGGCCTGGAAGTCTGCCGGCGGCTGCGCAGCCAGCCAGCTACCGCCACAACCCCTATTATGATGCTGACGGCCAAAGACGATGAGATTGATCGCGTGGTGGGGCTGGAAGTGGGGGCCGACGACTATGTGACTAAACCCTTCGGGCGGCGCGAACTGCTGGCCCGCGTCCGCGCTCTCCTGCGTCGGGCCAGCTATCCCTCTGCCTCTACCGATAACAGCAAAGATGGCGAGATCGAGAACATTTCCCCCCATGCCGACCGCAAGCGCATGCTGGAAGTCAGGCCGATCCTCTCTATCGATCTGGCCGGACGTCAGGTCGTGTGTAGAGGAAAAGAACTGGTCTTACAGCCCCGGCTCTTTGATCTGCTGGTGTACCTGGTGCGCAATCGCGGCACTGTGCTGACACGCGACCAGATCCTGCACAACGTCTGGGGCTATGATTACGTCGGCGATACCCGTACTGTGGATGTGCATATACGCTGGCTGCGTGAAGGGATCGAGGAAGATCCGGCAAATCCGAAGCTGATTCAAACGATGCGCGGCGTCGGCTACGTTTTTCGCTGGTAGTTGACAGGATATCTACCAAGGAGTGCTATGCTCGGTTTAGTGAGCGCGTCGCTATCCAGGAGCGTACCTGCATAAAGCAGGGCGCGCCACGCTGTTTGTTTGAGGTCTATTTCGATCCTGCAACCGCTGTGCGCCAGGTCAGAACGCCAGAACAGGAAGTGCGCTGGCAGGAGCAGCAGAAGCTCATCTCGCTCCTGCTGACTCTGCTCCCTGACCGGCAGCCAAGCGTAACCATGTTTGAGCTACAGGAACTGTTGAAAAGGGCGAACGTTGAGCCGCGCCAGGCACGCCCGATGGTCTTGCTGGAAGCACTCCAGATGCTGCAACATGCCGGGCTGCTGGCTTCGACTGCGAATCATCGAGGCGATACGCTGGCGCAGCGCCGTTACTGGCGCGTGCCACCCGCATCTGATCAGGGACCTGAATAATAGCAGCAGGCGATCAGGTGACAAGGGGAGGTACTCCTGATCGACCGTTTATGCTTCCTGTTCTGCCTGTATTTCTGCAATAGCCTGCTTGAGCTTCGCATAGACTGAGGCGAGCAGTTCGGGCATGACCTTGACATCCGCAATGGTCGGCATGAAGTTGACATCGCCGGTCCAGCGCGGAACGATGTGGTAGTGGATATGATCGGCAAAGCCGGCCCCGGCCACGCGCCCCTGATTGATGCCCATATTGAAGCCATCCGGCTTCATCTTCGCTTGCAATGCCCGTATAGCAAGCTGCGCCTGGCCCATCATGTCGGCCAGCGTCTCCGCGTCCAGTCGCTCCAGTTGCCCTATATGCTGGTAAGGGGCGATCATCACATGCCCGTTATTATAAGGGTAGAGATTGAGCATCATGAAACAATGCTTCCCACGATAGAGAATATAATGCTCATCATCGCGTTGTTTAGCTGGTTGCACACAGAAGATGCAGCCCGTTGGAGGTGGTGTTTCTGGTGAGATAAAAGACATACGCCAGGGCGCCCAGAGATGTTCCATAAGTTGACAGCCTCTCTCTAACCAGGATTTCAACTCGTGGTTGTGGCAGAAAGGAATAAGGTATCAGCAGCTCTTCTCATCCTGCGGTTGCGCCACCCATTGATCGGCCCAGTCATGGATAGCATCTACGACCGGCTTGAGTGCATACCCCTTCTCGGTTAACTGGTATTCGACGCGCACAGGGATCTCAGGATAGACAACGCGCCTCACCACTCCTTCCGCTTCCAGTTCGCGCAGGCGGTCGCTCAGCACGCGGTCCGAGAGTCCCTCTACCAGAGTTGTCAGTTCGCTAAAGCGCCGGGGACCACCGAGCAGAGCGTGCAGCAGCAGTCCTGTCCAGCGTTTGCCGAGAAGTGCAGCGGCGTGTTCATAGCGAGGGCAGGCGTGAGTCAGTTGTGTGGGTGGCTTCGTTGCCATATCCTGCCTGTTATTTTCAGTCAGTTCCATAAAGAAAGTTGGCCAGATTGATATAAAGTGAGAGCCAGTAACAATTAAGTGTAGTATATCATGATTTCGATTCTGGGGCAAGGAATGCCGCATGTAAAATGCACGCTGCTCAAAAAATACCAGCACGACAAATTGAAAGACTTCGACTCTCCTGTTTCCTGTTGTGCTATAATGGGTTCCTGGTCGCCGGCATCTTCTTGCCCGATCTCAGGATCATGCCGGCTGGCTTGCAGATTTTAAGGGGGAGGGGTTTGATATAATTCATGGAATATTAAAATTTCATCAAAAGATGAGATGAAAGGAATACAGCGAAGAATACAAGAAGGAGCATTGAATATCACATAGATTCTGCCTTTGCCGCTATTCAACAGGGAAAAGGAAATATATGCTGGAAGCCGCATTAGACACGCATCTTGCTACTTTTCATCTTACCGTCAACTTCTCCTCGCTGGCAGGCAAAACGACGGTGCTGCTCGGAGAGAGTGGCGCGGGCAAGACAACCGTGCTGCGCCTGCTGGCCGGTCTATTACATCCTGAGCGAGGGCGTATAGCTCTGGATGATATCGTCTATTTTGACCAGACGCGGCGTATCGCAGTTCCGCCGCAGGAGCGTCCTTTTGGGTATGTATTTCAGGATTATGTGCTTTTTCCTCACCTGACGGTCTTTGAGAACGTCGCTTTTGGTTTGCGCGCCCAGCATCTATCGCGCCGGCTTGTGCGCCGCCGCGTGGGCGAGGCGCTGGAGATGGTACACCTGGTGGGACTGGACCACCGCCGCCCGGCGCAGTTGTCCGGCGGGCAGCAACAGCGGGTCGCCCTCGCTCGCGCGCTGGTGTTGCAGCCGAAACTGCTGCTGCTCGATGAGCCTCTAGCTGCTCTGGATGTGCAGACGCGGCGTGAGGTGCGCCAGGAACTGCGGCGCATCCTTAACGAAACCGGCATTACGACGGTCCTGGTGACGCATCAATATCTGGACGCACTGCTGTTCGGTCATACCATTCTTGTGCTGGACCGGGGCAGAGTGATCCAGCAGGGAGACCGGCGCGACCTGCGCGAACATCCGCGCTCTTCTTATGTGGCCGAACTGGTGGGCGTCAATTTCTTCCAGGGGCGCATCCAGCGCATGGAGACTGAGACGATGTGCGTGGTGCGCCTGCATAATGAGACGCAGGCAATGGAAGTGGTGGCGGAACTGGGGGAGCACGTACAGGACGAGAAGAGGCCGTCTGCGGGAGACGAAGCCTTTGTGGTGGTTGATCCGCGCCATATCACGCTACACCAGGGGCCGCCGGATAGCTCGGCCCGCAATATCTTTCATGGGGAAATAGTGCTCCTGGTGCGGCAGGGAACAACCTCTGCCAGCGAGGGGACAGTGCGCGTGGGAGTGCTCTTTGATCCGTCCATGCCACCACTCACCGCCGAAATCACGGAAGCCTCGGCAGATCGTCTCGCACTGAGCGAGGGCCAGAGCGTGTACGCGACATTTAAAGCGGGCGAGGCTCGCGCCTATACATGACAGGAAGGCGCCGGCAACAGCTTAATCGTGGACAGTCTCGCTCTGCCACTCGCAGGTAGGAGGAATAGCCTGCCTGAGCGCCTCGGCCAGTTCGTCCAGGTTATCCACATCATCGCGGTAAATTGCCCAGACCTTCGCTTTCTGGCCCGGCTGCGTCACCTTGCGATAGGCCGTCACGCTGATGCGCTTGCCATTGGGGAAGAATTCTTCTTTCACGCGCGTCAGCTCTTCCCAGCGTACCTCGATGACCTGGCCGTTGCGGTCGCGTTTGACCACCGCCTGTTGTTCTAGGGTAAGTGTAAAGGGTACCGGAGCGATGAGGCGAAGATAATAGGCAAAGCCCAGGATAAAAAGCAGGGCCACGATGGTACTACCGATAACCGATACTCCCTGGCGAATAGCAATAGCGAGCGCGAGCGCGGTGAGTGCCAGCACGCCAAAGATCGTCACATACAGTTTAAACGGCCTCAGGCCGGGTCCAACAAAAGCCCGCCCCTGCCAGTTTGTTGCTGAGGTTGATGCCATAAATAGTTCTCCAGAGAAGAAAACAAGTCTATCCACGATATATTGTAGCAATCGCCGGGGGACAATGCAACAGAGCGGCGAAGCAAAACTGGGACTGGCATCCTAACGCCCTATGCGATATTCGTTCTGTATGATATACTAACTGCATTGTTCCGAGGCGTGTGTTCTGCGTGGGTTGCGAGGCGTGGGAAAAGCTGTGATGGTGGACGGCGCGCAGCGAAAAGAAAAGGGAGAGCAAGACCATGTCTGAACCTCGTACAGCCGACAGGGGTGCATCTGAGCGTCCTGGCTCGCAACGCATTACCGGCAAGTTACTTGCGACTGAGGGATATGTTGTTGGCATTGAAATAAGCAGCAGCGGTATCCGGCAATCGGTCGCACTGGCCGACCTGGACGGTAATATAGTGCATCGTACACGGCGCGTGCTGGATGATGTGCCTGATACCGCTACGGCTCTGGCGCTGCTGGAAACGATGCTGGCCGAGGTGACAGATCCGCAACACCTGGCGCAGGGGCGTATTTTACGTGCAGGAGTGGCGGCGGGAGGTCTCGTTGATGCAGCACACGGGGTTGTACGCACGCTCTATCATGCACGCCAGTGGGATAACTTCCCGTTGCAGGACTACCTGGCCG
>JADBKA010000181.1 GCA_014896635.1 Ktedonobacteraceae bacterium
AACCGCAGAGCCGACGCGCTCCATTTCGACTACTCGACCGAGGATATCGTTCTCTGAGAGCAGTACATAGGTGCCGTCATCCAGCTTGATCTCGGTACCGGCAAGCTTCTGGAAAAGGATGTGATCGCCGAGGCTCAATTTTTCTTGCAGCGGCGAGCCTTCTCCGATAGCCACAATCTTGCCCTCGTTGGGCGACTCCCGTGAGGTATCTGGCAAGTAGATACCGCTAGCCGTCTGCTGCGGCGCCGTTTCGACTTTCACCAGAACACGATCACCAAAGGGCTGTATCATTTTCATTTTGTTGACGTCTCCTCATCATTATTCAAAGGACAGGGCTATGCCCATAAGTGCGAACTGAAGGCAGTTCCCCTGCCTTTCTCCTCCTTCCCTGAAAGGAGAAAAGGGGGAAAAAGTGTTTTTCGGAGGACACCTGTTCCCCTCTGGGGAACCCTGCCCCACTTTGTGGGAACCCGCCTGGCTTCGCAGGCCCTCCTGGACCTTAAGCTACCGCCTATGGGGCTATGCCACCGAGAGGCCGAGCAAGGCATCAACGCGCTTGCGGTCAAAGCCCACGACAACCTGTCCATCAATCCAGGCCTGCGGCACACCCATCTGGCCTGAGCGGCGCACCATCTCCTGTGCGGCCTGCCTGTCACGGCTCACATCCACATCCTTGAAGGGAATATTGTGCTGGCGGAGATAGGCTTTCAAGCGCGCACACCAGGGACAGGTGGGCGTCGAGAAAACCGTCACGTTGTGCTGTTTCGTGCCTTTTGATCCTGCTGATCGCTTCTCCTGAGCGGATGGGTGCAAAGCAGCTTCTAGCGCCTGCTGGTAGACGTGCTCGGTCCGCACACCGACCAGCGTGTTAACCAGGCGGCCATCACGAAAGATGCCAACAGTCGGAATACCCATAATCTGGAAACGATCAGCGGTCTCCGGCTGCTCATCGACATTGAGCTTGCCAACACGCACCTTCCCCTCAAACTGCGCCGCCACTCGCTCAATGACCGGGCCGACAAGACGGCAAGGCATACACCAGGGCGCCCAGAAATCTACCAGGACAACGCCCTGATGCTGCTCAACCCGCTCGGCAAAATTTTCATCGGTAAAAGTTTCAACTGACATTCAATCACCTTGCTCGTAGAATTTGTTGATAATGAGGCAGGCATTTCCAGCCTGCTTGCTTAGCGGCAGCCTGTCGGCTACCGGGTCTTTTCATTTCTTGATCACTATATTACCATAACGGAATTAAAAAGTGCAAGAGGGTTTGACAACCTCTTCATCACTGTATGATAATGCAGTCATGGAAGAGAACTTGCCCAACAGGACAACGCTCACACACTGGCGCCAGCGACACGCGCATATGGAGCAGGGTTTTCCTGATCCGCTGCTTGAGATGATCGCGGCGCGTTTTCGGCTGCTTGGCGAGCCACTTCGCCTTAAACTGCTTGCGGCGCTCTCTGAGGGAGAGCATAGCGTCGGTGAGCTTGTCGAAATGACGGGAGCGGGCCAGCCCAATGTATCGAAGCACCTGGCCGCGCTGGCCGAGGGTGGCATGGTACGACGGCGCAAAGTGGGAACCAGCACGCTCTACAGCATTGCAGATCCACTGGCGCTCACGCTGTGCGATGTAGTCTGCGCGGCCCTGTATGACCAGTTTGTCAGCCAGGGTCGCGCACTGGGATGGGAACCGGAGAGAGGCGAGGAGTAGCCAGCATCCTGCCGGCCTGATTTAGTGGCCGCGCACAAGTGTGGGCCGGACGCGCAAGGGAACCGAATACTGCGCGGCGAAGCTTTGCGGTGTGTGATTGATACTAGTAATCAGCTCACGGTACTTCTCGACGTAAGCCGGCACACGATCTGCCGGGGGATCGCTCTGGCTGATCGAGACAGTACCGGTGAAGACAATGACATCACCACCGCGCCCGTTCTCATCAAAATTCAGCGCGACATGCGGATTCTGCCGCAGGTGTTGTATGCGTTTTGCATTCGGCAAACTATAGATAAGCATGGTAGAAGCAGGCTGATCCCACAGGAACCAGACAGGATTGGGCTGTGGCGTGCCACTGTTATCGACGGTCGTCAGCCAGATAATGTGTTCCTCTTGCAGGCGGCGGGCAACTCGTGCGCCAAACGGCGTGGCTGGATCTGGCAACTGGAAGGGCATGATGATCTCCTTTTTCCTTCGACAGCATCAAGGCTAAAATAGGGATCAGAAAGTTGATGTGATGGTTCTTTCCTCTCCCTCTTTCCAGAATAACAAAGCAAAAAAGAGAGATATGCCCGCTGTTACAGAGCATCAGACGGATTGTGCCGAACTCAGTAGCGGCTTGAGCGCCTGGAACCAGACCTGCGCCATGCGATAGTAGCCATCGGCGTTGGGATGGATATGATCGACAAGATCATTGACCGGTACAGCATCGTACATGTCTACATATCTGATATGCTTGCCCTGTTCTGCGAGACGCTGGACAAGTGTTGGGATAAAGCGGTTGTACTGAATGACTTCTGGCCGCAGTTTTGCTGTGTCAATGGGGATGATCTGGGCTACAATCAGGGTAGCAGAGGGCAGGGTTGTCGTAATCTGGTTCACCAGGCCGTTCAGGCGTGCGGATGCCACGCTTGCACTATAACCCTGGATTAGATCGTTGGTCCCGATATGCAGCAGGATAATCTGCGGCTGGTACCGCTTCAGCCAGCCGACAACGCGACTGGAGATCTGGTCAGTGCGCCAGCCGGGATGCCCTTCGTGCGCCCGATCCGGTAAATTCGCGGGACCGCTATCAGTCGAACCGACAAAGTGAATATTCCACCCGGCAGCTTTGCAGTCTTCCCACAGGCGCAAGCGATAGCCGCCGTGATACCCTGCCGGATCGCCTCCCGTCACACCAGCGGTTAGCGAATCCCCAAGCGGCAGAATCCTGACCGGCACGGTGGCGGCCTTTTGAGAGAAGAAAGGCAGTGTAAACGCGCTGCGCGGCGTCAGACCGGTGCGTAACCGGCTCTGCAAAAAAAACGTAGCGGCAAAAGCGATAATGGAAAGGCAAAGCGCGACAAGCAATGCCAGAGGAAAATAGAGTTTGCGCATGTGTTGATCTTTCTTGAGGTTATAGAATCCGCTCTACCACTACCAACTCATAAAGCCCCCGCTTTTCTCTGTGGGTTACGTCCCACTTAAAGCACAGCTTTCTATGATACTATAGACGAAACTGTTGTGTTTGTCAACTGACTTTACTTCCCAGGGCTGGTGCAAAGTTCTCTTCATCCCCTGCAACAGAGGAGAAAAAGAAGTTTTTCGGGGACACCCCGAAGCCCCCGCCAGGAGGGCTGCGCCCTCCTGGACCTCCCCTTTTCTCTAAAGTCTACGTGCACTCTCATCATACCAGAGCCATCGGTGATATAATAGGTCAGTGGGATAAATGTGCTCCAACTGCGCCGCGTGCAAGAGGAGACGATCTCCAAAAGGGATGGCATATGGCTCGCAATCTTTATCGCTTCTACCTTTACGCCGTCTTTATCGCGCTCCTCATCTTCGCCGTCGTTGCTACTTCACGACTGCTCGACACACTATTCAGCCTGACGCCGCTGCGCGGAACATATAGAACAGTTCCTTCACAGGCCGAAGTAGTGCAAGCTGTCGTCTTTGCCGTTGTGGCCTGGGTCATCGCTGGCGCGCTTGGCGGGCTGCACTACTGGCTGATTCGCCGCGATACCAGGCAAGATCCTGCCGCCGGAACGAGCGCTATTCGCTCATTCTTCCTCAATGTTGCGGAAGGCGTAGGTGTGAGTATTGCTGTTCCGCTGATCGGCTTTGCGATCAGGAGCTGGGCGCACGACTACGGCGTAGATATCGCCGGGTCGGCTTCAGTTGCGCTTGCGGTGCTGCTCATGGTACTGCTGCTGGAACTGGAACGGCGTCGCGTGCCGGTGCAGGCGGGCGTGGCGCTGGCATTTCAGCGGCTACACTTTTTCGGTGTGCAGATTTTTCTGCTGTTTTTCCTGACCAATGTATTTCTCGGTGATTTGAGACGATTGATTGCAACAGTCTTTTCCAGCATACGTGGCGATACCACGTGGTGCGGCAGGTTCTGTACGTTTGATATCAATGCCGCTGGCCTGGCAGCCAGCATCCTCTGGTTTATTGCCTGCTGGCTTTTTTATAGCTGGATTACGAGCAAAGATTCGTCGCGGCTGGTACGTATGATTTTGCACGGAGCCAGCTTCGCCTTCGGCGTTGGCTGGCTGCTGAACGGCGTTTTCATCGGTATCAAGCTGCTGCTGCTGCCGGCGTTCAGCATTCCTGTCGCGCTCAGAGACGTGCTGGGTGGCGGCGCGGAGTACGACTTCTTCTCTCCGCTGCTCCTGGGCCTGCTCTCTGCCGGTGTGTATCATTTTTTGCTGACCGATGTGGCAAGGCGCAGATTGCTTGAGCCTCAGATAGAGCGGTTAACCGAATGGGCAATCGCGGCAGTCCTGCTGGCCGCAACTTTCTGGTGGGGCTGTGGCTATGGACTGTACAACATTTTGCAGGCGGGTGATCCCGTACCCGCCGCTCCTGACCGGCTGGCCTGGGTTGTGACTATCTCTATGATTGTTACTGGTCTTGCCTATATCGCGGTAGATATCTACCTGGGTTTGCGCAACGCACGTGAACCTGCACAGGCAAACGGCCCGCGACGTGGCTTCGTGCTGGCTCTACTGGCGGGCGGCATCCTGTCTGGCGCGATTGGCGGCGCGACGGCGCTCTACGCCTGGGGAACCACACTGCTCGGCTCGCCGGTGCGTGACTGGCAGCAGCTCACGCATGCCGGTCTGGCCGCATTTTTTGTTGGTATTGTCATAACGGCTCTCTATCTATGGGTGGCTCTGCGAGCGCGCCTGCTGGCTCCACGCGAAAAGAAAGCTTCTCCCACAGCACCGGCAGCGATTCCCTCTCCTTCTATCCAGCCGCAGCCAGCTACGATTGAGGCAACTCTCGATGCGCTGCTGACCGGTCAGATCAGCCGCGATGAGGCGGCAGAGCGCATTCGTGCTCTGAATTTGAGCACGAGCGAGGCTCCTGTGAAAAAAGATGACGCTGTTCTGGCTGAAGAGAAAAAAGCCTCTGACGTGTGAAAGGTGGGGATGACATCTCCCGGCCAGAATTGGGGATAGTGTCTTTCGCCGGCCACATCTCATGCTATAATGCGCGTGGACATTTCCGCTTTTGCCCTACAGAAAGAGAAAGGCAAAGTGGGACAAAGGGAGAGAGGTTATTTCTGCGTTTTTCTGGAAGGCGGGCTATTTTGCAATGCTGATTACACGCATCGAACTGGAAAATATCAAAAGCTACCGCCGCATCGCTGTCGATCTACGACGCGGCACAACCGCTATTAGCGGCTCCAATGGCGCCGGCAAAACCACCCTCGTCGAGGCTATCGGCTTCGCCCTCTTTGGCTACCTGCCCTACAGCCAGGATCAGTTTGTGCGCGAAGGGGAAAAATATGGCAAGGTTGTCGTCCACCTCATAGGCAGCGACGAGCGACCCTATACGGTTGAACGGCGCTGTGGGTCCGGCGCGCGCTGGCTCGTCCACGACATCGAGGCCAACCTGCGCCTGGAGCAGCGCGCCGACGTGCTCGACAAGCTACATGATCTCTTCGGCATCGACCGCGAACGTCCACTCGATTCGCTGTTCCGCGACGCCCTCGGCGTCCCTCAGGGGACATTCACCGCCATCTTCCTCGAACCGGCCAGCAAACGCAAACAGACCTTCGATGCCTTGCTCCAGATTGAAGATTACAAGACTGCCGCCGATAACCTGCTTGAGACACAGCACGTCTATAGAGAGCAGATGCAGCAGCAGCAGCTTGCCATCCAGCGCCTGACTTACGAGACACGCGAACTGGCCGCCTGGCGCGAGCAGTTAGAAGAGGCGCGCCATCTGGATGAGGAGCAGAAAAACCAGCATATCGCTGGCAGCCGGCAGTTAGCACAGTATAAAGCGCGTGAGATGGCCCTGACCGAGCAACAGATGCAACTGACTATGCTGTTGCAGCGGTACGAATCCTGCAAAAACACCTTTGATATGGCTCGCAAGCTCCTGCAAGAGCGCGAGGCGCAGCTCCAGACCGCGCGCGTCGCACAGCAGGTTATCATTGCCAGCGAAGCCGACCACCGCCGTTACCAGCAGGCTCAGGAGACGCTGAAACGCCTGCGCCAGGACGCTCAGCAGCGCGATGCCTTGCGTATGCAACAGGCAGAGGCCCAGAGGGCGCTGGCAAAGATTGAAGAGCGGGTGAGCGGCGCGCGCAAACGCCTGGAAGAAATCGCTGCTGCGCGCCAGAGGATCGTGGAACTGGCTCCGCTGGTCGAGCAACAGGTGGAGCTGGAGAAACAGCGCGATGGAGCCATGCAGCGCGTCGAACGCTACAATGCTCTGCTCAATGAAGCCAACCGCCTGGATCAGCAACTTGCTCGAAACCGGCAGGAACAGGAAAAGTTGCGCCGGCGCATTGCCGCTATCGAGCCACTGGTACCGCTCGCTGAAAAGCTCCAGGAGCACCAGGAGATTTTGACACAATTGCGCATCAAGAGCAGCGAACGCGAAAGCAAACGCCAGCAGTGGCAGGAGAAACAGAGCCTCTTGCGAGATAAACTGGCCGAGCGTGAGCAGGTGGCCGAACAACTACGCAAAGCCGAGCGTAATCTCGAAATCATCGAAGCGCATCGCAGCGAAGCCGAGGAAATGCCCGTGCTGAAAGAACGCTACGATCAGCTCTCCAACAAAAAGTTCTGGCTGGAAGGCAATATCGAGGGCTATAAAAAGTCACGCGCCCAGTCTGCCGGCGGGCAGTGTCCCCTTTTACATGAGACCTGTCTTAACATCAAACAACGCGGCATCGCCAGCCTGGAATTCTATTTCGATGGACTGCTCCGCGACGAGCAAGTTCAGCTTACAGAGGTCATCCAGCAGCAAAGCGCGCTGGATGAACGTATGGCGCAGATCAAAAAATATGCCGATGCCCTGAGTAGTCTGGAGAAGTATACAGCCCTGCGCGATACCAGAGCGGCACAGTTGCAGAGTATCGCCGTTGATGTTGTGCGCCTCGAACGCGAAGTCACGGCTTTACAGCAGGAACTGGCACTACTCGAACAGGTTGAGCAGCATGTGAAGGAAGCCGAACAGGCATATAAAGAGAGCAAGCAGGCCGATACCAGGGTCCGCGAATTGGACGGACTGCGCCGCCAGCTTGCGCAGTTACAGGAGCAGGCAACGCAGTTCGAGACCGACATCCAGGAACGCCGCCACGAAGTCGAATCCTTGCGCGATGGCGAAGCACAACTGCGCCAGATCGAGGCTGATCTGGCCGCCCTGAACGATCCACGCGGGCAGAGCAAGGCACAGCAGCAGATTATCGCCGGTGAGACGCGCTATAGCCAGCAACTCCAGGCTGAGCAGCGGCAGCGCCAGGATATCCTACAACAGTTGCAGGAACTGCAAGCGAAACTCACAGCCTATGATACGCTCGATGCCGATATCGCGCAGCACGAATCGCTCTCTCAGCAGAGCGAGGCAGGCCACCAGAACTACCTGGAGCACATCAAGGAAGCACGACTCCTGCCCGAACGCGAAACTGCCTATCATAGACAGGTCGGCGAGTGTACGCAGGCTGAGCAGGAGCTACGCGCCGCCGAGCAGGCGTACAATGCTGCCCGCGCAGCCTTTGATGAGCAGGAACTCCTACGCCTGAAACAGGCTATTGCTGATCTGGATAAAGCGCTGACGGTCCTCGCTCAGCAGATACAGCAGCAACAGGAGCGCATCGCCGATCTGACACAGAAGATTAGCCAGGCCGAGGCTCTGCTGGCCGAACTGGAGAGCGCCGAGCAGGAATACCGCGAACTTGAGGACCTGCACACGATGCTTGAACAGTTCCGCAAGCTCATCAAAGAGGCCGCACCGCATGTACTCAAGGCCATGCTCAACGATATTTCCGCCGAGGCCAATCGCATTTTTGGTGAGATCATGGGCGACCGCAGTGGCCAGCTTTCCTGGCAGAACGATTACGAAATCACACTGCGTCGGCAAGGCGTCTCGCGCACCTTTGCTCAGTTGAGCGGTGGCGAGCAGATGAGCGCCGCGCTGGCCGTGCGCCTGGCCCTGCTCAAAAAGCTCTCGACGCTCAACATCGCCTTCTTCGATGAGCCGACGCAGAACATGGATGAGCTGAGGCGCATGAACCTGGCAGAGCAGATCCGGCGTGTGCGCGGCTTTGATCAGTTGATCGTTATCAGCCACGACGACACGTTTGAGCAGGGTCTTGACAGTCTGGTGCGCCTGAGCAAAGAGAACGGCGAAACATATCTTGTCAGCGATAACGGCATAACAACCGCAGAAGATGTCTCTCCCACACCCGTGTGGGGGTAGGGGGTCCAGGGGGGGGCAGGGGGCTTTGCCCCCCTGGCGGGGCCGGGGGGTGTCCCCCGAAAATCCTTTTTTCCTGTTTTTTCTCTTTTGAGAGAGAAGGAATGCCCTCTTAAGTTAACGCGAATGGGGGTGTCCCCCACAATTTTCCTTATTAACGAGTCAATGACCTCCGCCTCGAAGGCGGAGGCTTGTTATTACCTCTGGACTCCACCGCAATTCTGCATATCTTTGCAGACGTGCAGCTTTGGCTTCCTTGTCCGAGGCATCAGGGATGATTGACACACATCCCGTCCTGATCCCGTCCTGCCGGACCAGGAGCGTCCTCAGCGTCACATTTCTCGCGCCCACCAGATCAGCGTGCAGCGTGTAGCGGCACTGCTGGCACACAAAGAGCAGCCCCTTGCCTGGGCGATTCCCATCGGCAGTGTGGCCGCACAGCGGACAGCACTTGGAAGTGTAATCGGCATCGACCTTGATGGCGAGTGATCCTGCAAGCGCCGCCTTGTAACTGATGAGCGCCTGCACCTCAGCAAAGGACCATTGCGAGTAGACCCGGTTGGCCGTGCGGGCCTTCTTTGAGACTGGTTCGGTCCCTTTGCCGTTCCGCTTCCGCTTGCGCTTTTTGCGTTTTGTGCGCTCACGGATATCCGTCAGTTGCTCTAGCCCGAAAAGCGTGTGGGGATGCTGCTCGATGATCTGTTTGGCGATAGAATGATTGGCCTGCAACTTCAACCGTCTCTCTCGCTGTCCGATCCGCCTCATGCGACGTTTCGCACCACGAGTGCCTTTCTGTTGCAAGCGTTTGCGCAGGCGCGCGTAGTGATTGGCTTTGTGCCGTATCCGTTTGCCTGGGTGAAAACCGGCCTTGCCTGTTGATGTCGAGGTGACTGCCAGGGAACGAATGCCCACATCGACGCCTACCACTTCGCTGAGTTGCTCAGGTGTGAGATCAGGAATTCCAACCTCTAACGAGACAAGCAGATAGAACTGTTTCTTGCGCTGATCCTCCCACAGTTTGGCATCTCCGATGCTGGCCTCCTCTCGAATGAGCGCCAGATGCCGGGCGTAGCCCTGGTAGGGGATGCTGATGCGTCCGCTGAGGGTCCTGAGACTGATCTGCTGCTGACACTGAAACGTATAGTCGCGCTCATAGGTATACTGCACGGTGGGCGAACTATAGTGGGGAGGCTGGTCCAGCCCCTTAAAGCGTTTTTTGGTGATCCTGGCCCGGCGATGCTCCCGGTTCTTGAGCA
>JADBKA010000182.1 GCA_014896635.1 Ktedonobacteraceae bacterium
GCCGCGCTCCATGATACGCGGAAATTCGCTGCACCAGTGAAACGGTTTATGATCGGCCAGCCAGCGCTGGAAAGCCAGCTCGTAGTCTGCCTCATCACCAGAGTGTTGCCGGTCGATGCCGTATTCACGTGCCAGAACATGGTTGAGCGCGGCAACGAAGTGCGTTTGCTGCTTGTACAATGCAGCCGGTGCTGTTACTGGAGTACGAGTAAAACCCACCAGCGCATTGCCTGAGCGGATATTGTGCTCACCAGCCGGCAGCGATTCAATTCCAGCAATGCTGTGCTGGTGGGCGACCAGGCGGCGCAGCAGTTGTTGCTGGCAGCGTTCAACAGCTTCTGGCATAAGATCGACGCCGTAGAGATTATTGGCAATGATGAATTTTACGATAAAGTAGTTGCGATCTGTGTATTTACCGGCGTGGTTGAGCACATCTTTAAAAAGGGTCAGATCTGCTGGTTGTATGCTAGCCTGAGCACTTACTGGACAGACATTGAAGGTGAGCATCTGCTCCATGCGTGTAAGGCAGGCGGCGTAGAGTGGTTCAAGGAGAGAGAGCGCGGCGAGCAGAAAAGCTCCCGGACCGCAGGTGGGGTCCAGGATGGTCAGGCGTGAGATGGTCTGATAGAATGCGCGCAGCAGTGAGGAGTGTGTACAGCGTGAGAGAACATCCTGAGCGAACCGATGGCTATCCAGGTTGTAAGTGAGGAAGTCATGTAGAGAGGTGATCGTACCGGCGGCCAGCTTGCGGTGAATATCGTTGTAGAGCGAGCGCCGGAACTGGTATTCGCGTTCGCTTTCGCCTGGCAAGTGATGCTGCTCGCGGATGGCTGGTGAGATATAGCAATCTGGAGCGTGTATGAGATGGGACCAGACGGGACCAGCGGGCGTAAAGGCAGTAGGATGCGCCTGCTGCACTATATCAAAAATGCAAGGGATGATCGTATTTTTGCAGATATACTCTGCAATGTCAGCCTTTGTGTAGTAAGCTCCCATCTGTTTGTGGTCAGGCGCCATGAGCGTGGCCTCTCTCAGCGTTCGCGTGATGAACCGATGCCCATTGCTTCGCGGTACTTGGTCACGGTACGGCGGGCAACAGAAATGCCGCGCAGAGTGAGCAGGCGCGCAATCTCATCATCACTCAGGCGGTGGCGTGGTTCTTCGGACTGAATCAACTCGCGGATCATATCTTTGATGCCGAGCGAGCCATCGAAGAAATCGGCGAGTGGTATCAGTCGTCCGTTGGGCAGGAGAACATACTTGCCAGCGGTGGCGCGACTGACGGTGCCTTCGTCGAGATTGAGGCGCGTGGCGACTTCGGCGCGTGTGAGGGGGCGCAGGTAGCGCACACCTTTCTCCAGAAATTCGCGCTGGTAGTCGATAACAAGTTCGGCGACACGCTTGAGTGTCCGCCAGCGCCGGTATACACAGTCGATGAAGAAGCGGGCGCGGTCACTTTGATGATGCACGTAGCGCAGCACTTCAGGCGGGGCAGGTGGGAGTGAGGCGGGTGTCCCTGCTTCGGTGCAGTCGGTTTTAATCTCGAAGTGGTAACGTTTCTCTTCGATTAGTTCTACTTCATAGCCACTTTCGCCTTTACGAATGATGATATCCGGGCGGAGATAACTGGTTCCATTCCCAAGATAAGCCCTGGTTTCGCCGTCGCGGTAGATGAGCGCGGGGAAGGGATGCAGCGTGCTGCGGATATAGAGACTGGCTGCGTGTACCTCTTGCTCGGAGACTTTGAGACGGCGGGCAATCTCGTGCAACTGGTTACGGCCTAAAAGATCGAGGTAATTGTCGATCAGCGCATAGGCCAGAGGATGCGGTTCTTGCCATTCGCTCAACGTCTGAAGCTGGATAAGCAGGCATTCGCGTAGATTGCGCGCACCGATGCCCGGTGGCTCCAGCGTCTGTAACTGGCTCAGCACATAGGCCACGCGCTCGACAGGTACCGCCAGTTGTGCGGCAATCTCTTCAATGCCGATTTCCAGGTAGCCGCGTTCATTGAGGTTGCCGACCAGTTGCTCGGCGATAAGAGTATCCTCAGGAGGAACGAGAGCTTCCAATTGTTGTAACAGCGTCTCCACCAGCGTTTCACCTGTTGGGATGCGTGTCAAGGGATCAAACTCGACATCGCTGTCAGCCTCGCTGAAGCCAGCATTGTCGATATCATAGAAGACCGGCTGTTCTACGGGCCACTGGGGCGCTTCGTAGGAAGCCTGCGCTTCACCAATCTGTGGTGTTCGAGGGGAGAGTCGCATCAACTGAGATTGCTGTCCGCACGCCGGGCAGAGTTGTCCGTACATGCGCGTACCACAGAAGAGGCAGACGCGCTGCTCCACCACTTCAAAGGTAGGATTCTCTACCTGCTCCTGATTGATCGAACGCTCAAACTCGTCGGCTGATAGCTGCAAGATTGTGCTGGATGTAATGAGCTTCGCGCTCACCCTGACGGTCTGCTCTGGCCTGGGTGTCTGCTCCAATCGCATATGCACCACTCCTTCCCCTCACTGCGCCTGTTTGCCTGCTCTTTTTTCTCTGTCCTGTTTCCCAGTTCTCTCTTCTATAGAATGTATCGGCAGGTTGATCTGTCCAGATAGCCTGTTTGCTCAGAGAGTGTAAGATCAGATCCATCCGCGACTGACCAGTGCTCCGTAAGCTGCCTCCTGTTCGGCTGCCTGTTTGTTGCGTCCATGTCCCCGGCCCGCCACCGTATCGCCCAGCAAGACCTCGACGGTGAACTCGCGGCTGTGTGAGGGGCCTTCCTGGCTGACGATGCGATAGGAAGGAGTGATGCCCTCGCGGGCCTGGGCCAATTCCTGGAAGAGGGATTTGTTATCTTTGAACAGGCGCCGGGACACGATATCGCGGGCAAGCGGCTCCAGCCTGGGCAGGAGAAAACGCTGTACCGTTTCCAGGCCCTGGTCGAGATAGAGTGCGCCCAGTATCGCCTCAAACGCCGAGGCGAGCACGCGCTGTCCCCCACCGGTCTGCTGCTCGCCCTTGCCCATGCGGAGAAATCTGGTGAGCGTTACTTCGCGTGCGAAGCGTGCCAGGGTTTCTGTGCGCACCAGCACGGCGCGCACGTCGGTCAGTTCTCCTTCTGTGAGGCGGGGGAAGGTGCGGTACAGATAGTCCGCGCTGATCAGGGCGAGAATCGAGTCGCCCAGGAACTCAAGCCGTTCGTTGGAACTCTGGCCTGCGCCTGCTGTCTCATAAATATATGAGCGATGCGTCAGGGCGGTCGTCAGCAGGTCGGGATTCTGAAAGTGTACACCCAGAATCTCTTCTAACTCTTCATACATGGATTACAACACCTCTAACAGCACAGAAGCCTCATCCTCTACTCGTTCGGTGACTTCGCCGATACGCCAGAAAACAACCTGGGGAGCCAGAGCACTCAGAGTGGGCCAGAGAGCCGGATCAATAGCGGCCAGCAGGCCCCCCGAAGTTTGCGGGTCCCACAGGATCGCGCGGTCGATCTCGTTGAGTTGCTTGTTGATGCGCACATGGGGCAGCAGGAACTCCTGATTGCGTCCCGCTCCGCCGGGGATAGTACCCAGTTCGGCGTAGTGATGCGCGTGTGGTAGCAGGGGCAGTGCATCATAGGAGAAGCACATCCCTGCCAGGCTCTGCGCAGCCATCTCCCAGGAGTGGCCGAGCAGGCCGAAGCCGGTGATATCGGTCACGGCATGCACGCCCTTGCCCGCCCTGACCAGTGCCTCGCTGGCCGCGCGATTGAGTTGCGTCATTGAGGCCACGGCGGCCTGGAGATCGTCCTCGGCCACCTGACCGCGTTTGTGGGCAGTCGTGATCAGGCCACTGCCCAGAGGTTTGCTCAGGATCAGCAGATCGCCAGGCTGTGCGCCGCCCTTCGTCAGAATGTGCTGAGGGTGTACAATACCCGTCACAGAGAGGCCATACTTGGGTTCGCGGTCGGTGACGGTATGGCCGCCGGCAATGGCTCCCCCGGCGCGCGTCACAATATCGGAGCCGCCGCGCAGAATCTCGCTGAGCAGCGCCGGCTCCAGGTTATCGGGCCAGGCGACCAGGTTAATCGCCATCAGCACCTGCCCACCCATCGCATAGACGTCACTGAGTGCATTGGCGGCGGCAACGGCGCCAAAAGTGTAGGGATCATCCACCACAGGCGGGAAGAAGTCCGCCGTGCTGATGATGGCCTGCTGGTCATTAATGCGATAAACTGCCGCGTCGTCAATAGCGTTCAGCCCGACCAGGAGATTCGCGGGTATGGCCGTGCTCGCCCCTGTATATTCTTTTAGTGGACGCAGGACCTGCGCCAGGGTCTCAGGACCCATTTTTGACGCTCAACCGGCACAACTGGCGAGCGACGTCAGGCGTATCTGCCGGCCTGTACTCATTAAATACCTCTTATAGCAAAAACTTGATTATTGCGCTCTCCTCAAAGGTATCCTGGGCAGATGGGAGCGGTCCGCCCGCAGATACTGACATGAGGAGAGCGGAATGTGCCAGATCAGTGTCATTGTAGCGCGTTTTTTGCTGAACCGCAATGTCTGTTCTGGAAGTGGTGGAGAAAAGGAGAACTAAAAAGCCCTGTGGAAGGAATTTTGCCGCTGGATTGTTCTAAAGAGATGTGATACCCTGTAATGTGGATTTGAGGAAGACAGGCAATCGCGGGCCGCGCTGGCGGTCCGAGGAAAGTCCGAACTCCATAGAGCAGAATGCTGGATAACGTCCAGTGAGGGCAACCTCAAGGAAAGTGCCACAGAAACATACCGCCGGTCAGCAGGTAGAAGAAGGCCGGTAAGGGTGAAATGGTGAGGTAAGAGCTCACCGGCAGCCAGGTGACTGGCTGGCCGGGTAAACCCCATTCGGAGCAAGACCAGATAGAAGGGATAGCCGCTACGGTACACCCGCAAGGGAGTACGGCGGCTAGCAGGCTGCTCGTCTGTGAACCTTCGGGTTGGTCGCTTGAGGCGCCGGGTAACCGGCGTCCTAGATAGATGATTGCCACCCGTGTCGTCGAGAGGCGGCGCGGGGACAGAATTCGGCTTATGGCTTCCTCAACTCCACAGCAGCAAAAAGCGAGACGGGTGATCTTCTCATCATCCGCCTCGCTTTTTTCCAGTAAGAGAGCTGTGTGCTTGCCGGAGACGGCTCAGTGTTCCAGGCGGTCATGCTCGATCAACCAGCGGATAAAGTTGAGGCGGCGGCTCTCTTCTACTATCTCGCGGTATTCTATCTGATCGGTCATATGATTGCGCATATAGATGAGCCTGGCTGCCTCGATCTTATTAAAGCCCAGGGACAGTAGTTGCTGGAAGTCTTTTTCTTGCTCTTCAGTTGCGTAGGAATTTTCTGGCATAATAATAATGCTCCCTTGATGAATAACTGGATGAACTACGAGGTTGAGCATTTTCAGGACTTCAATCGTCTATTATATAGATAGACGAGCGAAGTCCTCTTTGAGATACAACATATTCTGCCGCTCGGTCAGGTGGCAGGAAATGAAGAAGAGGTTTTTCCTTGCTCAGATCCCGGATCCCGGTGTCCTCTCCTGGTTCTCCCGGTTCTCCCGCTTAGCACTGCTCCATTTCTCCTATAAACGATCTCCTTTGTTGAATTCGCAGGTGAGGCGCGGTTTGTATGATCAAGGAGAAATATGCCACAATGCGGTAGTGATGGATGACCTGGTGGGAGACGGTATGCTGTATCCTGGAAAAGTATCGGCCCTGATACTTTCATCCATAGAATAACACAATCGTGCTCTTCTGTCCAATCCCCGCTCATCAATTACCTGCTATCCATAGCAATGGATGTTATTTCCTAGAAGTTCTTCCCGATGCAAAAATCCTTAATGTACGCTCTGCTGCATCACTCATCAATTCGGCGGCATGTTCCATTGCGTATGCCAGCGTCATCGGGCCGGATGGCAGAACTGCGATGGCATCGACTCCCAGGTCGTAGGCGTGCCGGTAGCCAGCGCCAAGCCCGCCGGCCAGCGCCAGCACGGTGATGCCTGAGCGTTTCGCCAGGCCGGCGACGGCGCCGACGCTTTTGCCGTAGGCGGTCTGGGCATCGAGCTGCCCTTCGGCGGTGATTATCAGATCGGCTCCACGCAGTCGCTCCTGCAAGTGTAATGCTTCCAGCACGATCTGTGCTCCTGGCCGCAACTTTGCCTGCAAGAACGCCACCAGGCCGGCTCCCAGGCCGCCGGCAGCGCCGGCACCGGGGAGATTGGCGACGGAGATTCCCAGATCGCGCTCGATAATGCGGGCATAGTGTGCCAGGGCCTGATCGAGTTCTATGACCATCGCCGGAGTGGCGCCTTTCTGAGGTCCATAGACTGCCGAGGCGCCTGCCGGGCCACAGAGTGGGTTGGTGACGTCACTGGCGACTTCAAATGTACATTCATGCAGACGGACATCCATACCGGTGATGGAGATGCGAGCCAGGTGGATGAGGGCTGCGCCACCGCGCTCGATCTCCTGGCCGTCCGCTGAAGTCAGATGCGCTCCCAGTGCCTGGGCCATGCCAGCTCCGCCGTCGTTCGTGGCGCTGCCACCGATGCCGATGATAAAGTGGCGGCATCCAGCATCCAGAGCTGCCAGGATCAATTCACCCACGCCGTACGTTGTCGTTCTGCGTGGATCGCGCCTGTCTGGTGGCACCAGTGGCAGACCTGAACTGGCTGCCATCTCGATAGCGGCGGTCTGACCGTCTCCCAATAGCCCGAAGAAGGCGCGTACTGGCTCACCAAGCGGTCCCGTTACTGTCCTATGTCTCAATTCTCCGCCGGTAGCATCAACCAGCGCCTGGACCGTTCCTTCGCCGCCATCAGCTACAGGCACAATCTCGATATCCGCTGCTGGATAGACGGCACGTACCCCCTGGGCGATGGCTCGTCCTGCCTCTGCTGCCGTCAGACTCCCTTTGAGCGATTGCGGGGCAATCACGATACGCATACCGGCGCTTCCTTTCCACTATTTGCTCCGCTAAACCTGCCCATAGTATAAAAGGAGACCGTTTCCCTGTCCAGATTTCCGTCGGACCGCAATAGCGACTGCAAATCACAAAAGTATCACAGAAGCGAGGCGGCAGTTCTTTCCAGCCACCTGCGGCCTGTATGTGGTATACTGAGGCCAGGAATACTATCCTTTCTTTCAGGAGTGCGTTATGGAAGAGAAAGTTTCTGGTTCTAACGTTGCAGCGCAACAACAACAACCTGCAAGCCAGCAGAGCAGCCTTGCTCCGTCATCTGAATTGACGGGGACAGAGCATAGAGTAGCGTATGGCACGGCTAAAACAGAGAATTTGCGCGATTCCGGTCTCTGGCGTATTCTTTTACCGGGTCTTGTAGTGATATTTTGCCTGGCGCTGCTGGCATTCCCACTTGCTGTTTTAATCCCCCTTCTCTCTAACTCTATCGCCGCACTGGGGCCTGGTGGTGATCCGAAAGAAGCCGGTCTGCTCTGGGTCTGGATCGTGATGGCCGTGCTGGAAGTGGGCATTGCCGTCGTTGTAATCTGGGGCTTTTACAAAATATTCCTGACACAGGCAATCAACTACGAGAAGCATTGAGCCGGAAAATACTACCGACTAACCATCTCTTTGCGCAAAATTGAGCATACAAGGTGCTCATGGAACAATACCATTGACATATCCTGTCCTCTCTCAATCCTGCGACTCGTTGACCTCTGTGGTGAGGAAAGCCGGGCTGCTTGCAGCGGACAAAAAGAAGGATTTATTTATGACGTATCCCTTCGAGCGCAAGCAGCCAGGATTTCGTCGGCAGGCCGCCGCCGTAGCCTGTGAGGGAGCCATTGCTGCCAATGACACGATGGCAAGGAACGATAATGGCAATTGGGTTGGCGCCATTGGCAGCGCCAACGGCGCGGGAAGCCGTTGGGCGCCCGATGGCGAGCGCAATCTCTCCGTAGCTGCGCGTTTCTCCATAGGGGATGCGGCTTAGCTCTCGCCATACCTGGAGCTGAAAGGGCGTTCCTTGCATATCCAGCGGACAGGAGAATTGCAGACGCTCTCCGGCAAAATAGCGTTGCAGCTCATCTACTGCCTGCTTTAGAGGGAGAATGGCTGTATCTTCCACGACGCGCTCTATGGTTATCCATCGTTTTGTGCGTGTAATTCCCTCTTCGAGCGTTGAACCGGGCAATCCTAGCCAGCAGATGCCGGACTGAGTAGAAAGCAACACGCATTCGCCAATTGATGTGGGGAGATTATGTTGGTAGAGTATCTGCGCTTTCGTTTCTGGCAATACTGTAGCCATTACTCGCCGCTCCTTTGTTTCCTTTGTACTTTTGTTCTTCGCGATGCACACAGTCTAACATATTGTCTAGATCTCTACAAGCCGCTGAGCGTGTCCCTCGCTAGTAATATCGGGCTACTGCTATTCTCTTCACTGACATTGCCCCGAAAAGTGCTTGACTTTTATAGATGCTGCGAGTACACTCTTTAGCAGTTACAAGCATCCCGTTGGATGTCCCAGAGAGATATGGTAGTACAAAAGTATACAGGAGGTGAGTTCTATGCAGAAAATGTTTGTGAGCAATGTGCATTGTGTGTGGAGCAGTGGAACTCATCGACAAAACAGCTAACAGGGATCATTCATAGTGACCCTATCGTGATTCTCACTGTTCCCTGGAGGATCTGCTTCCTGATCATCGTTACACATCTTCTGTTCCCTCACTATGCACAAATATTCCCCATAACGTTTCAATTCGCGTACCTAGAGAAAGCTGCATGAGATATTTGTTGTTTGTTGCTTCGATGTTTCAGTTTACCTGTCAACAACTTGCAAAGCAAAAAAAGGGAGGCGATCTTGCTTAGCCCGATACTTCTGATTGCTCAGAAGACCGGAGAACATGACTCCAGGGGAGAGGAGGTGAGAGCGTGAGAGGAAAGCTGCGCGATAAAAGGGCAGCCGAGAAGCGCGACTACTTTAAGCGTGAGGCGGTTGAGCGTCGTCGCCCCGGCAAGCGCAATCGCCTGTCCTGGACAAAGACGACCAGAGATTACGAGCTGGAAGTCGATGAATTGGATGGGGACGACGAGGCCGAGCCAACTGACCCCGACGCTTCTCCCCAGGATAAGCGTTAGCAGGATAGCATAAGAACTGGCGTCAGCAAGCGCCAGTTCTTATGCTTCTCGGACCAGAGAGCCAGGCTACGGAATCGTTACACCAGGGAACATACGGCGCGCGATCACCAGGCGCTGGATCTGGGCCGTCCCTTCAAAGATATCGAACACTTTGGCGTCGCGGAACCATTTGTGGATCAATTGCCTGGTTTCGCAATTTTCGCCAGGAGCAGTGATGCGTACAGCAGCCGCAGCCGCTTTCATCACCAGACTGCCGGCATATGCCTTGCACATAGATGCTTCCTTTGAGTTGGGAAGGCGTCGGTCGGCCATCCAGGCCGCGCGCCAGACAAGCAGACGCGCCATCCGTAATTCCTGCTCCAGTTCTTCCAGTTCCTGCTCGATAGCACGCCGCCTGTGTGCTGGGTA
>JADBKA010000183.1 GCA_014896635.1 Ktedonobacteraceae bacterium
GCCTCACTTTGCAGGTGGAATACATGATTCTGGCAATACAGGAGATAGTGGTCGATCAAGCGCAATCGCTCGACTGGAGCGATATACCTGAAGTAACACACCTTGAGGTGGAACAGCTCACGATAATCGCCCGGATTGGAACCGGTATCACCCATCAGCACACAGAAGCGCATCCGCCCGGCCTCTGTGATACGGTAGACGCGCAACTGGCGATCCCCTTGCCTGCCCTCTGGAGATGCCAGCTCTGCGGCAATCAGACCATTCTCTTCCAGTTTCGCCAGCAGTGGATAGAGCCGTCCACTGCTCAATTGCGCGTAAGGGCCGATGATATCGTTGATGACTTTTGCAATCAGGTAGCCATGCGATGGCCCATGCATCAACTGAGCAAGAATGATGAACTCGTACATAGCTATCTCCTGTACCGTGCCACAACCTTTTCATCTCTCACAGTGATAGAGTATAGTGAAAGAAAGCTGATTTGTCAATAATTTCCGCCACTAATTTATCCATAAACAATAAATTAATTGCATATTTTTGCTGTTGCATTACAGTGAGAGCTTCTCATTTCAGAAATATCGCCTCCGCAATGCGTTTTTTTTGCTACTCCATGAGAGAGTGTTCCTTAGAGAGAGGCGTTAACTTAAATGGGAAGGGGAGGTTCAGGAGAGCATGGCTCTCCTGGCAGGAGAAACACCTTTCTCCTTTTCTCTCATCGGGAGCAATAGAGAGTGATGGAGAACGAGCGAGTCTTTCTATATTCACTTATTTAAATATATCATTTGAAAATATCCCTGCTCATATTTATAATAGGGCAGAAGCAAAATATTGATGCACAAGGAGACATGGAAGCAAGTGGTCAGGAAGAAGAACTGGAAGATTCTGCTTCAAGGGTTGTTAGCTCTGGCGCTCCTCTACGTTGCGGCGCTGGCAGCCATCGCATTTATGCCCATTGACCCGGCAGCCGCACAACACAACCGGCTGGAACAGGCGAATCAGTCGGCGCTCGCCTTCGCCAGCAAACCCGCGTCCACACCCTACGCCCAGACTCATACAACGCCTGCTACAGCGGCCTCCACTCCGACTGACAGCAATACGGCAAAATGCCCGAACCACACAGTCGAACTACCACTCAAGCGCAATTTCACCATCGCTGCGGGCCAGACACAGGATATAGGGACGGTCGATGTCAGTTGCTTCAGGCAGATCAGGCTGATCGCCAGCAATCAGGGAGAGAACGATGTTCAGTTGATCCTGACCATCGTCGATAATGAGCAATCGCCATTGCCGGTTGTCCTCGGCTCAGAGTTGCTAATGCCAGGGACTCCCCCACTGACCGATTCATTTGATGTGCCGGGCAGAAAGCTGAATTTCACCGCCACAGTTCCCGCTAAAGGCAGCGGCACGAATACCGTCACACTGCTGCTGCTCGGCCATGCATGAAATCAGGAAAGCAGCCTGCCGTACAGCTCGTACTGCCGCCGCGCTGCCTTTTTGTAGATCTCGCCGCGCTTCGCGTCAGGTAGTGACGGCTGGCCGAGCAGGGGCGGAATCTGCGCCACGTCGGCAATCAACCCCAGCGATTCAAGCGCCAGTAAAGCCGCTCCGCGCGCTGACGCCTCATTTGCTTGCGAAGAATAGATCGCGGCCCCAAGCGTGTCAGCAACAATGTTACGTAGCACAGCCGAGTTGAGCAGCGTACCGCCACTGGCGACAATCGTGGGAACAGAAGTCGGCCTGAGTGTCGCATGGAGTTGCTCATAGATGCTTCTGATCTGGTAGGCCAGTGCTTCCATGCCAGCGCGCAGCAGTGCCGTCGGTGGCGTGTGCAAGGAAATACCCGTGATGGTCAGGCGCGCCTCAGAATGCCAGCCCGGACTGCGCTCCCCAGCAATAAACGGGAGCACGGTCAGACCATGCTCATCCGGCTGCATAGCAGCGACGAGTTCATCTATCTCTTGAATACTCGTTAATTGTAGCAGCGCCGCCAGCCAGGCCAGCAAATTGCCGCCCTCGCTGAGCGCGCCGCCCAGAATAGATCGCCTTGCATCGACAAGATAGAGCCAGAGACCGGCAGGTGGCACGATCCGATCAGCAGTCACCACTACCCGCAGCGCGCTCGACGTCCCGATGGTCAGCGCCCAGTGCTCAGTTGAGGCGCATCCTGAGCCGATATTCGCCGTTGCGCCATCACCGAGCGCCGGGAACCAGAGGACATCGCGCAGGGCCGGCCAGCGCACCGCATACTCAGGTATCAGTCCCTGGATGCTCTCATGCAAATCGCCGAGACGGGGCAATTGCTCCGGTTGCACACCCAACATGCTCATCAGCTCGCTATCCCACGTCTTCGTGCGCGTGGTCAGCATGCCCGTTGCGGAAGCCATCGAGAGACTACAGACAGAACGGCCCAGAAACTTGCGATGAACATATTCGCCAAACGAGATCCACTGCGCCGCCCGTGCAAACACTGCGGACTGCTCCTCTGCCAGCCAGCGCAGTTTCGCCGGCCAGTAGCTGGCGTGGAAACGCGCCCCCGTACGCTCATGCACCGCCCGCTCATCTAACTGCGCGCGCAGCTCCGCCGCCGCCCGGCGCGAGCGCGTATCCTCCCAGGTAATCACGGGAGTCACAGGCCGATTCGCCTCATCCACGCCCAGCAGACTGTGCCAGAAGGTGTCCAGCGCCACCGCCCCGATCTGGCGAGCCAGCGGCCCTGCACGCTCCAGTAACTCATCAATCGTACGGGCCACGAACGCCAGCAATGTATCAGCATCCACCGAGACCTCACCATCCGCAGAGGTCGTCAGCCGATATTGTAGCTGTGATACCTGCTGCGGTATTGCAACGCCTCTAGCATCAAAGAGCAGCGCCCGCGTCGAGGTAGTACCGACATCGAGCGAGAGCACAAAAGGAGCTTGAAAAATGGCCCCTTCTACCTGCACCGGCTGTATCTGCATCACTTCGTCCTGCACTGTCGCCTTTCTTCATCTGTTTGCGAGAAGCACAGAAGTAGGAACTTCCCATATGCTCTGTCCGCCGTTTATTGTACCACTACATCGCAGCTTCTCTCGCAATTTTGTCTCATACATCAGGGAGTTGCCAGTTAATCTCTGGCTTACCGGCAGCTTTGAGGGCCGCGTTGATTTTTGAAAACGGCCTGCTGCCAAAAAAGCCATTGCGAGCCGAAAGCGGCGATGGATGCGCGGCCTGTACAATAGTATGCCGCTCAGTATTGATCAGGTTACGCTTCTTCTGCGCGTACCCTCCCCAGAGCACAAAAACTACCGGGTCCTCTTTCTCATTCACCTTACGGATAATTGCGTCAGTAAAGGTCTCCCAACCATGATTCTTATGTGAATTGGGCGTATGAGCACGGACGGTCAGCACGGCATTGAGCATCAAGATGCCTTGTTCCGCCCAGGGGACGAGATAGCCATTATTGGGAATGCGAAAATCAACATCATGATGCAACTCTTTGAAAATGTTGAGCAGCGACGGTGGCGGTTTGATGCCGGGCCGGACGGAGAAGCAGAGACCATGCGCCTGGTTGTCATCATGATAGGGATCTTGACCGAGCAGCAAAACATTTACTTTCGCATAGGGAGTATATTTCAGGGCGTTAAACACATCTGGTTCCGGTGGAAAAACGGTGTAATGCCGCCTTTCATCATCGACAAATTGTACCAGTTTTTGGAAATAGGGTTTTTGCAGTTCATCTTCCAGGTGCTGGCGCCAGTCCTCCGGTATGTCAATCAACATAGACCATCCTCATACAAAGTTTTTGTTCTTTGCTACTATATCACTATTCCTGCCAGCCCGCGCAAGAACGGAATCCATAAGACATTTTCCGTTCAACCATCTGTCAGTCAACTTTTGCCTTGTCAACTACTTCGCTGATGTGCTATGATCGAACCGGCAGTGTCCTTTTCGCGCGCATCCCGATGTTTACTCGATACTTTGTTCTTGAGAGCAGCCTTTAAAGAGCCGTCCTGCTACGTCTTGCTAAACTCAACTGCAAATGTCGCTGAGAGGAGAGAGCCATGACAGGGTTGTCACCACGCAGAGCATTCTTCGTTCTTCTGCTCATCAGTATGTTCTTCTCGTCCTGTATAACGGCGCCTGCGCCACCTCCTCAGAAATCGTCGATTCCTGCCGCCGGGCATGACAACAGGATCGACGAAGGTGGCCTGTTCCATGATCAAGGGCCGCTGTTCGATAGCGCACTGGAACCGACATGTAGCACGCCGGTCACGCTGACTTTCCGCGCCTTCCGCCAGGATCTGACGGCAGCAGCCATCAAGTATTACGATAGCGCCGATAAGGGATTTCACCAGGTTCAGATGAAGCTGGCCGGAACAGACCAGGCAAAGGCGTTTGACCTCTGGCAGGGTACTATTCCCGCGAGCTGCTCGGTCAAATACTATCGCTTCCAGCTTACCGACGGCAGCGCCACACTCTGGTACAACGCAGCCGGCATAGAAAGCAGCGAGCCAGAAGGCGGCGACTTCTTCGTCCTGCCCAACTTTAAGGTGCCGGACTGGGCAAAGAACGGCATCATGTACCAGATTTTCCCCGACCGCTTCTATAACGGCAACCCTGCCAACGACGTTCAGACTGATCAGTACAGCTATCGCGGAGCAAAAACCGAGCATAAAAAGTGGGGAGAGAGTCCCTACGCCGGCAATGGCTACGATAACAGCACTGTCTTTTTCGGCGGTGATCTGCAAGGCATTGACCAGAAATTGAGCTACCTCAGACAAACGCTCGGTATCGACATTCTCTACCTCAATCCCATTTTTACAGCTCCTTCCAACCACAAATATGACACCCAGGACTATTTTACGGTCGATCCGGCCTTCGGCGGCAATGACGCCCTCAAACGGCTCATCAGCGATATGCACAGCGGTAGCCAGCCCGGCTATATTGTGCTGGATGGCGTCTTCAATCACACCGGCACCTGGCACGCCTGGTTCAACGAAGACAACACCTATCCCAACGTTGTCGGCGCCTATCAGAGCCAGTCCAGCCCGTATTACCACTACTACACGTTCCAGCACTGGCCCGACCAGTACGCGACCTTTGGTGGCTATCCCACCCTGCCCAAGCTCAACTACGGCAATCCCGCCGTGCGCGATGCCATCTATAACACGCCCGGCTCGGTCGCGCAATTCTGGATACGCAACTACCACATCGACGGCTGGCGTCTGGACGCCGCCCAGTATGTCGATGCGGATGGCAAAGATGGCAGCGACGATATGAACCACCAGATCTGGCACGAATTCCGCACCGCCGTAAAAGGGGCAAATACGAACGCCTTCATCTTCGGCGAATTCTGGAGCGACGCCAGTCCCTGGCTAAACCAGCCGGCCTACCAGTGGGATGCAGCTACCAACTACGACGGTTTCACGCTACCCGTCTCAGAATGGATCACCGGCCAGAACTACAATGGACGCTCCTCCTATCTCGCATCTTCAGATTTTGACACAAAGCTGCACGAAGCGCGCGTAGTCTATCCCACAAACGTCCTGCAAGCCATGCCCAACTTCTTCTCCAGTCACGATATTTCGCGTTTCGCTCAGCGTGCCGGTGGTGATGCCGGCAAACTCGCCCTGGCCGCCATCTTCCAGATGACCTACATCGGCCTGCCCACCATCTACTACGGCGACGAATACGGCATGCAGGGACAGACAGACCCCGACGACCGGCGCACGTTCGACTGGTCACAGGGGAACACGAGTAATAAGCTGGTGGCACTCTACCAGAAGCTCATTGCCATTCGCCATAGCTATCCTGCCTTGCGCGGCGGCTCTTTCATGACATTACTTACCGACGATACAAACAACCTCTACGCCTTTGGACGCTTCGACCGGCAGAACCGCATTGCAGTTGCACTCAACAATGATGGTGCTGCCCACACGATCAAGCTCCCGGCCTACCAGCTCAGCATGGCTGATGGCAGCACCATCACCGACAAACTCAGCGGTCAGACATACATCGTCAAGGACGGCCAGCTTACGATCAACTTGCCAGCCCGCAGCGGCGCGATCCTTGTTCAGTGAAGCGAGGAGATCTTGCATGACAAAGCCAGTGTGTGAGCATACTGTACCTGTCTCACAAACCTCTCTACAGCCGTGTTAGAGGTAGCACACGCCGGTAATACAGGCAGGAAGGAAAGAGGCCCCTATGCAGGAGCAGACAAATGACAGGCAGGAGTATCAAGAGGACATGGATAGCCAGGTACAGTCGCCCGCAGGACATGCGGTCCCGGTCGAGGCAGGAGCAATGGAACTGCCGGGTACGCTGACCATCCCCTCTTCCGCCAGAGGAATAGTCGTTTTGACGCAAGGACTGAATGACGTTGAAGATACCTGGCGGCAGCACGCCGCAGCCCAGATTCCGCGTTATAGCGAGCAGAATCTGGCAACGCTGCTGGTCAGCCTGTTTACCGAGCAGGAGCGCAGACTGGATAGCGCAACGGGTTACTTCCGGCATAATATAGACATTATGCAGCAGCGCCTTATCGGCATTGCCGACTGGCTCCTGGAAATGCCGGAGACGCAGAATTACACCATCGGTATTTTTGGCGCCGGTACGATAGGGACAGCGGCACTGATCGCAGCGGCAGAGCGCCCGGATGCCATTCACGCACTGGCGCTGGCAGGCAGTCATATAACAGAAGCGCGAGAAGTGCTCTCGCGGGTTAGCTGCCCGGTACTGTTTATTGCAGCGGAGAAAGATTCTACAACAGTGCAGGAACACCAGCAGGCTCTGGCCTTACTTGCAACTGATCAGCGAAAAAAGGGCAGTGAACAGATACGAGGCACATCCTCACTCTTTGAGAGTGAGAACACGATCAACCAGATGATGCGCCTCGCCGTCGAGTGGTTTGCCCGCTGGCTGGCGCCGATAGTTTAAAGGCGCCCTCGGCGGGCGCCCTGCTTCTTGCTACGCTGGATGCTCCTCTAAAAATTTCTCAATATCTTGCAGCTCGATTTCCTTCAGGCGGAACTCGGCGGCGGGCAGAATTTCATCTACCTGGCGGGGATTACGCATTCCTACAATTGCACCGGTGACGGCTGGATGGCGCAGCGTCCAGGCAATGGCTACCGCGCCTGCCTGGATATTGTGCAGGTAGCCAATATCGCCGAGCAACTTCGCCAGTTCCAGGTTGCGTGAGAGGCGCGGCTCCTGGAAGTCGGGATCTGTTTTGCGCCAGTCGTCCTGTGGCAGACTCTTTACTCGCTCCTTCGTCATGCCTCCGCTCAGCAGGCCCGAAGCCATCGGCGAATACACAATCACGCCAATTCGCTGCTCCTGGCAGAACGGCAAAACGTCTCGCTCCGCTTCAGGATGAATCAGCGAATACGGGGGTTGCAGTGAAGCGATAGGAGCAATTTTCTGAACGCGGCGCATTTGCTCTACGCTGAAATTGGAGACACCGATATAGCGGACTTTGCCTTCCTGCTGGAGTTGCGCCATCGCTTCCCAGCCTTCTTCAATGTCAGCATCAGGGAGGGGCCAGTGCATCTGGTACAGGTCGATCACATCGACACCCAGACGCCTCAGGCTGGCCTCGGCCTCTCGCCGAATCGACGAGGCTTTCAAGTTTCCTGTGATCTCGCCCTGCTCATTCCAGACTCGCCCGCATTTAGTGAAGATATATGGTCTTTCGTATCCTTCGCCTTTGATGGCTTTGCCCACAATCTCTTCAGAGTGGCCGAAGCCGTAGACGGCAGCGGTATCAATCCAGTTGATGCCCAGATCCAGGGCGCGCCTGATGGCCGCTATTGACTGCTGGTCGTCCTGCGGTCCCCAGGCAAAAGTCCAGCCACCCCCTCCTATTGCCCAGGTTCCCACCCCTATCGGCGTAATATGCAAATCCGTCGTACCTAACTGTCGTGTTTGCATAAGAATGCTTACCTTTCCTTCTTTGCAGACGCACGCTAGCCTCGACTGTCTTTTCGATGCTAACGTTTCTTACACGGGTGAGTCAGCTATTCCGTTACAACACTCCACTACTACAACAAAAAAGAGAGGCGTGGCAAGACGAAAACGCTTCCGCACCTCTGCTCAGGAAACCAGGGCAACAGAGAGACCGGGCCAGCCTCTTTTTCCCTTCGCTCTACAATGAAGAAAAAGAAGAAAAAAGAGTTTTTTCGGGGGCACCCCGAACCCCGCCAGGGGGGCTTTGCCCCCCTGGACCCCCTTTTCTGCTCAGTTGACGCCAATGGGGGACACCCCCGAGGCCCCCACCAGGAGGGCCTTGCCCTCCTGGACCCCCTTTCCGTTAAGTTACCACCTATGGGGTCGCGCTTACTATTCTCCCAGGGCTTCGAGCAGCATGTCTCCTTCTTCGGGTGTGATGCGTCCCTCGGCGATCATACGCAGGATCGCCTCGCGTTCCTGCTCAACATTGAGTTGCTTTGCCGGTTGAGCTTTTGACTCAACATCCGTGTTTTCTTGCTGAGCATTTTGCGCTTCTCCTGCTACGGCTTCAGGCGCGGGAGACGCCTCAGCACTCGTTTCTGCCTGCTGAGATGGAGCAGCCGAAGGAGCAGATGGCGCAGATGGCGCAGAAGGAAGCGATACGCTTAAATTTTTTAATGCGCGCTCTACCGCTTCAAGCGCCCCCTGAATGCCTTCTTCAGCAGCGCGGCGTGCCTGCTCGACGAGGCGCTCGACTCGCTCCTCATCCATGCGCCACTCGCGCTCGCCGATTCGCACATGGAGACGAGCTGCGCGCTTTGCCTCTTTTTCAGCCGTGCGATGCGCCTGGCGGCGTATGCGCTCGGCCTGCAATTCTGCCAGGCGACGGCGACGCTCTTCAGCAGCGCGCGCAAGCTCATCTGCAATCTCAGCACCGAACGAGGCAGTGGCGCCGGCAAAGGCACGCGAGATCTCGCGGCCCAGTTCCTGGCCAAAACGACTCATCTCGCGGCCAAACTCGGACATCTCGCGGGAAAATTCGCTCCATCCTCCGCTCCAGTCCCAGTCCCACTCCCCTTCCTCGCTGGTACTGCTGCGCGGATCTTCCTCACTGGATATCACCAGGTCATTGCCGACCCTTATATCCAGGTGGGCAGACCCTTCGCCATACACCAGCGAGAGATAGCTCCCGCGTGTAGCAGAAACGATGCCGCGTCCACTGATCGCACCGCCCGCGCCGGCATGAACGCTCAGGTTCGCGTTCAGCGGCAGCACCACCCGCGCATTACGCTCGACGTGTACCCGCGAGCGACTGCCCGCCGGAAAATCAGCCTGCAAGTACAGATCCGACCCGATATCCCCGGCATTGATCATGCCGTGCAGCCGCTCAACGCTAACCCTGGCACCGACATCCCCTATCTCCAGGTCCCCACCAATACCGACAGCATGCACATTGCGACCGACGTCCCCTATTTTCACGCTGCCCTGCACATCACTCAGTTCACAGTCAGCCCCCACGTCGCTCAGCACCACATCACCGCCAATCTCTCGCAGCGTTACGCTCGCCC
>JADBKA010000184.1 GCA_014896635.1 Ktedonobacteraceae bacterium
TGCCTTTGCTCCCTGCAACACTATTTTGACAGGATTGGCTGCGCACGCAATCTTTCTCTTCCCCTGAAAGGTATGGTGGTGGAAAGGCATTTGTACGACATTCAACATTCGCAATAGAATATCATTAATTTTAAGTATTTACATTTATCTTTTTCCTCTGCTATCCTGAAGTCAACAAAAGTTGAGCTTGGGAGGTTTGCAGGGAAATGACGACATCGTCCTCTGGATTAAAATATGAGCCGAGTAATAATCAGGATTGGTTACGGGAGCAATTTGCTCAGCAGAAAACAATTCCGAATCTGGAGGCTGTGCTGCCTTTGTCGGAAGCAGAACTGCAAGTTCAAGATGCCGAAATCGCTGTAGAAAAAGAGAAGAGCGGTGCTCTCGTTGTTCCAGAGACAGGAGGAGGAAGGCGATCTTTACTGCCGGCAATTACTGCGCTTCTGATACTGGTCCTTGCAGCAACTCTTTATTTTATCTGGTATACTCCTTTCTCCGCATCTGATAGCCAGGTTGTTAGCAGACAAAATCTGGCACCAGGCAGTGCTGGGATTACTGCTTCTGTAGTCTTACAGGATAATGCACAGGCTACACCTGATACGACTACTGGCGACATCCAGGTCTATATTGTAGGCGCAGTCAAGCATCCGGGCGTTTATCGTCTCCCGGCGGATGCGCGAGTTTATCAGTTGCTTCAGGCTGCGGGTGGTCCTCTCCCAAATGCGAATCTGGTAGCCCTTAATCTGGCTGCGCGCCTGACCGATGGGCAGGAAATATATGTCGCTACCATAGGGGAGAAACCTCCTGTAATTGGAGGAGGTGGGATGGGCAACGCCGGTCAGGGCCACCTGGTAAATATTAACACTGCATCCACTGATGAACTGCGCCAGCAACTTCATGTCAGTAGCACGACCGCACAGGCCATTGTTGCTTATCGTACACAGCATGGACCTTATATGTCTGTAGAGGAACTGGCGAGTGTAGTGAGTAAGACAATATACGAGAAGATCAAAGACAAGGTGACTGTGTAGAGGAGGTTCTCAATCAATACTTCTTAAATTTTGGTGTCTAAAAAACAGGTGGGAAAGTTGTGATGGGAGAACAACACGGCATCGGGCCGAGATTGCAGGGTCTGTTCCTGGTAGTGATATGCTGTGCGTGGCTGGCGGGTATTTATCTGGCTTCCTTTTGTGTTCAGGCACTTCCAGCACCGGTCCTGCTGGCTGGCTCTGGCGGTGCGCTGATACTGGCTCTCTTATTGTGGCACAGGTCGGTTGAGCGTTCCATCGCGTTCCTGACTTTTTGCCTACTTCTAGGAGCATGGCGTTATAGCGTTGCTTCGCCGGTGCAAGATCCTCATACTATTGCGCGCTTTATAGGTGCTTCCATCAAGGTACGCGGGATTATCTCCGAGGAACCCAGGCTCCAGGGGCGCACTCGTATGCTGGTTGTGGAAGTGAAGCAGGTACTTCAGGGAGGTGGCACGCGCTGGAGTGAAGCAAATGGCCGCATTGAGGTCGGGATGCTGGGAGTAGCCATTGAAGATCCTTATGGAGCAGCTTATGGAGATACAGTTGAGATCGATGGAAAGCTCCAGAGTGTGCCGCCGCATAGTCCGCCGGATATCTTTGCAAATATGGCTTTTCCCCGCATAAGAGTGCTCAATCATGGTGGCATCCTGTTGCTCTCCTATCTCTACCACTTGCGTATCATGCTGGCGAATGCCATTGAGCGATCTCTTCCTCAGCCGGAAGCCGCGCTGCTGGTGGCGATACTTCTCGGCCTGCGTACGCCTGCTCTAAAACCCCTGGCTCAGCCTTTCAATGTGACGGGGACCGCGCACCTGATCGTGCCTTCTGGTTTTAAAGTGACCATTCTGGCTGGTCTGCTTGCCGGGGGTATACGCTACCTCTTGCAGCGCCTTCAAACGGGCAAGATGCAGCCGGGAGAAGCAATTTCGCCTGTTGCGGCACGCAGCAGGTGGCAGAACTGGCTGGCAACCGCGCCGGTGCTGCTCGGTATTGCCGCTTATACGATTCTTAGTGGAGCAGGAGCAGCGGCGATCCGTGCAGGTGTGATGGGTGCTTTGCTGGTAATTGCTCCTCTTCTGAAGCGCAGTTACAATGTGTACACTGCGCTGGCGTTTACGGCGCTGCTTATGAGTCTGGCAGATCCTTTTGTTTTGTGGGATGTCGGATTTCAACTCTCCTTCCTCGGTACGCTGGGTATTGTGCTACTGACGCCCTACTTTCAGCGTCTACTCCACTTCCTTGAGCGTCTTCCTTTTGGCCCGATCCTGGTTGAGAATATCGCTGTCACCCTGGCTGCCCAGATAGCAACGCTGCCGATTTTTGCCATCACGTTTCAGCAGGTTTCGTTTATCTCACCGATTGCCAATCTGCTAACGGTGCCGCTGCTGGCAATACTGATCTTTCTTGGCCTGATCGTTTGTGGTGCAGGATTGCTCTTTGCTCCTCTTGCCCTCTGGTGCGGCTGGGCAGTCTGGCCTCTACTCTGGTATGTCACGCATATCATCACCTGGTGCTCCGAAATACCAGGAGCCTATTTCATCACCAGTAATATTGATAGCACTATTGCCTGGTTCTATTACGCATTTATCGGCATACTATTCTATTTCTTTATATACAGTAAAAACACAACAATTCTGCCAGGCACATCCTTGCGTACCCGGCCACGCGCCGGTAGCGCAGTTGTTCCAGGTCTCTCCCGGCGTTCCTGGCGTTTTATACAGGCAGGACTGGCGCTGCTCGTTGTATTGATCATAGTCGGGAACTCGCTGTTAATCCCACCTGATCAGCCACTGCGTGCTGCGTTCCTGGCTGTAGGACCTGCCAATCAGCCGTATCAGGGTGAGGCTATTCTGATACGCACACCAGAGAATAAAACTATTCTGATTGATGGTGGTATGGACACGGCTTCGCTGGCCCAGATGCTGGACAGTCGTTTATCACTCTGGAAGCGCGTGCTGGATATAGTAGTGCTTACATCGCCTCAAAAAGATCATATTACCGGTTTGCTGGATGTGATCAATCGCTATACTATACATACAGTGGTCGATGGAGGCATGCTCCATCCGACTGCAACTTATGCCCTGTGGCGACGTACTATAAGCGAACACAATTTACATTATGTTGCCGCAGTTGCGGGGATGGCTGTTCCGCTGGGAGATGTCACGCTCCAGGTGCTATGGCCTCCCTCTCAACTGCACAAAGGTACTAATGAGGTGCGCGATAATACGCTGGTGGTACGCCTTCAGACGCCGGGAGTGCGTCTGCTGTTGCTGAGTTCTGCTGCCTACAGTACCTATGCCCTGGCAGGACTCATGGCCGGGACCGATGCTCGCTATCTCAAAGCGGAAATCGTCCAGATCGTAGGAGAGGTTGACAGACCTTTTACAGCCGGGCTGGAGACATTGCTCCAGAAAGTTAATCCCTCCTTGCTTGTTATCACACCCGGAGTCTTGAATGCGCGCCAGCGTCAGCTATTGCAAAAAAGCTCTGTCCCTGGTTCTATCGCGCCCTCAATGCCGCCGGTACCCGGCGGGGCAAACTCTCGCTGGCAGACGATACAGGTAGCGCAGGTAGGCACAGTAGAAATTACCAGCAATAAAAATGGCTGGCACATTGACAACTCAGGCCCATAAGCCAGGCATAGGCATAATGCTCTACAGCTACGTGCATCGGCAGCCAGGAACTTCAGCAAGGTGTGCTTATGCAAAAAGTCCAGAGCGCCACGAAAAAGGATTATGCCTGTGATGAACTGTGAACGCTGTGGCAATGAATTGCCAGGAAATACAACAGTCTGCCCGGTGTGCGGATCGGTGAATCCCCAGGCTTCGTCTCAGCCGGCCACAAGTTATGGCCCACCCGGCCAGCCCAACTTCGGAATACCTTCCCTTCCTCAGCAAAACTATACGCAACCTGCATACTATCAACAGCCTATCTCTCGTCAGCCAGTGCCGCCTCCACTGAAAGAGCAGGCGGGATTTTACAGGTTGTACCAGTCTCCCCCATACTATTCGGCAGGCCCTGTCAATCCTCCGCTTTCCGGCAATTTTCAGTTTACTCGCCGAAATAATAGCGCCCTGATAACAGAACTCCTGCTCTCGCTTTTTGGTATTTTTGGCGTCGGCTGGCTCATGGCCGGCGAAACCGTGATCGGCGTTATCCTGCTGCTCGCCAGTGTGCTTATTTACTGGCCTGTTATTTTACTGGGAACGGTAATAACAGATGGCTTTGCTTTGATTTGCCTGGGACCTGTGGCCGTTGGCATGATTATTCTCAATGTCATGCTCTTGCAGAGGACGCTGAACAGGAAAGCTGCCCGCTCCACCACTCCGCCCCCGCGCTGGCATATGCCGCCTCGTTCAGAGTGAGTGGGAGCAGGCGGCCCCTACTCTCTTACTTGGGAAAGGCGAGGCGGCGATACTTCTCCTTCGACTCTAACCAGGCCTCGTCAGAAAGACCGAGTTTTTCGCGCAAAGCGTCCAGCGATACTCCAGATCTGAGCTGCTGTACAGCAAAAGTATCACGTAGTAACTGCAATGTTACACGCTTTTTGATACCAGCGGCTTTGACCACGCGCGTCAGAATATAATTTAAATTGCGATCAGTACAGGCAAAAACTGTGTCAGTTGGATGATATGCTTCCAGGTAGCGTCTGAATATCATCGTGAACTCGCCCGGCAGCGCCAGCCGCCGCTCGCGGTGCTGCTTGCCGGTTGAAGGTGCAAAATGCACGGTGACGATAGGTGTCTCCTCGTCGGAGAGATCAACATGCTGTACCCGTAATCCCATGACCTCTTCTTTTTTTAAGCCCGAATGCAAAATAAGATAGATCAGGCAATGGGCGCGTGCATCCTCAGCGGCAGCAGAGAGTAGAAGTTGTATTTCATTATCGAAGAGTAATTCAGGTAAGGGTGGCAAAGGACGCTCAAGAATGAGGCTCGCCGAAGGATCTTCTCTGATCACTCCCTCAGTAGCCAGCCAGGAGAAAAAATTCTTGAGAAAGGTGACGCGGCGGGCCATCGTTTTGGGAGCAGGCGGTTGACCTTTGTTGCCAAACTTGAGCTGCATCAACCAGTCCGTCAAATCTTCTCTGGTGATGCGCCCGACGGGAGTATCATCACCCATGTAGTCTCTAAAGAGTTTGAGATCGGAAAGGAAGCAGGTCACGGTATAATTTGACTTGCCGCGTAGCATCAATTCCTGCCGGTAAGGAAGGGCGCATGCTGCCAGGCTCGACTGGTCGGTCAGTGGATTGGTCCGTACCAGCGGGGGAAAAGGAGTTTCTAGCGGATCGGGTGGTTGTGTGATAACAGCCGGCGGACCAAAAAGATTCGTTTGTAAAACAGTACCTCCTTCAGTGAGGACCGGTTCAACCTGCGTTTTCTGCTGAGAATCATCCTGCATATGCTGCTCCTTGATCTATAGCTTTTGCTATTATTCCCCATATTGTTCAGGCATCTCTATGGATTTCATTATAGCACAGAGCGAGGCGGCAGGGTACAGGGGGATAGAAAAAGCACAGGTTATGCAGAGTTTTTATGCTGTTCAGGCTACTGGCTGATTGCCTATGGGGGCCGGCGGAAGCCGCAAAAAGCATCTCTAGCCCTCACCGGCTCTTTCGCAAGTACAGAAGACAAATGCCTGTTTGTATTTTTTTCCTCAGACGGAAAAACTGAGCGCCTTAACTTTCGTCGTCCTCGTTGGCCAGGTCCTCATCAAGTCCGGCAGCATTCTCGTCTCTGCTGCCTTCATCTCCTTCATCCTCCTGTTCGCTCAGGTCCGCGCTGGCTCTATATGTTTCTTTCCGCACGCGAATCGTTGGATGTATTTCGGGAAAAGGTTTCAAGCCACCGGGTACTGCCGGACCTTCCAGCAAAGGCTCATACTGCGCGGCAGGTTCGCGCACCAGCACTTCTTCTCCCAGCGCCACTGACTCGAACCCCAGACGGCGCAGATCCATTACCATGCCCGGCCAGGTATCTTCCGGGGCAATTGCCCACCATTCACGTCCCTGATAGGTGATGGATCGCACGCGCAAAGGCCGGTTGAGATCACCCAGATTAGCCACCAACGTCGCGCGTTTCCGTTCAGGCTTTTTCACGATGGTAAACCATCCCTTCTTTACATACACTGGACGCTACCGACAGTTTTGTCCATTGTTTTTCTGCCCACGTTCCCATGTTTCCAGAGTTGGCTGCCCATTGTCTTTTTCTTTTTCAGATCTCAAGGTATGGCGATGCAGCACACGTTTATACCATATCACATAGACGAGCTATCTGCTAATCGTCGCCTCTATAAAAAAAGACGGAAATGTGCCATGTGATAGATGCACGCTTTCTACTGACCTGCCGCGTAGATGCTCAGATTACTGTAGGTGACATCGGCGGTATTGCCGCCCTGAGCAGTGGTTGCCAGGAAAGCGATGTCGCCGGTTGTATATTTAGCGTCCTGGATGGTTGTCAGGTAGATGCCATTGATGTAGAAAAGCAGGCTATTGCTGTGGGCGATCACCTGCAACCTGTTTTTCGCGTTTACTCCGGTCTTCAGAGCGGACGTGGCTGTCCAGTCCTGTAAGATTGCATTGCCGCTGCCGGTGTTGAAGTTGTTGGACCGCCAGATTTTGTAGTTGCCCTGTGTATCGACCTCGAAGAGGTAGCCGGCGTAGGAGCCGACAGCGTTCGTGCTGATGCGGAAGAAAAGACCGCCGCTGTGTCCACTGGCGATGCTCACATTAGCTGCGATAGTGGCATTGTCATACTGTGCTCCCGTCTCGCGGCAGCCGACAAGCCCGCTCTGGAAAAAGCCTTCGCCGATAATGACATGATAGCCGTCTGACCTGAAAACACAATTTTTCGTCTGGTCCCATTGAGCATTGGTAGTCTGTGGCGCGTTCGGGTTATTGAGCGGGTCCTGATAGACAGGCTGGCCTGCCGTTGCGGTCTGTATAACCCCGGCTGTGGCGCTGGCCTGTGCCTGGGCCGTTGCAGTGGTACCGGCGACGGCTGTAGCACTGGCGTTCTGTGCCTGCTGTGTTGCGGTCGCGGCGGCAGCCTGGGCCGTCGCAGTGGTGTCGGGGGTAGCGGTGGGTTGATTGGTGGGGCTGGTTGCGACAGTAGAGGTCTGTGAAGTTGCCGTCTGTGTGGGAACCGGGGTATTCTGCGCAAATGGCTGCTTCCATAAAATGTAAATCATCGGTCCGACCACAATCAGCAGCGTGATCAGGGCAATCACCGCCACGATCCGCCCCTGTGTGCGCTCAGGTGATGGTCGATGCTGGCGGGATGGCACCACCTGTTGTCCTGTTCCAGAATAGAACTGCTGTGGGTAGACCGGCGTTTGTCGCCCGCCGGTATAGGCTGGATGAGGTGCGGACTGCCGCATTCTGGTGGCGTTTTCTGGTACCGGAGGCAGGACCAACCGCGTTTCCTGCCGCGTCGGCATAAGTGTTGCGGTGCCGGGAATTTCTCCCCAGGTGGAATGGGCAGCGTGTTCTGCCGTGCTGCCTCGTCCTGCTACCGCGTTACAGAAGGCTTCCGCCATCTCACCTGCGCTTCTATAACGCAATTCTGGCCGCTTTTCAAGCGCCTTTAAAATGACGCGCTCAACCTGCGGCGGAATCGTGGGAACGATGCTGCGCGGCGACGGCGGCGCTTTCGTCGCGTGCATGGTGATGACGGCAATTTGACTGTTTCCCACAAAGGGAAGGCGCCCCGTGACCATCTCGAAAAGCAAAACGCCGAGCGAGTAGAGATCGCTGCGCACACTGACAGCGCCATCCGGCTCAAACAGTTCGGGAGCGATATAATCGACGGTTCCCAGTACACTGCCGGTGGTGGTCAACTGCGTACTCTCAGTCATGGTACGGGCGATACCAAAATCGGCGAGATAGCAGTGATCCTCCTCATCCAGCAGAACGTTTGATGATTTGATATCGCGGTGAATAATGCCATGGGAATGGATATAGTCAAGGCCGCCGGCTATCTCACTCAGGTAGCGACATACATCCTTCAAGGGCAGCGCCCCCTGCTGCCTGATTCGCGTACGCAAACTACCCCCTGCAAGATAAGGCATGATGATATAGTATTGTGGGTAGCCATCAAGCATGGTTTGGCCGGTATCATATACTGGCACCAGGTGGGGGTTATTCAAAGACGCCATCAGGCGCGCCTCACGCACGAAGCGCCGCAGCATGGCCTCATCTTCGCGCTTGAAGACCTTGACGGCTATTTCACGTTCAAAGCGGGGATCATAGCCCAGGTAGACATCGGCCATCCCGCCTCTACCGATGAGCCTGTGCAACTGATAGCGGTCAAGGGTCCTTCCCTCCAGACCTGACATAGAGTTCTCCACAGATTATTGCAAGAGACAATATTTAACATTGTAGTGTTCTTCTATTATAAGATATTGGACGCATGCACCGCATTGTTACAAAATAGATGACTCGCATTGCTAAATCTTGACGTAGGTATGGGTGTCTTCGTCGTAGCGGTAGATGGGATTGCCGGGCTGAAATTTCAGGTTGCCGTTGTGATCGGCGCTCAGCCAGAGCAGCACGCGCGTCCCCACTGGCAGTCGTAGTGGGTAGCGCCAGTGATCGAGTGCACCAGGCCCGGTCACACCAAGCAACCAGGCGCCACCATCAATATCAATCGTGTTGGGCTGAAGAGCGTCGCAAGGTGTCCCTTGATCATCATGAGTGTTATCGACCTGAAGGTCGCACGCCTGCACGGTCATGCCGTTCAGCGGCGCGGCAGGGTCCACATAGGGATAATCGGCAAAGCCTGCTATCGGCTTACGTGCCAGCCTGGCCTGCGCCCAGACCCATGAGCCAACCCGCACCGGCAGGCCAGTCTTTACCTGCATGCGTACTTCTACTTGCGGAGCGATGCGCACCGTCAGCAGACAACCTCTGGAGCAATCGACGCTGGATGCGTCTTCGCGTGTGACATGGATGAGCGGTGTGGGCAGAACCTCTTTCGGGGAAACTGCCTCGATCTTCTGCACGACGCCGCCCAGAGCTGCCAGAGGATAGTGTGGTAGAAGCGACAGTACAGTACCAGGGTGAATATTATGGCAATCGTGTCCCATAACTGCATTGAGCGCTTTTACCGTCTCCGGTTTGACATCGCTAAAGATCTGTCCTGCTGCCTCCATATGCATCTGGAAAGTCAGGATAGAGTCGCAGGAATCGCCTTCCTGCACAGTGTAGAGCACCGGGCCAACTTGAGGAAGAACAGTGGATAAAGGGGGAAGCGGCGTTGGTGTTACCGAAGGAACAGGTCCGGTAATGGTATAGAAAAAACTCGTCAGTGACGGGAGAATCTGTCCGCCGAGGTGCGTCCCGAAGGCAAAAACGGGAATTGCAATAATGACCAGGGCCGGCAATAAGAAAAGGAATTTCCAGGGGATGCGTTGTAGTATAATGCGCAAATTATCAACGTGCTGAGGAG
>JADBKA010000185.1 GCA_014896635.1 Ktedonobacteraceae bacterium
CATTAGCAGTGGATGCATGAATAATATAGGGACTATGGATTACCATATCACCGGCCTCATAGTCGGCGATCAACCACCGTCCATTGATCATATCAGCCAGCGTCGGCAGATCTTTACTGATCCATCCGCCACTTGCCATGTTCTTATTATAGGCGCTGATCCGCTCCTCTGGTGGTAAATCAGCATTCTTGCGCGTAAACTCCGCTTCTAACTTGCGGCCCAGGGCATCGGACCCCTCCAGATAGGTCAGGCCCCCCAGCTCTACCGGCGTATCTCCCAGGGGAATCCAACTGGTGCAGACCTGATCAGTGCCGGCGCGCAGGTAGACCAGGTCATAATGACCGCCTGTGCAGTCAGGATCACCGGGTACAGTGAAGCGCAAGATCTTCCGTTTATGCAGATAGATCTCTCCTCCCAGAAACGCTTCATAGAACCGCCAGATGCGAGGACCTGTGCAAAAGGTCTCGTAGAACGGCAAACGCACGGATTCCATCCAGATCCGGTGGATGGTCTCGCTTGATAGTTTTTTGCCAGAGAAGATGCCTTCAACGGGATCACTGCCATCAGCAAGCAGACCCCTATCCGCAAAATGTGCAAAAAAGCTACGGCGCAGGGCAAGCACCTCGTCACGCTTAAAAAAACCTTTTAGCCAGAGATACCCCTGAGATCGGATTTGTTCTCTGAGCGTTTTGACCGACTCACCGGCATCGGTTGGCTCTAACCATCCCAGACGGTGAGGTTCGCTGGAAAGCTGAAAGCCGTTACTGGTCAATGGAAGTGTTAAGGAATGCATCTTGATAGTTCTCCCTTTCAGGCGTTCCTGGAGAGATTGCTCAGTCAATGAATCGCCAGGCGCATTTGTTATAATGATGATAACCGATCAAAGCGGATTACACCATGAAGAATCTGCTTGTTTCCCTGGATATTTTGCTCAATCTTGAAAGGAAAAAGCTATGCTCGATCTGGCACGCTACGAAATGCCAGCAGCACTTCACCGTCGGCTCGGATTACTTTGTACCGGCTATGGCTACGCCGCACATAAGCTGGCGCGTTGTCCGCCGCGTACATTGGAATGTTATGCGGTCGTCTGGGTTTCCAGTGGCTCCGGCTGGCTCGAAACCTCGGCCACGTCCCAGCGTCTTCAGATCGTGAGTGGAAGTCTGTTCTGGCTCTTTCCGCATGTAACTCATACCTATGCTCCAGATGCAGCAGGATGGACAGAACAATGGGCGCTTTTTGAAGGTCCACAGGCCGAAATATTTGAGCAACTGGGCTTCCTTGCTCCCGCGCACCCTGTGCAATACGTGGGAGCATCAACAGCAATCGAAGCGCTCTTTACGCAACTGCGAGAGGATTTCACGAGCGGCGGGACGTTTACCAGTGTGCTGAGTGCGACGCTCATCTCTCGGCTCATCATCGTCGCTCACCAGCTTGCCGTCGAGCAACAGGCCAGGCATGACCCTGCCATCAGGAAGATAGAACAGTGCAGAAGATGGCTGGATGAGCACGCCTGTGAAGTAGGTGAGATCGAAACGCTGGCAACAAACTATCACATGGGCTACTCGACGTTCCGCCGGTATTTCAGAAACATCACAGGTTGCTCCCCTAAAGAATACGTGCTACGTGTGCGCATGCGTAAAGCAAAAGAGTTGCTGGTATTCACACAGCAAAGCATTGTCGAGGTAGCGCGAAGTGTAGGTTTTGCGGACCCCTATTATTTCTCGCGTCTCTTTCACGAGAAAGAGGGACTCTCGCCATCGCAGTTTCGACTCCAGCAGCGTTCTCTGTAGCAGATAATTGAGGAAGTACAGGACTCTGGTATGAAAGGATAAAGCCAGGCAGTCTCCTGAGCAGGTGGACTTGACGAGCCAAAGCCAGACCATCTACAATAAGAAATGTATTCATGAGTATACAGTGCTCATGAGCAGAGAAATAGTGCTAGAGACAGGCTAAGGCTTAAAAACTCTGTACCAATCAGGTACAGCAAAATTCTACATATAGCTACCGGGCAGGTACACTGGACAGACATGTCTCCAGTGCAGTTCATGTGGAAAAGCAGCGCGGCTTCCTACACACTGGCAGTACAGCGAAAGACAATGATACACCTGTGCTATACCGGCTAAGAGGACAGGAATGTGTTTCCTCACTGAACCCACTTTCCAGTACAAGGAGAGCTTTCTCGACGGACTACGCGAATTCCAGCACGAAGGTAGGTTACTCAATTACAACATCCGGCGCATCGCTGCTGATTTCGAGAGTTTCCTACTGCGCGAACAAACCAGGCGAGGATCTTCTAGCATCTTGCAGGGCCGCGTTCCCTCCATCGACTTCTGGCTCATAGATAATAACGAATACGTCGGACAATTGTCGGTACGACCCATAATGAACGACTTCCTTTTGCGTGTCGCCGGCAATATCGGCTACCAGATCCGGCCCTCAAGACGCCGGTGCGGCTATGGCAAAGAAATCTTACGTCTTGGTTTGCAGAAAGCGAGAGAACTGGGTATCCCTAAAGCACTGATCACCTGCGACGAAAATAACATCGGCTCAAAAAAAATCATCGAGTACAACGGCGGTCGATTTGAGAACGCGGTCAACGTCGAAGGTTCTCCTACCAGGAAACTGCGCTACTGGATCGACCTCTGACACGATGTTCCTTTTAGAGATGGAACATCGTGTCAAGTAAGGAAGGGAAGGATCGAGGACACTACTGCACAGTGCCGGTCCAGGTTCCTTGCGATGCACTTCTGAATGACAGAGTGCCAACACCATTATCACAATCAGCCGTAACGGCATCATCCTTCGCATTCCCACTGATGGAGTTCTTATTGCTAAACGTTCCTTCGAGGTGTTGATTTACCAAAGGAGTGCGTAATGTACAACTGACCGTTCTACCATTTTTTGAGAATTCTATTTTCCCATTGGTGATCGTCTCGGTATAGACAAGCTTCCCTCCTTTGTAGGAGCCGCTACATGTCAGGGTAAGCGTCAATTTCGTTATTGTCCCATCAGAGCTTGTGGTTGTACCTTCATGAGGCTGGCCATCATCTTCTTGCTGGCAGACGGTCCCGCCTTCGGACTTGCCGGTGACGATCAACCGATCATCAAAAGGCTGCGATGATCCGCCGAACTGTACCGTCGCCTTAATCGTCATACTGGTGTCATCGGGAGGAGCGCCGTTAGGACCAGGGGTATGCGCCTGACCTTGCGCCACTACCGTGAGCTTCACACCGGTTTTTGTGACATAGCTCTTCGTCAACAGGTCGCCGGGTGCCTGGGCAGTCAGCGTATGATCCCCAAGCGCCCAGTCACCGCGAACCGTCAGATCCGCCTTGAAGTTGCCATCCTTATCACTATTGACCGCCTGTACGCCAGGAGCGGGCTTGCCATCCAGCAGGAAGGTGATAGGAGCAGTACCCGGAAATTTCTGACCTGTAATGTGGAAGACGGTGCCGGTAGACCCGGCAGGCGTTTGATTGACATTATACTCGCTCCTAACGTCGATAACCGGCTGCGGGCGAGTCGTGAAGTAGAGGATTGCCCAGCCACCTGCACCCAGGATAACGACAGCGATCAGGGCAATGATCAGGATCTTGAGCGTATTGTTCGGCTTCTGTTGCGGGGTTGGCGCAGGCTGCTGGACGAAAAGGGGTTGCCCATAGGTTCCTGGTGCTCCCGGTGCTCCCGGCAGCGAAGGATTGCTGACTCCCGGCATTGAAGGCGCGCCTGGTATGGTAGACGCATTGTAAGAGACGCCTCCCGTCCAGGACTGCTGATAGGGCTGGTAGGGTGCCTGCCCGGCAGCAGCAAACTGACCGGACTGACCTGGGGGCTGACCAGGTTGACCGGGCTGGTATTGAACTGGTCCATAGGCAGGAGAAGAAGGGGATTGGCCTTGCCCGGCATTATAGGCAGCAGGAACAAACGGCGGCTGGCCCTGCCCCATACCATAAGCGGTCGAAGGAATCGATGATCCCTCAGCAGGATTATATGGAGAGACAATGTATGGTTGGACAGGTTGGACGGGCGGTTGGCTATACGCTGCGCTCTCCCCACCGTGAGCTGCTGCGATTTGATCATCCTGCTCTACTCTCTGTGCCTGGTGGGAAGGAAAGCCAGAGGCCGCAGGCGGTTGATCCTGGTATGCCGGAGCAGCCCCATATGAAGGAGCAAAAGATGAAGATGGGGGAAAAGACGGATTCGATGACGATGACGGCGTATAGGGTATATCGGGCGGCGTCACTGGAGGGTTTGGCTGATTGAAAGGCCCCGCTGGCTCACTTGTCGATTCGGCTGATAAGCCCGGCTGCAACAACGTTGCAGAGGGGGGCTGATCGCTCTGCGACACATCAGCACCAGGAGGATTCGACCCGAATTGCGCCCTCATCGTCGGTGCATAAGCTTCACTGCGTCGAATGGTGGGCGACACATCCGAAGAAACCGATTCCTCTGGTGTATCTTCAAATGTGAAGACCGTATCTCCTATGCGGATTCTATCACTCTGCTTGAGGAACTGCGGCACCCCCTTTTCGAGGCGCTGCTCGTTGACAAAGGTACCATTAGAACTCCCCACATCAGTAATACTATAACTCTGCCCATAAAGCTGTATTATTGCATGGTGCGCCGATACTTTGGGATCATTGACCGCAAGCTGATTATCGGGTGCTCGTCCCAGACGAAAAGTGGGAGAATCCAGGGCAACACGCCCGAACGGCCCTTGAAGCGCTGCTGGCATACGTATTCTCTCCTCTCAAGAGATTACGGACAAATTCATAGAAAATCCTACCCTACCCGCTTCCCTTCAACTACCTGACTTTTGACAGCCCTTGAGTTAATTTACTGATATTACCAGTTCTCGATTTGCTGATATTACCAGAGAAGGGACAGACCAGGATAACCCTATCCTCCTACACACATTTTATACACTACATCGGGCCGGAAGTAAAGAACTTTCTTCGCCAGCAGATCAAAAACGCCGTAATGCTCTCAAACGCGCCCAGCAGGATTCGAACCTGCGACAACCGGTTTAGAAGACCGATGCTCTATCCACTGAGCTATGGGCGCAAACAAATTATTGCTACCTGACCTGAGGAACTTCCTCCACACAGCGTATGTATCATAGCAAGTTTTGTTGCGCTCTGTCAAGCACACACCAGGCCCCCCCAGGGTTGTCGCAAAGTCCTCTCACTCCTCTGCAACAGAGGAGAATATGACAAAGGAGACGAAGCCAGATGCAAAGCTCCTGCCATGAAAGCGCAGAACGCATGTACCATCTACAATACTTCCCCAAAGTTAGCGCGACTGGAGAGAGTACCAGGCGGTACAGGATAAAATTTGTTATTTTTTGTAGCTATTTTGTCCATTCATTTGTACACAAAAGCACGATCTCCCCCTCCCCTCCCTTGCAGTCTCATCAGTGTTATGTTATCCTAGAAATACGGGCTTTACAGTCACTATTGCTACTATTTCAGACCTGGGACCCGGAGGAAAGGACTCATCATGACGAAGCATGACCTGATGACAGTGGAACAAATCCTGACCGAGATGCAAAAGGTACAGGAGGCCATGCAAAAGTTGCAAACCACCTACAACACTTATCTGCAAACCCTCATCACACGCGCACGGATGCAAGAGTATACAGAGAACCAGTACAACACACTGCTCCAGATTGCAAAAGCTGGTACTGAAATGGTGCTAAAGCTCAAGGAAGGCGATATTGTCAGCGCAGAATGGGAAGCGCGCAGCCACGAGTTAGCACGACAGGCGACAAAGCTTGTCCAGGAATCGGAGTAATCACTCCTCAGTATATTCCTCTTCTATCTCTCCTTCTCCCTCTATGGCCGATTCAACCACGCTAAGTAGGTGAAACAGAACGAATGAGAAGCGGGGTCCAGGGGCGCCAGCCCCTGGCGGGGCATGGGGTGTCCCCATTTCCCCCTTTTTCTCAATTCTAAGGTCCACCTACTTAGACGAGGTTGAAGGGAACAATTCAAGAGGGAAAAGGAAGATAAGATCAAGACCTATCCCCTTCTCACAACCACCTGCTGCCCGTCGCGCAGTGATCCCCGTGCAGTCACTACTACCCGCTCGCCCGGTGCCAGTCCCCGATCCACTGCCACCCGGTCGGCAGATCTGCCAATCACATGCACATGTCGAGCAACCGCACGCCCGCCGCTTACAACAAAGACAACTGCGCCACCATCCTTATCAGATACCGCCGACGCCGGTACGACTACACCAGGCACCTGCGCCTGTATACGTACAAACGCTCCCATGCCCGGCAGCACAACCTGCTGCGCGTTGGCAAGCTCGATCCAGACCTCAAACGTGTCCGTCTGTACATCAGCCTGCGGTACAACTGTGATCACCCGGCCCCGTACATCGACATCGGGCAAAGCCGAGGGCGTGACCACCGCTGGCATGCCAGCCCGCACATCATGCAGACTCTGCACCGGCACTTTCGCCCGTACGATCACCGCCGAGAGATCCATGATCGTCAACATGGTCTGCTGTGCCGGAAACAGTTCGCCGGCATTGACGTTGATGGCCGTGACGACACCATCCAGCGGCGAGGTTACTACGCCATTGTTGAATGAGGACGCCTGCGTAACAATGGTGTTATACCTGCTCTGTGCCAGTTGATACTGCTGCTGAGCCTGGGCGACGGTCGTGGCATTGCCGACACCGGATACGGAGTTGAGATAATCGCGCGCCGCCGCTACATCACTGGCTGCCTGGGCAATCTGGGCGTTCAATTGCGCGGGGTCAAGCTTGAGGAGCGGCTGGTTGACTTTGACACGCTCGCCCGCCCTGACCAGGACACTGATAACCCGCTCGGACAGCGGATACGAGACGTCTGCACGCTGCCTCGGATAGACTATGCCCCCGCCGCCAATGTCGTGCTCTACCGCCTGCACTGCGCCGACCCGAAAAACTGTGACGGTATTGACGGCAAACCAGTATTGCCAGACGAAGCTTCCACCGGCAATCAGCCCGATACAGGCAACCAGCAGTCCCGCCAGCACCAGCCTGTGCCACAACCAGCGAGGCAGACGCTTCCTGGCCGAGAGCACTATCCTCTTGATATCCTGCCATCCCTGCGGCCAGTGCCATCTATTACCCGCTGGCAGCTCTCTGATGACCGGCGCTCCCTGTTTTTCTGTCTGCTGTCTCGCTTCTTCTCCCGCTGTTACGATACGGCGCTTCTCCGTTGCTTCCCCTTCCTGTGCATTGAACTGCTGCGTGTCCATGATCGCCTTCCCTCGCTCAATTGCAGAGTTTTCAGGTACAGATCCACCTCATCACTGATTCTCTATCGTCAAATCTATCTATCTTATCCAGGCGTGAACTGAACAGAGAAAGAGGTCCAGGGGACGCTTTGCCCTCTGGACCTCTTCCCTGTCATCCCCACATGCCGCCTCAGCGCGGCTTTCTTCCAATCGCGCTCATGAAGTACCAGATTCCGCGAAAATCTTCTCTCATCAAATCAAGGAGCATTTGTTCGTAGAGATGATCCAGTTCCTCTTGTGTGGCTATGCCCATCTTGATGAGAAATGGCTGACCTATCTTCATCATAATCTGCAAATTCTTACATTGCATTCGATAGACATCTCTCCCATAGGAGTAGTTGAGCATGTGCGGTATTTCCTGGATGTCGCAATAACCAGCACGCTCCAGGAAATCACGCAGCATGGGTGTCAGCCCGAAGTGAGATGCGTTTTCATCGCTGCAAAAACTTCTTCCCTGGCGATAGAAAGCTTTCACAGCAATCCTATTTAATTTCACCAGCGCCGCACTATTGGTGACACCCGCTCCGCTATCGCCTTCGGTCAAGCGAATAATGCCGCCGGGGCGGGTGATGCGGAAGCACTCTCTGACAAACGGCTCCCAGACGCCTTTCCACATGAAGCCAAGCAAAGCCCGGGCATTGACAAAATCGAAAGATGCGTCGGGGAATTTCAGCGGCTCGGTGGCGTCCATCGGGAGAAAGGTGACGTTCTTGAGCGCCTGCACATTGGCGCGCATACGAGCATAGTTGAGCATCCGGGCGCTGATGTCAATGCCGGTCACGCGCTTGTCCGGGTGCGCGAAGGCGACTTCTAAGGCCCAGCCGCCGGGTCCACAGGCGATATCGAGAATATCATGCACGCTGGAGAGATCAAGCGTCGTGGGAAACAGGCCCCCCATATGCTTTGTGATCATCAGATCCTGGTCGATGAGGCGGGCCATTTCGATGCTGCTTTCCTGGTCAAAGACGTAGGTGTTTTCGTCGGGCTGAATCGAGGACATTGCCGGCTCCTTCCTGCTACAACAAGCGGTATATAGCTACTCTTCCATTTATTATAGCATCACAACGGTTCTCAAAGTGATGATGCAGGCACGCCATTGATGGCGAATGGCGAATACCCACGATCCCGGCAAATTCTCCTGAAACCTCTCAATTCGCCAAAAATCCCCCCGGCGTTACAACATCGCGGAAAATTGCGACGTCCATCACAAATGACGACACCCCGGCCAGATTGCTACGCTTTTTGCGAAATCTGTCGCGCTGCACATGGAGTGTGAGAACGGCTGAATATTCCCCTGTAACACAATTCCAGCGAACAACGGACAATTCCCCGCCATAAATTCACTGTTACAGTTTATACTAGCTATCGAAGACGTGGGGGGGCCAGGGAACGCGCAGGGACTCTGGTGGAGGTCTGCGGGTACTCTCAATTTAGGGGGAGAGCATCCCGCACCTCTTCCTCTCACGTATTTTGTAATCAGTAAATGCGGCATTGTAGCGTGTCGATTGTGGAACAGGCTTTGTAGTATTTGCTCGATTTCTGCTCCGCTGTGATGGAGCACTGGTTACACCAGTTTTTTTGATAGGGTCCCCCAGAAAGGGACGCCTGAGAGGGTTTTACGGCGCACGGGCTGTCACCCCACACGCGCCGGTTCCTGGCGGCAGTCAACATATTACATGCTGCGATCAGCACGAACGCTTGCGCAGTCATCTGTACGCCCGGAACATCAGCCAGAGAAAGGATTCGCCACACATGTCTATCGCCTTGCAGAGACAACAGCTCCTCGCTCTCATCGTTCTCGTATTCCTGACTATCCTGGTACTCGGCATCACGCTGCTCTACACGGTGGCACACATCGACGTGTGGCATACGCTCCTTTCCTACGGCTCAAAGTTCGTGCCGAATGTCATTTATTGGTTCTAGTTTAGCAAGGAAGAAACAGTTATTATCAACATGTTGTCCAGTTGTATCTGTATCTGGCAAGGAAATCATATCAACCGTCGTGAGCGTAGTCAGGCAGAAAGGATAAGTGCTATGTCGCATTATGAATAAGCGCAGGATAGAGGTCCTTTGCAATACGAAGGGCCGGAGATAGAGGCCAGGGCGACCGCAAGGGTCGCCCATTATATTCATAATGGGTAGAAGCCTCATTTCCGCGATGTTGCCCCCCTATTGTGAG
>JADBKA010000186.1 GCA_014896635.1 Ktedonobacteraceae bacterium
GTATCAGGGCCTCGATAAGCTGTGGATCAAGAGGCTGGAACGTGCCGGGAAAATACAGTGATTCTTTATACTCCACTTCAAGCAGTGACTCCAGATAATAGCGTGTGTGTTCTATTGCTTGCATCAAAGAACCGGATGAGAGCAGATCAGAAGGCCAGACCATCCATCCGCCAGATTGTCCAGATTGTAAAAGATCGGGGAGTTGCAAGCGTATGAAGAGAGGTGTGGGCATATCGGACAGCGTGGCACAATCATGTTGCAGGAGGTTGATCGTCTCATCGAGGGAGACGCGAAGACGGGCTGAGAGCCAGCGGTACATACTCTGACTATTTGGACCGGAGTACAGAACCTTCCAGGGAATTTTTCGCTCTCGACAAGGCCAGATCAGCGCTGTTCCCAGGACGGGTATCGCACGGCGCAGTGCTTCCAGTGCTTTCAGCAGGAGTTCAAAACGCTTCTCCGGCTGTAAAGCCGCAGACTCTATGCAGTAAGTGACAATAGCCCTGATGGCTTCGGACTGCTTATCTTCCATGATGCCTCCCGGTATTGTCTGGAACGTACAAATTGAAGGGGATAATTTGGATGTTGAAAACATTGTATCTCTCCTTCCCTTACTTTTACAATACATTTACACGGTGATGTGTTCTCTATCCATGTGAAGATTCGTAGCCCGGTGAAGAGAGGAGTATGGTCTATGACAGGCCGCATTACAGAGGGAGAACTCCTCTGGCAACCCTCGGAAGATTTTAAGCAGCACGCCAATATCACCCGCTATCTCTCCTGGCTCGCACAGAACCAGGGACTGCACTTTTCCGGGTATCACGACCTCTGGGAATGGTCAGTGACCCACCTGGAAGCGTTCTGGGAATCAACGTGGCGCTATTTTGATATTAAGACTTCCGTTCCCTATACCACTGTCCTCTCAGAACATGCGATGCCGGGAGCCAGGTGGTTCTCTGGCGCCAGGCTGAACTATGCGGAGCATGCGTTCAGGCATATCTCTCCCTCCCGGCCCGCTCTCATCTTCCAGTCAGAGCGTTCCCCATTGCGGGAGATCTCCTGGGAAGAGTTAGCGCGACAGGTCGCGTCAGTTGCGCATGCCCTGCGCCAGATGGGTGTGCGGCGTGGTGATCGCGTCGTTGCCTATATGCCCAACATCCCGGAAACGGTCATCGCCTTTCTTGCCAGTGCGAGCATCGGTGCCGTCTGGTCCAGTTGCTCACCGGATTTTGGCACGCGCAGCGTGATAGATCGCTTCCGGCAAATCGAGCCGACAATCCTCTTTGCGGCGGATGGCTATTATTATAATGGGAAAGTTATTGACCGCCGGGCCGTCGTCGCTGAATTACAGCAAGCGCTTCCAACACTGGCGGCGACGATCCTCGTTCCCTATGTGTTTGAAGACGGCCCGCCAGCAGATGCGCACAGGGCTGTTTCCTGGGCGCATCTGCTGGCGAACACCGCCGCCTCGCTGACATTTGAGCAGGTGCCGGCAGCGCATCCGTTATGGATACTTTTTTCCTCAGGCACAACCGGCCTGCCCAAAGCGATTGTTCAGAGCCATGGCGGCATCGTCCTGGAACATCTCAAGGCGCTCAGTCTTCATCTTGATCTCAAGTCTACAGACCGCTTCTTCTGGTTCACCACCACCGGCTGGATGATGTGGAATTTTCTCGTCGGAGGGCTGCTCTGTGGCGCCACTATCGTCCTCTATGATGGCAGTCCCGCTTTCCCCGACCTCAATCGGCTCTGGGAACTGGTCAGCCAGGCCGGTATCACGGTGTTTGGCACCAGCGCCGGATTCCTTACTTCGTGCATGACTGCCGGTATCACGCCGGCCTCATCCTATGAGATGAAGCGCCTCAAAAGCATCGGCGTAACCGGTTCCCCTCTCCCACCGGAAGGCTTTCAATGGGTGTATGAACAGGTGAAGCAGGAGATATGGTTAATCTCGACAAGCGGAGGAACTGATGTCTGCACGGCATTTGTGGGAGGCTGCCCGCTGTTACCTGTCCATGCTGGTGAGATCCAATGCCGCTGCCTGGCTGCGCGTGTCGAGGCCTTCGACGAACAGGGCCACTCGTTGACTGATCGGGTGGGGGAGCTGGTAGTGACCGAACCGATGCCTTCCATGCCCCTGTATTTCTGGAACGATGTCGGCAATCGGCGCTATCAGGAGAGCTACTTCTCGACCTATCCCGGCGTCTGGCGGCATGGAGACTGGATCAAGATTACCTCCAGGGGCAGCGCGGTGATCTATGGACGCTCTGACTCAACGATCAACCGCATGGGCGTGCGTATGGGCAGCAGCGAGATCTATCGGGCGGTTGAAGATCTGCCGGAGGTGCTTGACAGCCTGATCGTGGGAGTTGAGCTTCCCGCAGGACGATACTATATGCCTCTCTTTGTGGTGTTGAAAGAAGGAGTGCAGATGGATCATGCCCTGCAAGAGAAAATCAAGGCGAAGATCCGTAGCGATGTCTCACCACGCCATGTCCCTGACGACATCTATGCTGTGTCGGCTGTACCGCGCACACTGAATGGCAAGAAACTGGAAGTGCCTGTCAAGAAGTTACTTACCGGAATGCTCTTAGAACAGGCAGTAAACCCTGATTCGATGAGCAATCCAGAATCAATCCAATATTACGTGGATCTGGCACGTAAGCTAGGCCTTTCGACACCAACCTCTTCATCTTAAAGAGCATTGCATAAACATCTCATAGCGGGCTGCTGGACTGCCCCGGCCATGGAAGGGCGATATGTAATGCATCAGCCCTGCGCGATTCATCGACCAGAAAGGGGGTGTTGATCTCCGGTGAAAGTTCTTCAATGAGGAAGATGCTGTTATGGCAGAAGAAGTTTTGCAGAGAAATGATTTCACATATGATTACTGTTGCAAGGTGCAGAAAGCAAAGCAATAGTAAAGGAGAGAAATGAAGATGGCGATAGAAATGAGGCGGCAGCCGAGAATCCTGTCTATGGATGCAGGAGGGACGCTGACAGACACATTCATTGTTGACCAGACAGGTCAGTTTGTCGTTGGTAAGGCACAGACGACACCAGAAGACGAATCCATCGGGTTTACGCATTCTGTACAGGATGCGCTGCACTACTGGCAGATGGCTCCAGAGGAGGTATTTCCGCAACTCATCACGGGAATCTACTCCGGCACCGCCATGCTCAACCGTCTGCTCGAACGCAAGGGACAACGGCTCGGACTGATTGTGACCGCTGGCTTTGAAGATTATTTACGCATCGAGCGGGGTATTCAGACCTATCTTGGTTACTCCTATTCTGATCGCCTTCATGTAGTAACGCATGTGCATAATGAGCCGCTGGTTCCCCGTGAGCGTATTTTTGGGGTGCGAGGCCGGATTGATCTGTTTGGGCAGGAGCAGATACCTCTTTATGAGCACGAAGTGCGCAGCGCGGTTGAGAAACTAGTGGCTCTGAAGGTCGAGGGCATCTGTGTCAATCTGCTCTTCTCCTATGTCAATCCGAGCCATGAGCAGCGCATCAAAGCCATTGCCGAGCAGGTCATGCAGGAGCATGGGGTGACTATTCCCCTGTTTCTTTCATCCGAACTCTATCCTGTCGAACAGGATTTTGCCCGGCTCAACACTGTGCTGGTAGAGGCTTATGCCGCCGAACCTTCGCGCCAGCAGTTACAACGCATCACAGAACGGATACGGCAGTTTGGGGCATCGTACGAACTGCGGGTGATGGCTTCGCATGGAGGGACGATCTCCACTGAAGCGAAAGAGCTGGCTCGCACCCTGGTGTCAGGACCAATTGGTGGAGTGGTGGGCGCCCGTTATCTGGCAAACCAGCTCGGCTTTAAGAATGTCGTCTGCACAGATATCGGAGGCACCAGCTTCGATCTGGCATTAATTACGGGAGGAGACTTCTCAATCAAGACGCAGCCTGATATGGCACGCTTTGTGTTGAAACTTCCCCTGGTGCAGATCGACTCGGTTGGAGCAGGTACCGGCTCTTTTGTGCGCCTGACCCCGGCTTCCAGACGTATCGAGATCGGACCAGACAGCGCCGGCTATCGTATCGGTGTCTCGAATAGAGCAAGCGGGCTGACAACTCCTACCATTTCCGACTGTGATGTGGTGCTGGGATTGCTCAATCCTGACAATTTCCTGGGTGGCGAGGTAAAGCTGGATAAGGAATATGCTTACCAGGTCATCAAAGAACAGATTGCCGACCCCCTGGGTCTGAATGTTTATGACGCAGCAGCGGGAGTTATTTCGCTCTTCCAGGATCATCTCCGCAACGAAGTCATCTCGCGCGTCCTGGGCAAAGGGTATGCGCCGGAGAACTACCGTCTGCTGTCCTACGGGGGCGGAGGTCCTGCCCATGTCGCCGGCTTCACGGAAGGGCTGAACTTTGAAGATATCCTGGTGCCGGCCTGGGCGGCGGGCTTTTCTGCATTCGGCTGTGCCTGTGCCGACTATGAGTACCGGGCTGATAAAACAATCCGCGTCGCTATTGCCAGCTCCAAGGCTGATGTCACGCAATTTGCTACAACTATTAATGCCGCCTGGTATGAGCTGCAAGCACGGGTCATCGAGGAGTTTGCGAAAAGCCACATCGGTGCTGAACAGATCTCCTTCCGCCACCTGCTGCGCGTGCAATATGTTGGTCAGCTCAACGATGTAGAGATTCTCGTCCCTTTCGACCAGGTGCAGACGCATGAGGACGTGCAGACGATCATTGACCTGTTTGAGGACGCCTATGGCAAGATGTACTCGCGGTCTGCACGTTCACCGGAGCTGGGATACCTGGTCACAACCGCCGTGCTCACGGGCGTGTATGAGATTGAGAAGCCCCGGCTGCCCGAGGAACCGCTCAGTCAGGCACAGCCCGAAGCCGCTGCGCTGCAAGGTATACGACCTGTCTACTACAAAAAGACATGGGTTGATGCCCACATTTACGAGATGGAGAATCTGCGCCCCGGCAATCGTATTCAGGGCTTTGCCGTTGTCGAATCGCCAAATACCACTTTTGTCGTCCCGACGGAGTACGAAGCATGGCTGGACCAGCATAGAATTTTTCACCTTTCGCCACGATAGTTACTGCCTGCCGGCAGGATATCCTGCCCCGTAGAGAAGAAAGGAGCATACCGCATGGTCATTGCGAAATCAGCAGATGTGCGACAGCATATCGGATGGAGTGGAGCCAGTGTACGAGAGATGCTGGAGGAGTCCGAGCGGCTTTTCCACGAAACCGGGCGATACTGGGGATTGGACCGCCTGGAATTGCGCGAGCAAGATCCGATTCGCTATGAGCGCATCTTCTCCTCGCTGCGTGGCGGTCTCGTCAATGCACGAGAAACGGCCCTCAACATCTCGGCTTCGCCCATCGTCAAAGAGATCGGTGAACTCTGTTTCGTCCTCTATACCCCGGAAGGCGACTCCATCGCGCTGTCAACAGGTATCATCGTCCACGTCCATACGATGAGTGACGCGATCAAATATATGATTCGCCAGAACTACGAAATCAATCCTGGTATCAGAAACGGTGACATCTTCTCCAACAATAATTCGATGATCGGCGACGTCCATACGGCTGATGTCCATACTATCGTCCCGATCTTCTGGGAAGGCGAGCTGATCGGGTGGGCCGGCGGTGTGACACACGAAATTGATGCCGGCGCCATCACGCCCGGCTCGATGGCCTTTGGGCATGAAGATCGCTACGGCGACGGGCTGCTGCTCTCCTGTGAGAAGGCTGGTGAGAACGACGAGTTCTACCAGAGCTATCTTAACAAGGTGACGGATTCGGTGCGGGCCGAAATGTACTGGGTGCTGGATGAGCGCACACGCCTTGCCGGCTGTCATATGATCCGCGACCAGGTGTATCGCGTGATTCGTGAAGAAGGGATAGAGACCTACAAGCAGTTTATCCGCGAAGTAATCGAGGAAGGGCGCCGCAGTTTCAAGGAGCGGATCAAAGAAATCACCTTCCCCGGCGTCTATGAGTCACCGCGTTTCTCTGATGTTCCCTGGAAAGATGATCCGACGGTTGCGCATAAAGCGCGTAAAGATACGATCATGCATGCACCTCTTGCGCTAAAGATCGGGGTTGACGGGGAGTTTGACCTGTCCTTTGAGGGGGCCAACAGGTGGGGGTATCACTCCTTTAACTGCGCACCATCTCCGATGCAAGGGGCATTCTGGGTCCAGTTGACGCAGACGGTGATTCCTAACGACAAAATTAACGATGGAGCCTACCTGGCAACGTCTCTCAAGTTGCCGTATGGTTCCTGGTGCAACCCCGATTACCAGAAAGTCTCAACAACCCTGACCTGGCATTTTCTGATCCCTTCCTTTACTGGCATGATTCGCAGCCTGATCCGGGCCTTCTACGCACGTGGCTATCTGGAGGAGATCAGCGCCAGTTATCCTATGACGGGCAACATCCTGCAAGGTGGAGGTATCAACCATTACGGCGTTGATTCTGCCTTCACGAACTTTGAGATGTCTTCGGAAGGAACCGGAGCCAGATATGTCAGAGATGGTGAAGGGCAGACAGCGGCGATGTGGAATCCTGAAGGGGACATGGGAGAAGCGGAAACCTGGGAACTGCTTGAACCTCTGCTGTACCTGGGACGGAGTGTCAAGCCGATGACGGGAGGTCCGGGCAAATATCGTGGTGGGACAGGAATCGAGGCCGTTCGTATGCTGTACAGGACAAAAGAGCAGACACTCTTTAATGGACTGGGAGATGGCTTTGTCTTTGGCAGTGCAGGTATCTTTGGTGGCTATCCTGGCAATGCGGGCTATCGCCACAGCCTGCACGGCACTAATATGGCAGAGGTTATCTCCCAGAAGTTGCCGTACCCGGCACGCGATGGCGACCCTGAACAGTCCGAAGTCGATGCACTGGTCAAAGCCCGCGAGAACGTCTTTGACAAACACGCGACGGCAGGCCCGCAGATCTTTGAAGAGTATGATCTGTATGTCTCGATGCAGCGCGGCGGCCCAGGCCTGGGAGACGTGCTTGAACGCGATCTCGCGCTGGTCGAACGAGATCTCAATCAGGGCGACCTGCTCCCACGCTTTGCTGCCTCGATCTATGGGGCAGTTGCCAGCCAGGATGCGGATGGCAGATGGCATGTTGATGTTGAACAGAGCAAAGCCCACCGCGCTCAAATGCGCCAGGAGCGCAAGCAGAAGGCCATCCCGGCGCGCGAGTTCTGGCAGCAAGAGCGTGAACGGGTGCTGGCCCGCGATTTCATCGAGCCGGTGCGCGATATGTACCGCAGTTCAATGGAACTGTCAGCCGAATGGCGCGAAAAGTTCCTGCGCTTCTGGGATCTGCCGGCGGATTTCAGTTTTTAGTGAGGAGAGAAGGCATGCCAGAATATGATCGTGAAACGCTGAAACAGCTCAAAGAGGGAAGGCTTCCCTTTGATGAAGTGCGTCAGATGCAGTCCAGCCACAAGGATCGTGAGCGTTTTGTGAAGATGCTAGCACTCGCGCAGGAATCAGTTCCCTGGTCTGACCGCATCCTGTTGCCATACGCCGAACACCTCTACGTGGTCGAAAAAGCCGACAAAAGTCGTGTGGTGAAATGCGACTGCGGCTACGAATTCGGAGATGTCAGGCAGAACTGGAAACTCCAGGCGCTTGTCTATGTGCGAGATACACAGGAGAAGATCGACGAGATTTATCCTCGTCTCCTGGGATGTGATCCGCAATGGATGCATTTGCGCGAGTTTATCTGTCCAGGGTGCGGAACACTGCTCGAAGTAGAAGCTGTCCCACCGGGGTATCCTATCGTCTTCGATTTTCAACCCGATATCGATGCGTTCTATACCCACTGGTTAGGGACACCACTTTCGGAAGCGGTCTGAGGAACAGAACCCGGCCGGTGTCATGAGGCAGGTGAGGGAGGACCAGGCTCCTGTCAAGAGTTCTACGGGCCTTACGGGCCTGGTCCCCTTGCAATCTTTGCTCAGAATAGTGCGACAGATATGCTGTTCTGAAGAGAAAAAAGCTTGAGATGTTGTTCAATTAGTGAAAAGGAGCACGAACATGGTAGAGACGATGAAGACTCTGGCCTTCCTCGGTAAGGAAAAAGTGGGGATCGTTGAGAAACCCATTCCAGAACCGGGGCCACGTGATGCGATCATCCGAACCACAGCATCACTCATCTGTACGTCCGATGTCCATACGGTCAAAGGCGTCATCCCTATTCCAGAAGGAAGAGTTTTGGGACACGAAAGCGTTGGTATTGTCTACCGCATTGGTAGCGACGTGACGAGATTCAAAGAAGGCGACCGTGTTGCTGTAAATGCCGTTACCCCTTGCGGGACTTGCGATTACTGCCAGCGAGGATTTACCTCTCAATGCGGAGGGATGCTTGGTGGATATAAGTTCACAGCGCAAAAAGATGGGAATCTGGCCGAGTATTTCCACGTAAATGATGCTGATTTCAACCTGGTCCACATTCCCCAATCTCTGACTGATGAGCAGGCGCTCTATGCGACAGATATGCTGTCAACAGGGTTCATCGGAGCAGAACACGCACAGATCCCGTTGGGAGGAAGCGTTGTAATCTTCGCTCAAGGACCGGTTGGTCTGGCTGCAACAATTGGAGCGCGTTTGCTTGGAGCAGGACGCATCTTCACAGTCGAGTCTAAACCCAACCGTATAGAACTGTCACGCAAATTTGGAGCCGACATCGTCGTTGATCCCACCAGAGGCGATCCTGTGCAGCAGATCCTGGATCTGAACGGAGGCGAAGGCGTGGATTCGGCCATCGAAGCGCTTGGTGCTGCTCAAACGTTTGAGCAGTGCATCAAAGTGACCAGAGCAGGCGGTACGATCTCTAATATTGGCTATCATGGCGAGTCAGGGGCAACACTACAGATACCTTTGGAAGCCTTTGGTCTGGGAATGAGTGACAAAACCATCAGAACAGCTCTTTGCCCCGGTGGTCGCGAACGCATGATGCGCTTACTAACACTTATTGAGACAGGACGGGTTGATCCAACACCTATGACGACTCACCATTTCTCCTTTGTGGAAGTAGAACGGGCCTTCCAGTTGATGGTGACTAAGGAAGACAATGTTGTGAAGCCACTCATTACCTACTGATCTTTACCTGGCTGCCGAGGGTTACCAGAGGCCCACTTCTGGCTTCAGACAGACGAAGCAGCGGAGCAGGGTCAGGGTAAGTAAGCTTTTTCTTCAACCGATGATGTTTGACTATATTGTGAAAGGAGGAACACGATGAGCATTTTAGATCGGTTTCGACTTGACGACCAGGTTGCGGTTGTCACCGGGGCTGCGAGCGGCATAGGTGTTGCGGTTGCAGAAGCATTAGTAGAGGTGGGCGCTC
>JADBKA010000187.1 GCA_014896635.1 Ktedonobacteraceae bacterium
TGCGGCTGTTGTCGTGCTTGGAATTATTGTCGTCATCAACTATATGCACCGCAATATTAAAGAGCGCATCCAGTCGTTGGCGGATGTCTGCCGCGAGTATAGCGGAGTGGACAGGACGGTCCGTGCGCCTGTCAACGGCGATGATGAGTTTGCTCAGCTTTCCATGACTATCAACACACTGCTCGATAGCCAGGGAGCTATGCCGCATGCTCAGCTAGGAGGTGGTGGTGATGCTGCTGCTCTGCAAGCCCAGATTGAGAAACTTTTACAGGAAGTGAGCGCGGTTGGCGATGGGGATCTGCGCGTCCAGGCCGAAGTGACGCCTGATACGCTGGGAGTGCTGGCTGATTCCTTCAACTACATGATTGAGGAGTTGGCGAAGGTTGTTGGTCGTGTGCAGTCAACGGCTGTGCAGGTAACGAATGCGACGCGCCGCGTTCTTGATCGCTCTGCTGAGCTGGCGCAGATGTCTGATGCACAGTCGAAGCAGATTGCGCAGACCAGTGAGGCGGTGGAGGCGCTGGCAACCTTCATCCAGAACGTTGCTCGCAATGCTCAATTAAGCGTGGAAGTGGCTCAGGAAGCTCTACGCAATGCTACCAATGGCCAGCAGGCAGTGCGCCAGACGATTGAAGGTATGTTGTTGATCCGGGAAAATGTGCAGGAGACCTCAAAGAAGATCAAGCGCCTGGGTGAGCGTTCTAATGAAATCGGTGAAATTGTACGTATCATCGAAGATATTGCCGATCAGACAAACCTGCTTGCTCTGAATGCGGCTATCCAGTCGGCGATGGCCGGTGAGCATGGGCGTGGGTTCGCGGTGGTGGCCGATGAAATCCGGTTGCTGGCCGAGCGTTCTACCGAGTCAACCAAACGTATTGCGACGCTGGTCAAAAGCATTCAGGGGGATACGTACGAGGCTGTCGTCGCTATGGAAGACAGCACGCAAGAGGTGGTCAAAGGATCACAGCTTGCAGATGAGGCCGGTCGTTCTCTCAACTCGATCTACGAAGCAGTAGAACGCCAGGCGCAGATGATTGAGAGCATCGCCCGTTCTGCCAATGAGCAGACGAGCGTTTCTGAAGCGGTCGCTGTGGCGATGAGCCGCATTTCGGAGATTACGCGGCAGACAGACGCCGGTACGCAGGAAGCTGCGTTGAGTGTGAGTTATCTGGCAGAGCTTTCGGAGCAGTTACGCTCCTCGGTCTCCACTTTCCGCCTGCCTGAGCGTGTAAATGAAGAAGTGAGTTCACTCCCCTCCCATATGACGTCGGTTTCTGAGGTGGCTGAGAGTGGCAACGTGCCACCGGCATTCTCACCGGCGCTGGATGGTTCTGAGTGGGGGCAGGGCTTCTCTCAGAACTTCTCAGGGAGCTTCCCGCCGCTGCCGGAGCCTGGTAGCAGCGGTTCACTGGTTTCTATGGGATCTCGTGGCGCCAGCTTGCCTGGTAACTTTGCTCATGTTCAGGATGTCAACCAGTTGCCTCAACCCGCGTTTGGCAGCTCACCTGATTTTGGTGCGCCTCCGTCGCTGCCTTTTGCTGCCGCCTCTTCTCCCGACTTCGGTGGTCAGCAGGGGTTTGCTTCTCCTTCTTCCCAGGCGGTAAACGGCAACCCGTTCGCGCCGGCCCGGCCGCAGTTCGCGGGTCAGGGTGCTCTGGGCGAGGTTGGCAATTTGGAGGGAGGGCAACCGGGCTTCAATAATGCGGGCTGGTACGGCGGTCAGGGCCAGCAATTTGGTGGTACGCCTCCGCAGTTCGGTAGTCCGGGGCCGGTTCCTCCTTCGATGAATTCGGGATTGCTGCCTCCCCCACCTCAGACAGGACAATCCGTACCACCCGTGTCACGCCAGCCGCAGCCGCCGCAGCAGCGCAGGGTGAGTGGCCCACAGCAGCAGAACCAGGGGCCATTCTACCCGGAGCAAAGACCATTCCGTGATGCTTAGTTCCATTATCCTCAGGGGGATCACTCTCGGTAGTCTGGCGGGGTGCTCCTCTCGTGAGGTATCATACGGGAGAAGGTCGGGACAGTTGGGCCGGGTAACTTTGCGTCAGGGTACAGGCTCAGATCAGGTCGTCATGTCGCTTGTTGTTGAATGAGGCTGGCGAGGCAAGCGACATTACTTAGGTAAGTGGGTAGCGCAACATGTCGGATACATTTGATAGACTAGCAGTTCTCGATTCGTTTATCGAAGAGGTGAATAGCTATTTGCCCGAAATCGAGACGAATCTCGAACGCCTGGCACGCTCGCCCGGTGACATGGAAGCTCTGGAGGAAACATACCGCCGTGCTCACACCATTGGTGGTTCTGCTTCTATGGTGGACTGTCCCGGTCTTGCCCATGTTGCTCATGGGATGGAAGATATCCTGGGTGATGCGTTAGACGGGTTGATGGTACTTGACGAAGTTATCATCGACCTGCTGCGGCGTTCTCTCAGGCGTATGAACCTCCTGTTAAAGGGTATCCGCAGCGGAGCCAACGAAGAAAATATTCTCGCGGAGGACGACGCGGACTACGAGCGCTATCGCACAATACGTGATAGTGCTGCTCAGACCTCACAGGCCGGTGTGGCCTCTTCCCCTCCACAAGCACTGGAGACTATTCCTGCCGTTCCTGATATCGACGTCCAGACTACTGTCGGGGAGCATGTTGGCACACAGCAACAAATGAATCCTTCCTCTCCTGCTGAGGCTCAACTCTTTGCCTCGCAGTTCCCAGCCTCTCCTGCTATCCCCTCTTTTGAAGAAGTTCTGGCTTCTTTCCGGGTACCCTCAGTCACTTCCGGTGAGGATCTGGCCTGGCCTGAAGATCCAGTGCCAGATTCCCCTGCTGAGGAACAGGCATCGGTAAATCAGTCCGCATCCCTCAGTGCTTTTGATCAATTAATAGCATCGGCCCATGTCTCTTCTTCTGTTCAACCGAATGCCGACAGGTCTGCGCCATTCACCGTGTCAGATCAGGGACAGCAGCCACAGCAGTGGCAAATGCCTGTTGAACAGGAGTTGACACAACAGCGAGACCCTCATGCTCCTGGTTCGTCTCAATTTGAGCAACCTGCCTACAGATCTGCACCGGCACAGGCCGTTTTTCCACATATGCAGGAGGAAGCGCGGGCGATGCAGACGCCTGCTTATCTACTGGACCTTGACAATCAGATTTCCTCTACACACAGTCGTACTGAGGCCGCTTATAGGGAAGCTATTGCCTATGCCGGTTCTGGTTCTGGTATTGCACAGCCTTCCTCTGCTCCGGTTGCTGACCAGGAGGCACCTGAAGAATCTGCTGGCAAATTTGAAGAGTTGAAAAACCTGGTGCGATCACCTGGACCGGTAGTTGAAGGGGGAACGTGGGTCCCTTCTGGAGAGCATCGCTGGCAGGCCATCTATGATGAGATACAGCAGGAGACCGGGACGCTAGAGGCACAGCTTGCTGTATTGAAGCAGGTCGGTGGTCAGGCTCGCTCGGCTATATCGGTTATTGAGGCGCAGCGCAAGGAGTTCAAGAGTTTTCTTGATGGTTCAAAGGATGCGCTGGACAGGATGGAGGAGTGGGCTGGCAAGGCAATGGGCCTGAATTTGCGCAACAGTCCCGAACAGGTGCGTCGCTATCTCCCCCTTTCAGTAATGTGGGTGGCGAATAGCAAACTCAAGAAAGTATTTGATCTCCTGCGCAAGATTGCTGAAGGGATTGAGGAGTCTGGCGAGCAATCTGCCGCTCTCCTGCAACAGTTCCAGGTTTCTCTCGCCGGACTGAACGAGACGTTCAGGGAAGTTCAAGACCAGGTGTCTTCTGTGGTGAGGCCGGAACGAAAGGCCGGCTGGACTCCCTGGAGTGTCCAGGTAGAACATGAGCCGGGCCAGGCGCGCCAGCGCGTGACTTTTGAGCGTCAGGGTGATCTTGCCGCTTTAAGGGCCGAGCTTGAGGCGCAGTTGCGCGAAGAGATCCGCCGCGAGTATGAGTCACAGCCGACCACGCTGGCTGCGCGTGTCGAGTTGGAGCGACAGATCCGTGAAGAGGTTCGCCAGGAGTTTGAGGCGCGCAGGCGTTTACAGGAAGGGTTATCTGCTTCGGAGCACGGGGATGTCCTGAGAGAGTTAGAGGCCCGCCTGCGCAGTGAAATCGAGATACAGGTGCGGCAGGAATTCCTGAGCCAGATCTCGAAGGTCAGCGGGCAAATCGCTTCTGCACAAGCAACCACGCAGGCAGACTCTGCCAGGCATGCAGGCAGTCAGATGCTGGCTACCTTCCCTTCATCGGGCAGCCCACCCAGAGTGGCCCCGCCATCTCCCGCTCCCTCGCCATCAGGAACTGGCGATTTTGGCTCAGAGGCGGCGGAGATCTTCCGTGAAGAGGCTGAGGAACATCTTCAGACGATCAGTACGAATGTGGCAGCACTGGAGAAAGATCAAACCAATCGTGATCTGGTGCAAGCGATACGCCGTGCAACTCATACGCTCAAAGGCGCTGCCGGCATGATGGGATTCCGGACTGTTGCAGATCTCTGCCACGTTTCTGAGGATTTGCTGGATAGTATAATGGAGGGGAGCACTCCTGTCACTCCTGCCGTTCTGAGCATTATCCTCGAAACGGCGGAAGCTCTGGATGTGCTGATCACGGGAAGGAATCCTGAAGGTCTGAGCGGTGAAGCATACGTCCAGAATTTACGCACTCGCTATGCAGAACTGCTCGGCGAACATGCTACCGCGCTCATCCCAAAACAGGAAGAGATTGATGCTGCCGCCGACGAATCTTTGCATGAGACCGGGGCCATGAGTAGTGTCCTCGATGATGAGCAATCAGCGGACATGCAAGTACGGCGGCCATCTCACGGGAATCTCAGTGTGCATGTGCGTCTCTCGCGCCTGGACGAGCTGGTAAACCTGTTTGGTGAACTGCTGGTGAACCGCAGTGTGCTGGAAGAGCGTATCCAGCGGCTCCTGCGCCTGGTAGCCGATGTCTCGGTCAGTAGTAATCGCCTATTCGATGTGGGACAGAAGCTGGAGAGCCGCTTTGAAGCGGCCACGCTGCCCAGTGGCCGCTCAGTGCAGGTGATGCCGGGTGAAGGAAGACAGAAATTGCTGTCCGCTACCGCTGCCAGTAATGGGAACGCGGAAAAGTCGTATCTGGCTGAATTCGATGAGTTGGAACTGGACCGTTACACCGAGTTTCACCAGTTGGCGCGCGGTCTGAGTGAGGGTATCTCAGACATGGCGACGCTGAGCGCCGAGATGGATGCGGCTGTCCGCGAGTGTGAAGGCATTTTCGCGCGCGAGAATCGCCTGAGTACCGCCTTCCAGGATCGCCTGATGAAGGTTCGCCTGGTGCCTCTCTCCGCGATGGCCCCACGCCTGTACCGGGCTGCACGCTCTGTCGCGCTTAAGCAGAACAAAGAAATTGAGTTTGTACTCGAAGGGGAATCAACCGAAGTTGACCGCACGGTCTTTGAAGAGATTTCGGGGCCGCTGTTGCATCTTGTGCGCAATGCGGTGAATCATGGCATCGAAACGCCAGAAGTGCGTACCCGCAGAGGCAAACCTGCCGTTGGTCAGATCAAACTCTCAGCAGCTTATGAAGGCAACCAGATCGTCATTACGGTGCGTGACGACGGGGAGGGCATCGACCGCGAGTCAGTTCGCAACACTGCCATTGCTCGTGGCTTGATCCGGCCTGATCAATCACTTGGTGAGGGTGAGGTGATCGAGTTGATCTTCCAGCCTGGCTTCTCAACTGCCAGAGTGCTGAGTGAAGAGAGTGGGCGTGGCGTGGGCCTCGATGTGGTGCGTGATAGCGTTTCACGCCTGCGTGGCAAAATTGTCGTTGAGTCTACTCCCGGCCAGGGTACTGCCTTTACCATGACGTTCCCGACCAGCCTGGCGATCCAGAATGCAATGATGGTGAATGTCAGTAACCAGCAATTTGCTATTCCTACTGTTGCCGTCGAATCCATCGGGCGCCTGGATAACTTCAAACGCTCTACTATCGGAGGGCAACCGGCAGTGATAGTACAGAACGAGATCTATCCTCTGCATCTGCTCTCTGAGTACCTGTCGCTCCCTGCTACCAGCACAACGCTGGATGACAAGGCGCAGTTGCTCTTTGTCAATACAGCAGGACAGCGTGTGGCGCTGGTAGTGGATGAGATTATCGGGCGCTCTGACATTGTGATGAAGAATCTGGGACCGCATCTGCGTGATGTACATGGCATTGCCGGCGGTACTGTACTTGGCAATGGGAGAGTTGTGCTGGTACTGGAATTGAATGATTTGCTCTCGGTTCATACGAAGAGTAGCGCGCAAATGTCATCCCTGGTCCCGGTGACGCCGGCGCCCCGCTTCGATAGCCCGCTGCCGCAGACGCCGTTCCGCCAGCAGGCGGCTCTCTCTTCTAGCAGGCCCGTCACGGCATCCATGCGCCCGGTGGCTTCCACACCAACCGTGCTTGAGCGTGGCAAACATGTCCTGGTAGTGGATGATAGTCCGAGCGTGCGGCGTGTTGTAAGTAATATGCTCAAGCAGCATGGCTGGGAGGTCCAGGTAGCTCGTGATGGCGTAGAGGCTCTCGAAATGATTACCAACGAGACACCGGCTGCCGTTCTGCTGGATATTGAGATGCCGCGTATGGATGGCTACGAACTGATTTCGACGGTGCGCGCTCAGGAGCAGTATCGTTCGTTGCCGCTTGTCGTGCTCACCTCGCGTGCTGCCGCCAAGCACCAGCAACGTGCTATGTTACTCGGTGCGAGCGCCTATATCGTCAAGCCATACCAGGATGAAGAACTGATCAACATTCTGAACTCGCTGGTATACAAGGCCGCAGTTCGCTAATAACTAATGGGTGCAAGAGGCTGCAAAATGGGAGTGGAACGCGCTGTAACACGCTGGTATGCTCTACACCAGTCTCTTCTTGAAGAGGCTGCACTCCTGCAAGAGAAACTGGAGAAGATGGCGCAGAGCAGCAATGGAGAGGTGCAGACTGAGGTTGCTGCCGATCTGCATGCACAGCTAGGCAGGGTTCAGGAGCGTTTGCGTCTCCTGGGACCCTGCCCAAGACCGATGATGGGTTAAGTCAGGACCGCTGCTGCTTCAGTGCGTCGGCGATGTACTGGCCCATCTCATCGGTTCCTACAATCGTTTTATCCGCTTCACGTAAATCTTCTGTGCGATAGCCCGTGTTGATGACCGTTTCTACTGCTGCCTCTACCGCTGCCGCCTCTTGATGAAGACTCAGCGAGTAACGCAGCAGCAGGGCCAGCGAGAGAATCGAGGCGATAGGATTGGCTTTTTGCTGGCCTGCGATATCCGGCGCGGAACCATGAACCGGCTCATACAGGCCAAAGGTGCCGCAGGTGGTCTTGCCTGTACCCAGACTGGCCGAAGGTAGCATTCCCATCGAGCCGGTGAGCATCGAAGCCTCATCCGTAAGGATATCGCCAAAGAGATTCTCGGTCACGATTACATCGAATGTGGCAGGACGGCGAATCAGGTGCATCGCGCATGCATCGACCAGCAGGTGTTCGAGTGTAATATCGGGATAATCCTGCGCGACACGCTCTGCTACACGCCGCCACAGGCGCGAGGAACTGAGCACGTTGGCTTTATCAACCGATGTCACTTTTTTGCGGCGCCGGCGTGCCATCTCAAATGCCATGCGTACGATCCGCTCGATCTCTGCTTCTGTATAGAGCAGCGTGTCAATCGCTTCTACTCCCCGTTCGGTCCTGCGGATCTCGCTTGGTTTGCTGAAATAGAGGCCGCCGGTCAATTCGCGCACCACCACCAGGTCAGTACCCTGTAGAATCTCTGGCTTGATCGTTGAGGCGTTGACCAGGGCGTTGAAGGTGCGTACGGGACGCAGGTTGGCGAACAGTGCAAATTCTTTGCGCAGGCGGAAGAGTGCCTGCTCAGGTGCGGGGCCGTCTGTATGTGAGGCGCCGCCGATGGCGCCAAACAGGATGGCATGACTGCGACTGCACATCTCCATTGTGGCGTCAGAAATAGCGCTGCCTTCAGCTTCGATGGCAGCAAGCCCGACCGGCGCGCGGTGGATGGTGAAGGTATGTCCAAAGCGGTCGGCGACCACGTGCAGGACACGCAGCGCCTGCTCTGTCACTTCGGGTCCAATGCCATCGCCTGCTAAGACGGTAATTGTATAACTTCCCACGTGAATGCTCCTTCTCCGGGATTGTTGCTTCCTTCATCATACGCCGTTCTGCCGGGAAAGACAACTCGTTATAGACGGGGCGTGCTATAATAGGGAACGAGACAAGGTGAAGAGACCGATTCCAGTTACTGGTTATGCATAGAAACCGAACAATGGGTGCTGCTAAAACCTTTGTACAGGAGCAATGCTATGAGCAGCGAACTACATGAAAATGGAAAAACGCCGGGGGTACGGCGCAAGCCGGTGCCGATTGTTATGGCGACCGGTCCCCAGGAATATATTCCGGGAGATCAGGAACTCCCCGTTCAACTGACAAGTCTTGCCGATATGCTTCAATGGGCGCAGAACTGGGCGCGTTCTAAATCTGTCTGGCCGTTAGGATATGGACTGGCTTGCTGTGCTATTGAGATGATGGCTTCCGCCCAGTCCCACTATGATCTTTCGCGTTTCGGATCTGAAGTGTTTCGCTCAAGCCCGCGCCAGGCCGATCTGATGATTGTGGCCGGCACGGTTTCGGTGAAGATGGGGCCACGCCTGCGCCTGCTGTGGGAGCAGATGCCTGAACCCAAGTGGGTGCTCAGTATGGGACAGTGTGCGAACTCCGGTGGTGAATTCTACGACAGCTACTATACCGTGCAGGGCGTTGATACAATTGTGCCGGTGGATATCTATGTCCCTGGCTGTCCACCCCGGCCAGAGGCACTGATCGAAGGCATCCTCAAGCTGCGCGAAAAGATTGCCAAACAGGGACTCAAGGTGCGCGGCGAGAAAGAAATCGAGGTATAGCGTATGCGAGGCATTCTTGAAGGGATGGGGTTGACCTTCAGTCACCTCTTCCGACCGAAAGTCACCAGGTTCTATCCCTACGAAAAGCCGAAGCTGCCGCCGCGCAGCCGGGGTCTGATCCAGTTGATCGCGGAAGAGGGCTTGCAGACGGAGTTCAATCTGAAGTGCGAAGCCTGTTTGCTGTGTGAAAAAGCCTGCCCCCCGCGCGCTATTACCATCGAGTACGAACCGTTAAACGAGTGGAAAGAGCGTCCCTGGTATAAATCATACATTCGTGAGGGCGCAGAAAAGTTTACACCACGCCGCCTGCCTCCCGCTTCAGGCTCACCCAAAGCCGGCTTCTCCAAGGCGCGCATCTCCGAGTACGCCGTCGATCAC
>JADBKA010000188.1 GCA_014896635.1 Ktedonobacteraceae bacterium
GGGCGCGGCTGCATTGTCAGACACGGCGCATATGTGCGTGCAGATACGCTCGCAGGCGAGAACTGCATCATCGGCCACGCCAGCGAGACCAAGAACGCCATTCTGCTACCGGGCAGCAGCGCCGCCCACTTCGCTTATGTGGGCGATAGCATTCTCGGCAATCGCGTCAATCTGGGTGCGGGCGTCAAACTCGCTAATTTTCGCCTGGATGGCGGTCAGATCACCGTCAGAGCAAACAACCAGAAGTACGCCACCGGCCTGAACAAGCTCGGTGCGATCCTGGGCGACGACTGCCAGCTCGGCTGCAACTCGGTCTGCAACCCCGGCACGCTGCTCGGTCCGCGCAGCGTCGTCTACGCCCTGACCTCTGTCTCCGGCTATCATGCCGCCGGCAGCATCCTGAAATCGCCCTCGATTGCGTAGCACGATTTCAGGTCACTCCTTGCGCCTCTTGTTTTGCGACAGGAAATTGCATTTCTGAACGCAAGGGAGTATCAGATCGGGCGTACCAGCACGCCCTTCGCCTGGAGATACGCTTTCACTTCACGGATGCGGTACTCGCCGAAGTGGAAGATGGAAGCGGCCAGCACCGCGTCGGCTCCGCCAATGGTCAGACCCTCGTAGAGGTGCTCGATAGTACCGACGCCGCCGGACGCGATGACCGGCACGGTGACGGCGTGCGAGATCATGGCAGTGAGTTGGAGATCGTAGCCCTGCTTTGTGCCATCACGGTCCATGCTGGTCAGTAGAATCTCGCCGGCGCCCAACTCCACGCCGCGCAGCGCCCACTCCAGCACGTCTTTGCCTGTCGGCGTGCGCCCGCCATGAATAAAAACTTCGTAGCCACTGGGCATGGCCGGATTGGAGCGCGCATCGATTGCCAGGACAATGCACTGCGCGCCGAATTGCTCGGAGCCGGCGGTGATGACTTCGGGATGCTGCACTGCTGCCGTATTGAGCGAGATTTTATCAGCCCCGGCCCGCAGCGTCGTACGAATATCATCGACGCTGCGGATACCCCCACCTACGGTCACGGGAATAAACACCTGCTCAGCCGTGCGCCGCACAACGTCAAGCATGGTGACGCGGTTCTCATGCGAGGCTGTGATGTCAAGAAAGACGACTTCGTCCGCGCCTTCACTGTTATAGAACGCGGCCAGTTCGACTGGATCACCGGCATCACGTAGATTGACGAAGTTGACACCTTTCACTACTCGCCCGCCGGTGACATCAAGACAGGGAATGATACGCCTGGTTAGCATGACTCGTTCCTCTCTATCGTGCGGATCGCGGCAGCCAGGTCCACGTTCCCGCTGTAAATCGCCTTGCCGACAATCGCGCCCTCAACTGATAAGCGAGAAAGCGCGCGCAAATCGTCTAGCGAACTGACGCCGCCAGAAGCAATCAAAGTCGCCGGCACAGGGACCGGTGTGGTTTGCAGAGCTTGCAGCATCTCCGCCAGCGCCTTGAAATTCGGTCCGCTGAGCGCGCCATCACGTGCAATGTCGGTATAAATAAAGCGCCGCACACCGCTCTGACTCAACTCCACCGCGAGCGGCGCAGCCTGGACACGCGAAGTTTCACGCCACCCGGCAATTGCAACCAGGCCATCGCGCGCGTCAATGCCGACGGCAATGCGCTCGCCCCACCGCGCCAGGGCAGCATCCAGCAGCGCGCGGTCAGTGATGGCAACCGTCCCCAGGATTACCCGTTCAACGCCCAGGTCCAGAATCTGTTGAATATGTGCGAGCGAGCGCATACCGCCGCCGACCTCGATATGGAGCGTCGTGGCGGCTCGTATGCGCCCGATCAGTTCAGCATTCGCTGGATAGCCCTGAGCCGCACCATCCAGATCCACGACATGTAGCCAGCTCGCTCCGCACTCCTGCCAGCGCTGCGCTACTTCTACTGGATCTTCGCTATACGTCGTCACCCGGCTATAGTCGCCCTGTAAGAGCCGCACACAGCGCCCATCTTTGATATCAATGGCCGGCAATATAATCATTTTGCTCTCGCTTTCACGCTCACTTTGCCTATCAGTCTACCATGTCAGAGCAAGTAGTACCCAATTAGCCATTCAAAAAACCGCTTTTCCGCTTATCCTGCTGGTTCTTAGAGCAAATAGTTCAGTCACCATCTCTTTCCCCTCATTCGTGTACCAGAAAGGACAGGGAATGAGCAGGAAGGGTAGCCATAAGATAGTGAGAAAGGAGAAAACAGCGATGGCAAAAATTAATCCCGTGCAGGTAGAGAAATTCCTGAAAGGGCTTGATTATCCTGCCAGCAAACAGGATATCGTCAAGCACGCTCAGCAGCACGGCGCTGACCAGAATGTCCTTGAGGCGCTCAAGCAGATGCCTGATCGCACATTTGAAGGGCCAACAGGCATCAGCCAGGCTATCGGCGAGATTGATCGCAAGCAGGGCGGAAGCAGCTAATCAGCGAGTGCTAAGTGCCTGGTCTGATAAAAAGACCGGGCGCTTTTTTATTACAAAGAAACGGCCCAGAAAGCTCCGCCTTTCTAAGGCGGAGATGAATGGGCGTTCCTTATTTGGGGCAAGATGGGCGGGGACAGCGCCGAGCAGACACCCGTCTCAGTTCTCGCTTTGTTGCTGAATATATCGTTCTCTCGTTGCGCTGCTGACATTGCCGGCTGTCGAGAGGAAGTAGGAGGGGGACCACAGAGTCGGCAGGTTCCTCAAGTGAACAAATTCCTTTCGCAACAAGCGCGAGGATCGCCCTTTGATTAATCTGGGAATGTCCGAGGGAAGGGTGGTCGGGTTCGTCCGCACAAACACATGCACATGATCGGGCTGAATCGCCAGTTCCACCAATTGCCACTCATGCTCATTGATGACCTCATGAATAATCTGCTGCAACCGCTTTTGAACCGGCCCGACCAACACACGCCGTCGCCTCTTTGGGCACCAGATCAGGTGGTACACGATGAGGTGGACGCTATGCCGGTCATGCTGATAGTCCACGGGCGCGCACCTCTTGTTTTTTTATCTTTCCTCTTCTTCTGCCTGACCTGGCTTTATCTGCTTTCGTTGCGCGTCAATATATGCCTGGATATCACTTCTCAGAAACTTCCAGAGATCACCTACCCTGAAGGCGGGAATTTTGCCTTGTTTGGCTAAATTAATGACCGTCCTCGGTTTCACGCCCAACATTCTGGCAGCTTGCTCAGAGTCGAGAGGTTCTTCAATGTCATTCGACATGTCCGTAGTGTTCTCCTTTCACGTCTATGTGCGACTATGATAACACACACAGACACGTATGGTCAATAAACCGAGACAAATACCCTTGACAACATACACAACGTCAGGTACACTAGAGACGGAACAGGAACGGTATGCGTGGAATGCGCCTGACCGGAATGGGCACGCTCTTCCAGAATATCAAAGCACAAGCATCTACGCATGAGGGTAGGGACAAGGATATGCTGATCTACGAGTACAAACTGGATGGGAAAAAGCCTCAATATCAGGCCATTGAGGAAGCCATTCGCATCGTGCAATTCATCCGCAACAAGTGTCTGCGCAAGTGGATGGACGGGCACGGGGTTTCCAAAAATGATTTGCAGTGCTATTGCGCTGTTCTTGCCCAGGAGTACTCGTTTGCCGCACGGCTCAACTCCCAGGCTCGTCAAACATCAGCGGATCGGGCCTGGACCTCTATTTCCCGCTTCTACAAGAATTGCCGCGAAAAGAAACCTGGCAAAAAGGGCTATCCCCGCTTCCAACACGATAACCGCTCGGTGGAGTACAAACAAACGGGATGGAAGATCGAGCCCGATGGCAAACACATCACCTTCACCGATGGCTGTGGGATTGGCACATTGCGCCTGGTTGGCAACAAAAAGCAGGAGGTGGAAACCTTCCCGGTCAAACAGATCAAACGGGTTCGTATCGTGCGTCGTGCCGATGGCTACTACTGTCAATTCGGAGTCCAGTCTGTACGCAAGGTTGAACACACTGCGACCGGCAAAGCGGTCGGCATTGATCTGGGGTTAAAGGTCTATTATACTGACTCCGATGGGAATACCATAGAGAACCCACGTCATTATCGCAAGGCGGAGAAGCGGTTAAAGCGGCTGCATCGTCAACTTTCTCGCAAACAAAAAGGGTCCGCCAATCGCCGACGCGCCCGCAAGCAGTTAGCAAAGGCGTCACTTTCGGTCCAGAGGCAGCGCGAAGATTTTGCCAGAAAGCAGGCAAGCGCGTTGGTGTCATCTCACGATTTCATTGCCTATGAAGACTTGAAGATCCGCAACATGGTCCGTAACCGCCATCTCTCCAAATCGATCAGTGATGCCAGTTGGGGGAAGTTCCTGCAATGGGTCAGGTACTATGGGACCATGCATGAGATCCCCGTCATTGCCGTTCCCCCACAGTTCACCTCTCAGGATTGCTCAGGCTGTGGCACACGGGTGAAAAAGAGCCTCTCCGTGCGTACCCACATCTGTCCAACCTGTGGCCTGGTTCTGGACAGAGACGAAAATGCCGCTGTAAACATCTTGCACGCTGGACTTCTTATACTCCTTCTCATGGCTTTTGCCGGTACCGTGGGACACACGGGAACCTCCTCCGAAGAGGAAAACGCTTCTGGACAGCCCGCCGCTACTCGTCCTTCTCGCAAGGGAAAGACGGGCAAGCGGGCTGGATGAAGGAAGAACCCTCCGGCTTCAGCCGGGGGAGTGTCAGGTGGGTATACTGGTTTTCGTCGGGCTTACCGCCTGGGATACACAGAAGATCAAACGCTGGACCGCGTCGGTGAATCCGGCGAATCTGGAGAATGTGCAGCGTTTCGCTATTCTTGGCGCGCTGGAGCTGTACCTGGATTTCATCAACCTGTTCCTGCTCTTGCTGCGCATCTTTGGACGCCGCCGCTAAAAAATTGGTTTCAGGCTTCGGCTGCTTTTTCTGATTTCGGGTCAGGACGGGCAAAATTGGGATGGCGCTTTTCGAGGAAAGCGCGCATGCCTTCCTGAGCATCAGGAATCTGTGAGGCCGAGGCCATGACCTCAATAGCGTAGTTGTAAGCCTGGACCTGCGGCAGGTCAATCTGAGCGTAGTACGCCTGTTTCCCGATAGCTTTGGAGATGAAACTGCCACGTGTGGCAGCTTCGAGCAGGCTCTGCGCGGCAGAAACCAGGTCTTCGGGCGGCACTACGCGATTCACCAGACCCCAGTCAGCGGCGGTCTGGGCGTCGATAGGCTCGCCAGTGAGCAGCATTTCGAGTGCGCGTTTGCGCCCGATATTACGGCTCACGGCGACCATCGGCGTCGTGCAGAACCAGCCCCCTTTGCCGCCAGGCGTGGCGAATGCGGCGGTGGTCGCAGCGACGGCCAGATCACAGGTTGCCACAAGCTGGCAGCCAGCAGCGGTGGCAAGCGCATGCACCCGCGCCAGCACAGGTTGCGGGATGGCCTGGATCGTATCCATCATCGTTGTGCAGACGCGCAGCAACTTACGCATGGCCGTAATATCCTGACCTACCATGTCGGCAAAATCGTGTCCGGCTGAAAAAGCGGGACCGTTGGCGGCGAGAATAGCGCCAAGCGCGCTGCTCTCGCCCACGCGCCGAAAAGCGTCGGTCAGCTCGGTCATCATCGCCAGCGAGAGAGCATTGCGGCGTTTCGGGTTGTTCATGGTGATGGTAGCGTAATCACCATGAAAGTGTAGTTCGATCAATTCATAGGGCATGGTGTCTGTTCCTTTCTTCTTTCTGACTCGCCAACTCTGGCGACTTTCCTGGCTTTTCTCTCCAGATTATAGTTGCTTCTTGCCTGGCACACAATGTGGCGACAAATTATCCTCAGGGCTGGACGATCTGGCAGAAACAGTGTACAATTTCAGATATAAAAACATGGACAGAATATCCATACTGGGGTAATATATTGATCAGGGCGGCCAGTGCTGGTCGCGCTGGATAGACTATTGACTGACATTGATGGGCGCTCAACGTTGTAACGCTCAAGCAGCCACTCGACGTTGAGCGCCCATTGTTTCTCGATGGCTGGGGATGTCCGGGGATGTCCCTCAGTTCTTCCTCTTTTCTCATATTTGGTTACCTTAAGTCAGGAGGTCACATGTCATCCAGAGCAAGTCATCAGCGCCAGATCGCTGCCTGCGAATCGCCCACACAGGAGGAAGCACAACAGACTATCGAACAGTTGCACAGGGAAAACCAGAAATTACGCGAGGAACTTGAACTGTATACCCAGGAAAACGCTTTGCTCAATGAAGTGATCTCGACCGTCGGCTCAACGCTGAGGCTCGATGAAGTATTACACCACCTGGTAGACACCGTCGTGCGCGCCACTGCTTGTCAGGTTGCTTTTATTTACCTGTACGATCAAGATAAAGAGCGGCTCGTGCTCGCCAGCGCCAGTAAACAATATCAGCACCTGGTGGGCAAGCTCAGTATGGCGCTGGGCGAGGGCATTGCTGGTTGGGTGGCTCTCCACCGCCAGCCGGTCTTTCTCAAAGATGAGGCACTGCATGATCCGCGCTTCCGCTACTTCCCTGAACTGGAAGAAGAGAAATATCAGTCGATCATGACGGTGCCGATTATCTCGAAGGATCGGCAACTGATCGGCGCTATTACCGTCCAGGCCATTGCGCCGCATGAGTTTACAGATCAGCACCGCACCTTTATCAGCAACACCGCCGCTCTGGTCGGCGGCGCGCTGGAAAACGCCCGCCTCTACGAGAACACACAGCGCAAGCTCAGAATCCTGACCTCGCTCTCAGTGCTGAGCCAGACGATCAGTTCCGGCGTGTATCTTGACGATATCCTGCGCTCACTGGCTACGCTGACAGTACAGATTCTAGAAGTTGATCTGTGCGTCATTATGCTGATGGAGCCGGGGTCGGGGCGCGAACGTGAGATCGAGGTTCCCCGTCGCCTGACTGTACGCGCCACCGCTCCCAACCTGAACGAGCGCGCACATTTTCGCTCGATTGATGTTGACCGACACTTTCTGGAGCAATTGCGGGAAATAAATGAGAGATCACAACACGCACGCGCTGCACAGAACAATCGCACTATCGAGATCAACGAGGATACGCTCAGGCGTCTGAATCCGTTCCAGGATTCCCAGTCATCATACCGCACGCTGCTCTCTGCTCCTCTGATCGCCGGTACTGAACAGCTCGGCCTGATTAACTGCTACTCCAGCCGATCCCGCCGCTTTACCCCCGAAGATCAGACGCTGCTAACCACCATCGCCAACCAGGCGGCCATCGCCATTAAAAATAGTTACCTGGTCAACCAGCTCACGCAGAAAGACATCGTGAAAGCCTTCTTCGATGATCTCACTCAGGGAACGGCGGAGCCTGAAGATTCGTTGCGCCAGCGCGCACATTTTCTGGGTTGCGATCTAAGCAAGCCGCACGCAGCGGTCATGATCGAGATCACCCATATCGAAGATTACCAGGAACGCACGGCTTCCCTCAAAACACGCAGCGATGCGCAGCGGCAGGCGTCTGCTGGCACACTGGCCGAGACCAATGGCAACGGCTATACGCAGAGTACACAACTCCAGGGGATCTATAAGCGCATCAGTGGTGTTGTGCGGCGCCGTATTCTCGACAACTACGGCGGTTCCGTCTGCCATGAGCATGAGAATATGATCACATGTATCATCCCCCTGGGTAAGGATCTGGCCGGCGCACGCCTGAAAAGCTGGTTAGAAGATCTGGCCCGGCATATGTATGACGAATATAACGTGAGCCTCTCCATCGGTATCGGCAATACCTGTCGCACAATCAGCGATTATCGCCGCGGCTTCGCCGAGGCCAATGAGGCACTGCGCATGGGCGAGAATCTCCAGCAGGAACACGACTCATCCGCACAGCACGCCCTTGTGACCCACTTCAACGACCTGGGTGTGTATCGCTACCTGTACAAGATCGCTCATATGGATGATCTACGCGATGTCTACCAGGAGCAAATCGCTCGCATTGATAACTATGATCGGCGCAAAAATACAGATCTGCTCGATACGCTGGAAACTTATCTGGAGTGTGCCGGCAACCTCACCCGCACTTCGGACCGCCTCTTCGTCCATCGCAATACACTTATTCAGCGCCTGGAGCGCCTGCAATCGCTCTGCGATATTGACATTCAAGATCGCGGCAACTGGTTGACGCTCCAGGTTGCTATCAAAGTGTACAAACTGCGCCAGCATCACGCTTGAGGTTGTAGCACCTCTTCACGCTGCTCCTGTGGCGCTTTATTGCTATTCCCGTGCAGCGGGATCTCTTTCAGAAAGAGCACTGCCAGCAGGCCAAGCACCATGATGACCGTGCTCAGAATGAAGACGTTGTGCAGTCCTTGCGTCAGGCCAACTTTGACCGCTTCCAGCAAGGTATGGTACAACTGCTCACCTGCCGGGCCGAACGCGGCAAATGCCTGGTGCATCTTCGTCTGCGCATCCGCCGATAACAGGATTTGCGGGTTGTCGAGCGGACTCAACGCCTTTGCCGGCACCGCCCGTTTGACAGTCTCCGGCAGCGCGTTGTGGAAAGCCGGCAGGTAGGCAGAGTTCATGATCGATCCCATAATCGCCAGACCGATGGTGCCGCCAATCGCGCGGAAGAATGTCAGCGCCGATGTGGCCTCGCCGATCTTGCGCGGCATGGCATTCTGCACAATTAATGTATAGAGCGCCATGCCAAAGCCCATTCCCAGACCCAGTATCAACATGGCGATCAATACATCAGTGTTGCTGGCATGCACATCAAGTCGCATGAGCAGCATAGTACCAATGACACTGACAGCCATGCCCGTTATGGCAATCCATTTATATTTTCCAATACGCGACACGAGCTGGCCGGAGATGATGCTGCCAGCGACCGAGGTGAGCATCAGTGGCGTCAGAATCAGACCACTGTTCGTCGCGGATGTCCCCACTACCCCCTGCACGAACAGGGGAATAAAGAAGGTGCTCCCGAAAAGTCCGGCCCCAAAGATAGCGGTAACCAGCGTCGAGATGCTGAAAATGCGGTTTTTAAACAGGCTCGGACTGATGATCGGCTGACCATCGCTGTGCTCCAGCTTTGCCTCATAGACGAAAAAGGCGGTCAGAGCCAGCACGGCTGCGGCAAACAGGCCGATGATCACTCCCGAATTCCAGGCATACTGCGTTCCTGCCCAGGTGAAACCAAGCAGCAAAGGCACAGTACCGGCAACTAACAGTACAGCGCCAATAAAATCAATAGA
>JADBKA010000189.1 GCA_014896635.1 Ktedonobacteraceae bacterium
GCTGCTGGCACTCGCATTTCTGGGTTTTCTTTTACAAGAGTTATCCTACGGTTTTATCTGGCGCGCGGTGTTGTCTCGTCTCGACGTTCACCTGAATTTGCGTACCTGTTTGCGTGTCTATCTGGCTTCAGAATTCGTGCGCTACATCCCAGGAAATGTGTGGCATGTGTTGACACGCATTCTGTGGATAGGAAAGTACGGCGTATCGCGTCCGGTAGCATTTGCCAGCATGACAATCGAGTTGATTACAAAGCTGGCGGCGGGCGCGCTGGTCTTCGCAGTGAGCCTGTTCTTCTGGCAGGATTATGGAGCGGTCGGGCGACTGCTGCACGGCACGCCGGTAATTATCGGGTTGGGAGGCGGGTCCATGCTGGCATTGCTGGTAGGGCTGCATCCGCGCATCCTCAACGGGCTGTTGAATGTGGCGTTGCGCCTGCTCAGACGTGAGCCAGTGAGGCTGGCGCTGCGCTACAGTGATATTCTGCTCATCACGCTGAGCTGGTGCGCAAGCTGGGTAATCGCCGGAGGTGCGTTTTATCTACTGCTACTGGCGCTCTGGCCAGCCGCGCCGCTTGCTTTGCTGCCGCTCTGTATTGGCATCTATGCGCTGGTCTGGGATATCGGCTTCGTGAGCTTTATTACGCCAAGCGGACTGGGTGTGCGCGAAGGGGCGATGGTCATACTGTGGAATATCGCGTTTGCTTTGCCGGGGGGACTGGCAGCGGTGCTGGCGATCCTATCGCGGCTGGTGTCTACCGTAGCCGAGTTGCTCTGTGTGGGATTGGCCTATCTGGGTGGTGAGCAGCAGATACGAGCTGTGCAGCGGGAGCAGCTTGCGCAGTCACTAGCATCCGGGCATGAGACGCCCGCAGGAACAGAAGAACGCGCGCGACATGAAGCGGCAGCAAGTATCAGTATTGAGGGAGAAATAAAATGATGAGCTGGCGTAAGCGTCTCTCTGTCTGGCAGAACCGTTTGTACCTGTATCCGGCTCCTGAGCCGCTGCCGCGTACACACCTGTTCTGGCTGGCAATGGGTATGGTCACGCTGGCTGTGATACTCTTCAGTGTCTATTTTATCAGCTATCTGACGGCCCGGCACGATGCCTTTCTGACGAACGCGGAAGATCTCGGCATTATGGATCAGGTTGTGTGGAATACTGTACATGGGAATGTACTTCACATGACCATCTGTAACATTGTCTCCGATACCAATTGTTACAGCCCTGATGGTATCATGCGCTTTGCTATCCATATTGAGCCGATTCTCTTCCCTCTCTCGTCGCTTTATCTGCTCTGGCCCTCGCCTAAGACGCTGCTGGTGGTGCAAACGCTGGTTGTAGCGATTGGAGCTTATCCTGCCTTCTGGCTGGCGCGTCTGCGCCTGCGTAATGAACTGGCGAGTGTGGCTATTGCCTTGCTCTACTTACTCTATCCGGCGCAGCAGCAGGCGACCGTTTTTGATTTTCATGCAGTCACCTTCACGGCCTCGCTGCTGTTCTTCGCGCTCTATTTTATGTATACGCGGCGCACAGTTTTACTCTTTGTCTTTGCAATTCTGGCGATGGCCTGCAAAGAAGAGGTTGCGCTCATAGTGGTGATGTTTGGCCTGTGGTCGATGGTTTTCCAACGCCGCTGGCGAGTGGGGGCCGCTCTGATGGTGCTTGGAGTGGTCTGGCTTGGCGTGGAGTACCTGTATCTGATCCCGCATTTTAGCCCGACGGGTCGTCCGCTCCTGGTGGGGCGCTATGAGTATCTGGGCAAGGGACCTGTACAGATGCTTGGCTATATTCTGCGGCACCCTGTACAGATTTTGCGCGAGCATGTGCTGGAATCCTCTCATCTCTTTTATCTGCGTATCCTTGTTTCTCCTGCCGGTTATCTGCCGCTGCTGGCTCCCTGGATACTGGTGCTGGCAGCGCCTGTTGTCGCACTGAATCTTCTCAGTTCGCAATCTGGGCAATTTAGCGGGATGTTCCAGTATAATGCAGAAATTGTGCCTGTTCTGATCTTTGCCGCGATTGAGGCGGTTGTCTTGCTGCTCTGGTTAGCGCAGACGTTCATGACGCGCCTGCGCAAAATCAGTATCACCAGGGCTGAAACCAGGGATGTCACGCAGGCAGGAGATGCGCAAACTGTACGGCCCGCAGGTACCTTGTTCACAATGTTCGGGAGTCGGCAGCCGCAGCGACTGGTGTATGCCACCTTGCTGACACTTCTCCTGGCATTTATGATTGCTTACTCCTGTCGCGTCAATTATGGTTTTCATGGACATATGCCGTTCTCAATTGGTTTTGTATGGCCGGCTGCTACTCCTCACACGCTTCTTGCGCAGCGTTTTATCAGCATGATCCCGCCTGACGTTTCGGTTTCTGCTCAAACCAGTATGGTGCCGCATCTGAGTCAGCGCGAAAAGATCTATATGTTTCCTTATGAGGATCATCACGCCGAGTATATTCTGCTGGATGTAACGGGCGATATTTACCCGTATAACGATCTCGATGATTATACAGAGGAGGTGAAATCCGTACTGCTGAGTGAACAGTATGGTGTGGTAGCGGCGCAAGAGGGCTATTTGCTGTTAAAACAGGGATTGCCGCCACCCGCTGTTGTGCCTGTCAGTATGCAGATCCCTCCGGATTCAGAATCGGGCAAATTGTTACTGATGCCTGATTTGCCGGATGAATTCTGTTCACACATCTATGTTTCGCCATCTGCGATTTCGCACCCACTGCAAGCAACGTTTACAGGGGCAGGAGGTAGCATCAATTTGCTTGGTTTCTCTACAAATGCTCCGGCGGCTCCCGCAACATTCAGTCGCAGCAGTGGATATATGAGCGTTACTACTTACTGGCAGATTACAGACCCTGTTGATATACCCTTGCAGATACTCTTGCTGTTTGTAGGTAGTGATGGAAAGGAGTATTTTGCCACGAACGATATGCCATCGCTGAACTGGTGTCCGATGAACACGTGGAGGCCGGGAGCTATCGTGCAGATGAAAAGTCAAGTTTTTAGCATGCAATCCAGTGACTTGCCATATGGGCTAGCACATATATCCTTAGCCCTTTTACCGCTCACGCAAACATCAAGTACAATAATGGACATCCAGGCACGGCTGCCTGTGCATCCTGTTAATGGACCTGGAACGGTTCCATCGGGCAGGCAAGCCAATGCACTGCAACTAATGCCAATGAATATTGTGCGTTAATTGTACATGGGTGGTATTTTACGGTTACGGTTTGAGCATTCCGTCCAAAAATGCTTCCCCTTTCGGAGCGAGGTTCCTCTCGCTCTTTGAACGGGATGAGTACCCGCATCGGAGGCATTTATGGGCATGTATCTGGGTCAGCTCCCGCCCGCAGAAATTGCTCGCTTGAAAGCTGAATTGGCTGAGACCCTGGTTGCCAATTTCTGCTATCCACGTTTTTTTGATTATCGAACTGACTCTTTGCGTACCCGCCCGGTGAGCAGGGCCAAGCGGCAAGAGGTCTGGCTTTATCTTAGTTCTTTCGATTTCACGGCATGGAATCGTGTGGATCTGATGTCTGCTGAATTTCAGCATTGCATCGAGCGCCTGTTTATCCAGTTTGTCCAGCGCAATCGCAGCTTCTTTGGGGAGCAAGGACGCCGGAGGATGTTTGACATCCGCATGTTGATCGGCTCCTGTGCGGCAACGGTCGTTCAGGGAATGCAAGCCCATCTCTCCGGTCACAAACAGGGGAGTTTTGGCAGTCCGCGCCCGGTGGTCAACTGGTCGGCGCCACCTGTTGATGGCTATGCCGGGCCAGCATGGGAGCAGATATCTGCTACTACTGCGTTGTTACAGCAGCAATTGCAAGAGTTGCGTGGTGAAGAAAAGCCAGATGGAGAACGCCGGCAGGCAACAGTGCAGGCTCCCCGGTCGCAAACTGATGGGCGTGATGGGCGAGTGGCGGCGAATAATGGATCTGAGGGAACTGCGCGGACCACAGGCCGCTCGCAGCCTTTGAGGAATCCTTCGGGGGATCTCAAAGCCGATGGTATGGTACGTGCAGCTTCGCCTGCGTCTTCTGTGCCGCAGTCCCCGTCGGTACCCCAGAGTGAAAGCCGGCCTGCTGCCCCGTTGCCACCTGCTACCGGTGGCCGTAGTGTTGCTACTCCACCTGCTCAGGTGCGCCCGTCAGGTCCACTGGAGTCGTCATCTACTGGCTCAAAGAGCCAGCCGGCGCGCCGGACCAATCCTCTTACCTCACCGGGACCGGAACCGGTACCCCCAACCAATCCGTCATTGCCGCGCGTACGCTCAACCGGTGCGCTCTCGCCAACAGATCCATCTCTGCAACCGACGCTGGCCGAACCGCTGCAAGTCCCGCCTGCTGGAGCACTGGCAACTCCACAGGTGGTCAGGAGTAATGGACCGCAGCCACAGCAGCAAGCTGAAGCAAAGAGAATCCCTTCGTCGCCTCTGCGGGCATCGTCTGCTGCTCCGCTGTCACCGAACGCGGTACCTGTCCAGGCGCCGGCGCCGCCGTTGGCGGTCAGCGGCGTTGCTGCTCAGCGTGGCATGATGACAATTGGCGAAGATGATCTCGCTATTTTTGAGCAGATGCGCCATCAGTTACTGCTATGGCTGCGTCTGGAGGCAGTAAAGGCCGGTCTGGAGATCGCCGGCCAGACTCCGCCGCAGTTGCTGGATGCGCTGCGCCAGCAAGCCCGCTTTGATGAGACACGTTTGCAGGTGGTCTCCACCCTGCTTAATCTCTCGAACCAGGTGATCAAGACTGGCCTGGTCAGCATCCTCGATTATAAGCAGGCGCTGCTCTTCTTTTTAATGCATACACGCCAGTAACAAGTAACAGCAAGACTCCTGTTATGCCGTGGCGGCTGAAGCTGTCACGGCTGGTAGGAGTTCACGTAACTGTTTGAACCAGTTCGGCCCTAACAGGCGGCGCGGAATGCGTACAACGCCCTGTTGAACGCGCGCCTCATTGCGGAAGCGATGGTACAGGTTGATACGGTTGGCGATGGTATTGTGTTTGAGTGTGAGAACCAGTTCCTGGTCTTTCAATGCAATCGCGTCGTAGCCAAGCTGGCCTGCTTCGATTTTCAGGCGGACCAGTGCGAGCAGATTCTGTACCGGTACTGGCAGCGTGCCGAAGCGATCATGCATCTCAGCAGCCATGCTCTCCACCTGTTCAGGATGCGTCAGATTTGCCAGGCGCTGGTAGAAGTTCACTTTGAGCGCGCGATCCCCGATATATTCATCGGGCAGATAGGCGTCGAGCGGCAGATCGACGGTTGTCGAGGGTGCGCCGACTTCGACCTGCCTGCCCTGGAGTTCCTGCACAGCCTCGACCAGCAGTTTGCAGTAAAGATCGAAGCCGACGGAGTTCATGAACCCTGACTGCTCTGCCCCCAGCAAGTTGCCAGCGCCGCGAATCTCCAGATCCTTCATGGCAATGCGGAAGCCGGCTCCCAGCTCTGTTGCCTCGAAGATAGCGCGCAGGCGCTTCTCCTGAGTAGGCGTCAGCCGGGCATCTTTGTTGTAGAAGAAGTAGGCGTAAGCCTGGTGCGTGCCGCGTCCCACGCGCCCACGCAGTTGATAGAGCTGGGCCAGGCCGAAGTAGGCGGCATTGTTGACAATGATCGTGTTGGCGTTGGGAATATCCAGGCCATTTTCGATAATCGTCGTTGAGACCAGCACATCGTACTCGCCGTTGGCGAAACCGATCATGACTTTCTCCAGTTGATCTTCATGCATCTGTCCATGTCCAACGGCGATACGAGCTTCGGGAATGAGCTTCTGAAGCTTCTGCGCGACCATCTGAATGCCTTGAATGCGGTTGTGAACGAAGAACACCTGACCACCGCGATCAATCTCGCGCAGAATGGCCTCACGTATCAGGTGATCGTCATATTCACGGATCGTGGTGCGGATGGGCAGGCGTTCCTGTGGCGGGGTCTCGATCACGCTCATATCGCGCAGATTGACCAGCGACATGTGCAGCGTGCGCGGAATAGGTGTGGCGGTCAGGGTCAGCACATCGACTTCGTGGCGCATCTGTTTGAGGCGTTCTTTATGCGCGACGCCGAAACGCTGCTCCTCGTCGATGATCAGCAGGCCGAGATTGAGGAAGACGACATCTTTTTGCAGCAGGCGGTGGGTGCCGATGATAATGTCCACCTTGCCAAATGCCAGGTCTTCGAGTACCTGGTGCTGCTCTTTCTCGGAGCGGAAGCGGCTCAGCAGCTCTACGCGCACAGGATAGGCTTTGAGGCGCTCGCGGAAAGTATTGTAGTGTTGGAGGGCCAGCACGGTTGTAGGCACCAGGATAGCGACCTGGCGATGATCGAGTACGGCCTTGAAGGCGGCACGCAAGGCAACCTCGGTTTTGCCGTAGCCAACATCACCACAGACCAGGCGATCCATCGGGCGCGGCTGCTCCATGTCGCTTTTGACCTCTTCGATGGCGCGGGCCTGGTCGGGCGTTTCTTCGTAAGGAAAAGCGTCTTCCAGTTCTTGCAGCCAGGGCTGTTCTGAATCGGGGGGGAAAGCATGGCCCTGGGCGGCCTCACGGGCGCTGTAGAGCCGCAGCAGGTCGCGGGCAATATCCTGGACGTTCTCCTTGACGCGGCTTTTTGCGCGCGTCCACTCGGTCGTTCCCAGTTTGCTGAGAGCGGGAACGGTCTCGCCCATGCCGATATAGCGGGTCACGCGGTCGAGCTGGTCGGTAGGAATGTAGAGTTTGTCGGTGCCGGCATACTGGATGAGCAAGTATTCGCGCTCGACGCCTGTCAGGTTCAGGCGCACCAGTCCCTCGAAGCGGCCAATGCCGTGTTCCTGGTGCACAACGTAGTCGCCGGGGTTGACCTCGGCCAGGAAAGAGGCGGGGGTGACAGGTTTGCGCCGCTGCTGGCTGCGCCTCTTCGACCAGCCGAAAATCTCTGTATCGGTATAGACGTGCAGAGCCAGCGAGCGCGAGTACCAGCCTTCGGCCATCTGCCCCTGGAGCAGCGTCAGGGTGCCTGCCTCCGGGAGTTGAAGAATGTTCGTGCCGGGACTGACGTGGATGGTTGCCTCATGGAGAATGCTTTCGTCGCTGAGCACTTCGGCCATGCGGCGCGCCTGCGCTGTGACGATGACCACGCGGTCACGGTTATCGAGTGCTCTGCGGCAGTCCTGCACAAAAGCGCGTAGCCGTCCCCCGTACGAGCTGGCGCTGCTGAACACCGGCATCAAGTTTTCTGTGCCGCTGAGATGCGCCTCGAAGTCGCTTTCGGCCAGAGAAAGGATATCGGCGAAGCGTACCTGGCGGCGCTGCTGGAGTTGTGCTTCTAGCTGGTCCCAGCTAATATGCGCATCACGCAGGTGCGCCGGGTTCTCGCGCTCGCGTTCCAGGCGCTCTTTCACTTCCAGAGCCTGAGCCTCAAATTCGACGACGCGATTCTGGATGCTGCCAGGGTTGTCCAGAATGAGCAAACCATTGCGCGGCAGGTAGTCGAGGACGGTTGCCCTGTCGTGTAGATAGGGCAGGTAGAAAGCGATATCGTCGAAGGAGTGGTGCTGGCGAAGATCTTCCAGGTCGTGGTTCCAGCGTTCCTCGGCGTCCTGGTGCAGGATCTTGCTATCTAGCTGCTCCAGTTCTCTGACGGCCTGGGGTCCGCGCACGGGCAGGGCCTCGCGGGCGGGACCAATGATGCAGGTGTTAATGGGATTGAGCGAACGCTGCGTTTCCTGGTCGAAAGTGCGCAGGGATTCTATTTCGTCGCCAAAAAACTCAATGCGCAACGGACGCGGTAGTGTCGGCGGGAAGAGGTCAACGATTCCACCACGATGGCTAAACTGACCCGGCTCTTCGACTTCTGTGACAGGCTCATAGCCAAGATCGTAGAGTTGCTCCAGCATCAGCGTGAGATCGACTTCCTGGCCCGGCTGGAGCTTGAACAAAGTAGTAGCCAGCTCCTGCGGGGGGATGACAAGCTGGGTCAGGGTACGCGCTGAGCAGATGACGAGAGGCGTGCGTTCACGCTCAACCATTGCAATCAGGGCCTGCATGCGCTGCTGCGTCGTCTGGGCATCACTGAGCAGTCGCTCATAGGGCAGAGCGTCACGAGCGGGCAGGTAAAATACATCGCCGGGGCCGGCGACGAATTTTTTCAGCGTTTCTGCCATCTGGCTGGCATCATTTTCATCCCTGGCAACAAGCAAAAGTGGCTGCTTGAGCGCAGAGGCGAGAGCAGCGACGACGAATGGGCGGGCAGATTCGGTAATACCGGTGAGAACCGGCGCTTCCCCCCTCTGGCGTATGCGTTCGAGTAAACGACGAAACTCTGGCCGCTGCGCCAGCAGCGCCAGCAAACCCTGTAAAGTCACAACAACCTCCGAGTACACAACACTTCTACCCCTACAGGTATTCCTATAGGGGTGAGCGGCGCATTGTGCCACTTTCTAATATTCCACCGCCTTCCATGATACAACGAATGGCGCGCGAACGCAATGCTTCAGGAAATTCTAGCGGAACCTTCGCCCTTGACAGAGGGATATTCTCCGCATTATCATCTGACTAGATATTTCAATGTTTGTTGAAATATTGAAATTGTATTCGCCTCATATCATACTGAGGATAAATTTAAAAAGTGAATGCTATAGAAACGGAGAAGCTGACGCGCGCCTTTGGAGATCGGCTGGCCGTTGATCGGCTGTCGCTGGCTATTCCCCCCGGCTGTGTGTTCGGCTTTCTCGGTCCGAATGGCGCGGGCAAAACAACAACGGTGCGCATGCTCGCGGCACTGATCGCTCCCAGTAGTGGTTCTGCCATTGTTAATGGCTATCGCCTGGGTAGCGATGATACCGCCATCAGGCGTTCTGTGGGCATTTTGACCGAGACGCCGGGCCTCTACGACCGGCTTACCGCGCTGCAAAACCTGGTCTTTTTCGCCCGCCTGTATGGTCTCTCGTCACAGCAGGCGGCAAAGCAGGCTGAACGCTATCTGCGCATGCTTGAGCTGTGGGACAGGCGCAACGAGGCGGTAGGTGGCTTTTCAAAAGGAATGCGGCAGAAACTGGCGATTGTGCGTGCGCTGCTGCATGAACCAACGGTGCTGTTTATGGATGAGCCAACTGCCGGTCTTGACCCGGAAGCTGCGCGCACGGTGAGAGATTTTATCAAGGAATTGCGTAGCGAGGGCCGTACCATT
>JADBKA010000190.1 GCA_014896635.1 Ktedonobacteraceae bacterium
CACGAACAGGCAGAAGGCGTTGCAGTGTGACCTTGCTGCATATACTGTACACACTGCACGCTTTCTGCTTGCTATGCTCGCACGATCTAGCGCACGCCCTCATACCGCTCAGGATAGCGTAGTTTACGTAGAGCTTTCACTTCAATCTGACGTATGCGTTCTCGTGTCAGATGGAAGATCGTACTCACCTCATCCAGCGAAAGCGAGTGACCATCCTTCAAGCCGTAACGCATCTCGATGATGGTACGCTCGCGCGCATTCAACACAGTCATCGCCTGCTCGATATAATTACAGTGCATCTGGTGAGCCGCATGATCGAACGTCGTGTTCACACTGGTATCTTCGAGTATATCGGCCATGTGATATTCCTCGTCATCGGCCATAGGCGCATCCAGCGAGACGGGCTGCTCGGCGACATTTAACAGCTCGATAACACGCTCACAGGGCAGGCCAACCTCTTCCGCCAGTTGCTCCGGCAGCGGCTCCATCCCCTGCTCCTGGTACAGGTGCCGCGCGGCACGCTTGATTTTGTAGATCAATTCGACAACATGTACGGGAATGTGAATACTGCGAGAATGTTCCGCAATAGCCCGGCTAATGGCCTGGCGAATCCACCAGGTAGCATAGGTACTGAAGCGGAAACCACGCCGGTAATCAAACTTCTGCGTCGCGCGCATCAGACCGATGTTCCCTTCCTGAATCAGGTCAAGGAGAGGCAGTCCTTGATTCGCGTACCGCTTGGCAATGCTGACGACCAGACGAAGATTGGACTCAATGAGCATCTGGCCCGCCCTGGCATCACCGCCGGCTACACGCTCAGCCAGCATCAACTCCTGCTCGGCTGTCAGCAAAGGATAGGCGCCTATTTCTTTCAAATACTGCTTGACCGAGTCGTCAACTCCCCCTCTCTGCTCTTCACCGCTTTCACCATCGTCTTCTCCTTCACTCTCTCCCATGCACATATCAACGCTTTCGTCTTCATTTTCATAAAATAGCACACTCACATCCTCCCTATGATTCCTTTCACGAACCTGATCATGAGCTGAATTCTTTTTTCCCATATCTACCGCCTCCTTCATTTCAATTTGCATGATCTTCATGGGTAGGCTTTCCTCTGTCTTCGTCGCAAAGAACAGGCAAGCAGAGCAGAAGAATCTGATCACGCCACAAACTGACCATTCCATCTGTAAATGCTATCCCTGCTTTAGCAGGAAGCAAGAAACGTGCCAGAGAGCCAAAAATCGCCAGGCGTATCACGGCAAGCAGAGAAAGTTGGTCAGATTTCCCTCGTAGGCGCTTTTCTTGCCGGGCGGAGAAAGATGAATAAATTGACAGCAAAGTGATAAGAAGATGAAGATATTTCCAGGGTTGAGGAAATTTTCGCATACAGCCAATCTGTCCTATATCGACGAAGGAGAATGCTTGACTATAGTTGCCACTCCTGTTATGCTGAAAGAGAAAGCAAGAGCAATAGCAGGTCTGTGGATGAGCTTCTGGTCTTGCTATCATAAGACAGAAGGGTCCGCTACAAACTATCTATTGCTGGTGTTTTGCTCCTTCCCCACTGGTTGGAGAAAAGTTTATGTTTTTTTTGCTTGTACACATGAATTTTTCTTCATCAATCTACTGACAGGGGAGGAGCACTATGGTATCATTAGGAGAGGCATGGATGATACCTGCTGCGGGGATGCGGATGCAGAGGCGGAGGCTCCCCCTCGGCTTAGATTCTCGTTAAGCTTCGCTTGATTGCCTTATTGAGCAGGCGAACATTTCTCCAGAGAGAAGGAAGGAAGGAGGCGATTTCGTGGAATACGCATTTCCTCGGTGTCGCAAGTGTAGTGAAGGTGATCTGGTTCCGCTTTCAGATTTCGGTAGCCAGGGAGCTTCCATCGAGTACAAGGCCTGGGTCTGTACCAACCCGGCGTGCCTGTACAACATCAAAATTCGTAACGGCGATATCATCATTAACGAACCCATTAGCGACGGCTCACTCCATTCACATTCGTACCGGAGCGCCCGCCAGTAAGGCGATGCGTTGACCTGAGTAGACAGGAGACCACATTCCTGAGAAGTTCTCTCTTTTCAGGAATGTGGTATAGTGGTACAGGCGAAACAAAAGAGGCAAAGGAAAGGATTTTTCCTTCTCCCTTTGCCGACTCGTTCATGGAGAGGGAAGGATCACAGCCCGCCAGTCCGGGGAGAGTGATGCGCTCCCTCTTCTTCGAGTTTGAGGGGAAACAGTCGAGCTACTCAAAACCTCTACGAAAGTGTAAGGAGTCAATGTAAACGTGCTCAATCGCTTCTTTGGGCAGAGACCGCAGGACGAGCCAAAAAAGCAGCAGGAGACTGCTCAGGGGCAGGATGAGAAAAGGCCGCCTGCCGGGCAGCGTATGGGCTTTTTAGGCCGGACCAGGCAATTTTTCAGCCGCATGAGCGCCACTGTCCAGCAAACCGATATCATCACCGACGAGCTATGGGATGAGCTGGAAGAATCTCTCCTGGCCGCCGATGTAGGACCACATACGACCACGTGGCTTATTGAGCGTTTGCGCCAGCGGGCGCAGGCAGAGCATATGCGTAGCGGCGCGCAAGTCCAGCACGCCCTGCGCGAAGAACTCGCAGCATTTCTCGGCAAGCCGGTCCCGTTGCGTTTTTCCCAACAGTCCCCTCTGACGGTAATCCTGGTGATCGGCGTGAACGGCTCAGGCAAGACAACCAGTATCGCCAAGCTGGCTTACCGCCTGAAAAACGAGGGCCACAGGGTGTTGCTGGCTGCGGGCGATACGTTCCGCGCCGCAGCCATTGATCAGCTTGTTGAGTGGGGCAGGCGCGTTGATGTGCCGGTCATCAGTCAGAGGCCACACTCTGACCCCGGAGCAGTGGTTTTCGATGCACTTCAGGCAGCGCAGAATCGCGGCAGTGACGTGCTGATCGTCGATACTGCTGGCCGCCTGCATACAAAATTGAACCTGATGGAGGAGCTGAAGAAGATCAATAAGATCGTTCAGCGTTTTGTACCCGATGGTCCCCACGAGCTATTGATTGTCATAGACGCCACCACCGGCCAGAATGCGCTATTGCAGGCGCGCAAATTCGCCGAAGATATCGGCCTGACCGGCGTGATCATTACCAAGATGGATAGCACCGCCAAAGGAGGCTTCGCTTTTGCCGTCGTCGATGATCTCGATGTCCCCATCAAATTTCTCGGCACAGGCGAAAAAGTGACAGACCTTACTCCTTTCGATCCCGAAAGCTTCGTTGCGGCGCTTTTCGCTCAGGAATAAAGGGAGATTCGCTATGGTCAAAGAGGCTGCCATCCCTTTTACCAGGCAGAAAGCTCCGCTGAACGAAGCCAGACTGCCAGAGATGGGGAATGTCGCAGAAAAGTGCCCAAAATGCAAGGATATTCTCTATATACGCGACCTGGAGAAGAATCAAAAGGTCTGCCCACGCTGCGGCTACCACTTCAAGCTGACGGCATACGAGCGCATCAAACTGCTGGTCGATGAAAATAGCTTCGTCGAACTGGATAGCGACATCACGTCAGTTGATCCACTGCAATTTGTGAGCCGGGACCAGGCATACCGGGACAAGCTGGAGGAAGCTCGCAAGAAATGCGAACTAAATGAGGCGGTGGTCATCGGCCACGCCACTATCGAACAGCAGCCGCTGGCAATTGCGGTAATGGATTTTCGCTTCATCGGCGGCAGCATGGGTTCGGCAGTGGGCGAGAAGGTCACTCGTACCATCGAGCTTGGTATCGAGCGCAAGATACCGGTGCTGATCGTCTCGACTTCCGGCGGCGCGCGCATGCAGGAGGGGCTTTTTTCACTCATGCAGATGGCAAAAACATCGGCTGCGCTGGCGAAACTGGGTGAAGCAAAATTGCCCTACTTTAGCCTGCTGACTGACCCGACGACCGGCGGCATCACTGCCAGCTTCGCCATGCTGGGAGATGTGATTATCGCTGAGCCGGGCGCGCTGGTCTGCTTCACCGGCCCGCGTGTGATTGAGCAATTCATGCATATCAAGATGCCAGAAAATACTGTTAATTCCGAATTCTGCCTCCAGCACGGAATGATAGATGCAGTCGTCCCCCGCCGGGAGCTACGGCCAACGCTGGCACGTCTCCTGCGCCTATATGCCCATTAGAGCGCCATAGAGCGTCGCACGCACAAGAGGAAGCATACGATGGCTTACGATCTGGAATTTGAAAAACCGCTGGCCGAGCTGGACAGGAAAATCACCACTCTACAGCGCAAGGGAGAGCGGCTCAAAGCTGAGGAACGCGCTCAGCTCCAGGAACTCGAACGCGAACTGCGCGCGCGCACCGAGGAGATCTACAACAACCTGACAGCCTGGCAGACGGTCCTGGTGGCACGCCATAAGGACCGGCCCTACGCAGCGGATTATATCCGCCTGATGACCGATAATTTCTTTGAATTGCATGGGGATCGCACTTTCGGCGATGATCATGCCATTATGGCCGGACCGGCCACTTTCAACGGCCAGACGGTGATGTTTATTTGCCATCAGAAGGGACGCGATATCAAAGAGCGTATGCTGCGCAATAACGGCATGCCACATCCAGAGGGATACCGAAAGACACACCGTTTAATGAGGCAGGCGGAGAAATTCGGCATGCCGGTGATCAGCCTGATCGATGTCTCCGGCGCCTCCCCCGGCCTGATGGATGAAGAGCGTGGGCAGGCGGAAGCCATCGCCGCCAATCTCTATCTGATGGCTCGCCTGCGTGTTCCTATCATCGCCACCATTATTGGTGAGGGAGGCAGTGGTGGAGCACTGGCTATCAGCGTGGCCGACCGTATCCTTATGCTGAAGCACAGCTACTACACTGTTGCAGCACCTGAAGCCGCAGCTTCGATCATGTGGCGTGATTCGGCGTTTGCTCCCCAGGCAGCGGAAGCAATGCATATCAGTGCGAAGGATCTCCTCGCCCTCGGACTGGTCGATGAACTGGTGCCAGAGCCACTGGGAGGGGCGCATCGCAACTATCGCCAGGCAGCAGAGAATCTCAAGGCTGCGCTGATCTCGCACCTGGAGCAGATCAAACAGCTCCCACTCGACGAATTGTTGGAGCGGCGCTACCAGAAGTTCAGAAGCATCGGCCAGTTTGCCAGAATCCCTCGTGCTGAATCCGTGAGCCATTGATAGCTCCAATATGCCGGGGCTTCTTTCAGCTAGTTCTCGCCAGGAGTCCCGACCTTGCCAATGGCACTTCTCAGACTCTGGCGGCGATTCACCAGCCAGTCGGCAAGCACCAGATTGAGCACGATGCTTAGCCAGACACCCGTACCCAGAGTCTCACTGAGCAGCGTCGCAAAGCCTCCAGCAGGCAGCGGACCTTTCAAGAACTGCAACAGAATCATCAGGGGTACGATGCCACGCGCAAAGACCGCCGCCAGAGTGATCGCATAATTGCGCACCATCCAGAGACGGTGCTCGGCCACCTTCTTCTGGCGAATCGCGCGAAAAGCCTTCCAGATGCTCAAGAGCCAGAGCACATCGAGCGTGAGAAAGGCAACCTGCTCGTCGAATCGTTCTGTAAAGAGCGCAACAAACAGAGCAGTCACACCACTCACGAACACGCTCCAAACATAGATGCGACCGCTGATTCGATGCACCTGGATGTGCTGGCTACGAATACCGGGGAAAAACTGAATGATACCGGCAAGCACCGCGACGGTTGCCAGAACAATATGGATGGCAAGAAAAGAATAGTAGACATATACTAAAGAGACCAGTGGCAACTGTTTCTGTTCCGCGAAAATGGCCCTGGTTGTCAGGAGCGTCACGCCGGTCATCAAAATGATGAACAGAATCAGCGAACCCCAGCCGATATTTTTCCTTTTGATTTGTAGCATATCTCATATCTCCGATGTCACAAAAAGTTCCCAGGCCAATTGCATTACCTGTGTTATGGCATGAATTATAAGATGCAACTCCTGGCTTGCCATCATCCAGTATGGGTGATAATCTGGGATGAAAAAAGTGGGAGTTGAGGGGCTGCAAGTCTCCTCTGGTGGCTGGTCAGCTCCAGGAGCCAGCACTGCACTTTCAAACAAGAGCCTGTCTAAAGATTGAGTGCAAAGCATCTAACGCACTGTTGACGCGCACCCCATGCTGTAAGTTTGCATCGCACGCGCTCACCTGCTATACTCACTGACATTGAAAGATACACATGCGTTCGTACACAGGATCAAGGCAATATAGCTATACCGGCAGCGACTCCTGCTGCATGTAGGGCTATCGGGAGAAGAGGCAAGCATGGCATCACAGAGCAATCATATTAGAAAGCTACCAATCTCTTCTACGGGGCGTCCTGCTCCAGAACCACTTGCATTGCTGGCGCCCAAACTCCGGCCACCTCGCCTGCACGCCTCGCTTATTGAGCGAGAGCGTTTGCTGGCCCAACTTGATAGCAGTCTGGAAGGGAAGCTCACGCTGCTCTCAGCGCCGACCGGTTTCGGCAAAACGACACTGGTCCGCCAGTGGCTTGCCAGGCTTGAGCGAGGGGACCGTAGTGACGGCCAGCAGCAGACCACTGCCTGGGTTTCACTTGACGCAAGCGATAACGACGCCATACGCTTCTGGCACTACGTCATCAGCGCGTGCCGGGCCTGGCAGACTCCAGTTCCCGCCGGGCAATCTGCTCTCGCGCTGCTCCAGCAAGCACAACGATCTCCTTTTCTCTCTCTGGATACTGTCCTGACAACGTTCCTCAACGAGCTGAACCAGCTCTCCAGCAGTGGGATTCTGGTCCTGGAAGACTATCATGTGATCAACTCGCCTCAGATCCATGAATCGGTATCTTTTCTGCTGGAGCACCTGCCAGCAACACTGCACATCATCATGATTACGCGAACTGATCCTCCACTGCCGCTGGCACGCCTGCGCGCCCACAACGATTTGCATGAACTACGCGCCGCCGACCTGCGCTTCTCACTGGAAGAGACTCGGACCTTTTTGCAACAGGTAATCTCCTTTGAACTTACCCCACAACTCATCAGCCATCTCGATACAAGCATGGAAGGCTGGGCAACCGGACTGCGCCTGGTCACGCTTGCCCTCCAGCGACGAATGAGTCAGCAGGAAGCCGAGCACTTCCTGGCGACTTTCTCTGGAAGCCAGCCACATCTGCTGGAGTTTTTCGTGACCGAGATACTGGATGTGCAACCAGCCCCAATCCAGTCTTTTCTCCTCAAGACGTGTATCCTTGATCGCCTGAGCGGCCCTCTATGCGAGGCAGTGACGGGAGAGAAGAAGAGCGATCAATTGCTGGCGACAATGGAGCGTGACAACCTGTTCCTGCAATCGCTTGAGGGGTCCGGGTACTGGTATCGCTATCATCCCCTGTTCGCGGAGGCCATGCAACACGAGGCCCGGCAGCGCCTGGGAGAACAGGCACTGCGCATATGCTATGAAAAAGCCAGCATGTGGTATGAACAACAGGGCATGTTCACTGAAGCGATAGAAGCAGCACTCAAGGCAGAAGCATTTGCACGGGTCGCTATCCTTGTTGAGCGGATCATCAAGCCGCATTATCAGACTGAAATGCATGAACTGCGCACACTACGACGCTGGCTATCAGCGTTACCGGAAGAGGTGCTTGAACTGCATCCACAGCTCTGCCTGCGCTTCGTCATGCTACTGCTGTTCTCCAGACATGGACAGGAACCGGCAGGCCGGAAGAAGATGGACCACCTGCTGCACATGGCAGAGCGTTTCTGGCAGGCCGGAGAGCATTTCGACGAACTGGGAAAGATCTATGCAGCTCGCGCTCTGGTGGTGGGAGAACGAGGAGACATCATCGAGGCCGCGCGCCTGGCACGGCAGGCGCTGACATGGCTACCGGAAGGTGAACCGCAGTGGCGTGGCGCCTGTCTACGCTTTCTGGGAACGGAGGCGTTGCTCTATGGCAGGCTCCATGATGCACAACAGATGTTCGTGGAGACCGTAACACTCTATAAGGCCGCCGGCAATAGCTACGCGACGTGCGCCGCTCTGACCAGGCTTGGACAGGTATATATGCTCCAGGGAGAGCTACACCTGGCAGCCGAGGTGTACCGCGAAGTGCTCACAATGGCAGGCCGGGACATCTCCGACCGGGGCAATGCGCTGCTCGGCCTGGCCCGGCTCTCTTATGAATGGAATGCTCTGGAACAAGCGGAGCAGGAAGCACAGGAGGCACTGGCTATTGGTGAGCGCACTGCGGATGAGATGCTCCAGGTCCATGCGCCTCTCGTCCTGGCAGATCTTCAGCAGGCTCGCGGAGAAAGCGAACAGGCCCGGCACAGATTGCATACGCTCCTGGCTCGCACACACTCACAAAGCTCTCCCTGGCTCTACCGCGAAATACTTGCCAGGCAGGCCCGGCTCGCGCTGGCTAGCGGGAACCTGGTTGCAGTCGAACGCTGGTCCACAATGAGAACTGTACAGGGAGAAACAGTAGCGGGAGAGACCATTTCCCGCCTGCAACTGGAGCAAGAAGAGCTGCTTTTTGCTCGTATGCTTATCGCCCAGGGGAAGGCAGAAGAGGCGCTGCGCTTGCTCGCAATGTGGCAGGAAGAGGCGCGCCAGTATGGGCGTGTCAGAAGCGAAATAGAGATAGCGATACTCACGGCTCTGGCATATGCCGCTCAGGAACAACAGCCCCCGGCGCTACAAAGACTGCAAGAGGCACTGACGCTTGCTCACGCCGAGGGATACCAGCGTCTCTTTCTGGATGAAGGAGAGGAAATAGCGTCTCTCCTGCGCGCCATGTCGTCCACGATTGGGAAGAACCCGCTCAGAGCGTATGTACGGACGCTTCTGCTTGCTTTTACTCAGCAGCAGAGCGGGCAGCCCTTACCAGCATCTATTGTAGCATCGCTCATTGAGCCGTTGAGTCCACAGGAGCAGCGCGTGCTACGCATGCTGGTGGCCGGCTATAGCAACCCGGAGATTGCCGAGGCGCTGGTCGTCTCCCCCAATACGGTAAAGACGCAGGTGCGAAGCATCTATCGCAAGTTGAACGTGAGTAGCCGGCAGGAGGCGCGCAAGCTGATACGCGAGCAGGGATTACTCTAAGCAACTCTCCATAGATTTTTCTTCTTCCTATCCC
>JADBKA010000191.1 GCA_014896635.1 Ktedonobacteraceae bacterium
GTGATGAGCGTGGCACACCGGGATTGCGAATGACAATCTCTGCCCAGCGGAAATCTTCTTCGCGGTGCTCGCCAAGCACGAACTCAATTGGCAGACCTGCCAGTGCCTGCACGGAGGGCGCGAGCACTTCTGGCAGCTTCATATCTGTCACGCGCACATGCGCCCCTTGCTGAACTGCATAGCGCGCCGCAGCCATGCCAGAGCCTTGCAGCCCCAGGCCCATGACCAGCACTCGTCTTCCGCGTAAATCCATAAAGATTTTCCAGCCTCTCTCGTAGTAGTGCCATCATAGCAGATGAGTGTGCCGGAGTCCAGGGGGCTTTGCCCCTAACGGAAAAGGGGAGGTCCAGGAGGGCGCAGCCCTCCTGGCGGGGGTTCGGGGGTGTCCCCCATGCGCGTTAACCTGGAGAAGCTCCAGCCTGCTCTCAATCTGCCTCTCAAAAGCTCCTCCCAAGCTCACACAACTTCATACCGCCGCCACTTTAAACAGACAATGAGGAAAGTAGCAGATCTTTGATCGTTGCACAAAGCTGCTCCAGGGCGCGGGCATTGACCAGGTAAAAGACCTGTTTGCCCAGACGATGCTCTTCAACCAGCCCGGCCTCGCGCAGTTCTTTGAGATGATACGACAACTTCGAGGCCGAGATCTTGCCAAGCTTTGGCAGCACGTCCAGATAGGGGCAGACCGCCTGGGGGAGCTGAGGATGCGGCGTCGAGACACAGGAAGCATCTCGCCCTTTTGCCAGAATGTCCAGAATCTCCAGACGAATCGGGTCGCTAAGCGCCCGCGCCATCCGTGCCAGGTGCTGTCTTATCTCCTCTTCCATACCATGCAGTCTACCACCTTTCCCTTGACAATGCAAAATATTTTGGAGTATCCTGTTCCCAGACAATCCAAAATATCTTGGATTGTCTGGGAAGTACCTACACGGCGATGTGGCCTGACCTGTGGGAAGAGCGCCGTGTGGAGCAGTGCGCAACAGTTCGCTCAGGCCACCAGACCGGCAAGAATTGAGTAGTGCATGCCTGTCTGTCTGGTTGAGAAGACATCATTTTTTGACAAGAGAAGAAAGGAGTGGATACGGCTGATGAATCGCTTCACCGACAATGTTGTACTGATTACCGGTGGGGGGACGGGCATCGGACGAGCGACGGCGTTGGCGTTTGCCCGCGAAGGGGCAACCGTTGTGCTGGCCGGTCGGCGCCTCCAGCCGGGAGAGCAGACCGTTGCGCTGCTCAGGCAGCAAGGGGGACAGGGCCGTTTTGTGCAGACTGATGTGACACAGGAAGCGGAGGTACGCGCGCTGCTGGAGCAGATTCGGACCGACTACGGACGACTGGATATTGCCTTCAACAATGCCGGTGTGCTCGGACCCGTCGGATCGGTGATCGAACTGCGCGAGGACGACTGGGACAGCACCATCGCCGTCAATCTGAAAGGCACCTGGCTCAGCATGAAGTATGAGATCCCGCAGATGCTGCGGCAGGGGCGTGGTGTGATCGTCAATATGTCTTCGGTGATCGGGGCGCGGGTAGCCAGTCCCCATCTCGCCGCTTATACCGCCGCAAAGGCGGGCGTGCTGGCCGTCAGCCGGGCAGCAGCTCTGGAATACAGCGCGGCGGGCATCCGCATTCACGTGGTCAGTCCCGGCCCGGTGCGCGCGCCGATGTCGCAGCGGGCCGATGAGACTGAAGACGAGCGCGACCGGCGCGTGGCCGCCTCGCTGCCCATTGGCCGCATCGGGGACGCCGAAGAGGTCGCCCGCGCCGTGCTCTGGCTCAGTTCTGAGGAAGCCGCGCTGGCAGTGGGGCAGGATCTCGTGCTCGACGGGGGCGTCAGTCTGTCATAAGCAACGCTCATCTGGAAGTCTCTTCGAGCAGATGTCAGCATGTCTGTCTGCTTGCCAGGATGCCGCTGACCGATGAGGGAGCTCCCGGACACGTCCCGGAGGGTGACAGGAACGTATCGGGGACGTGTCCGGGAGTGGTTCCCCTGGAAAAAACAGGTTGTCAGGTTAAAGTGCAGGAGGAGAAAACATGCATAGAGAAGAAATAGGAAACAGAGGAGCAAAAACCTTTGCAGAAGCAAAGACCCTTTCCAGAGGAATCGCTGCCAGATTCCCCTTGCTTTTGCTCTGTGTCGTGTGTGGCGCTCAATTGATGGTGGCTCTTGATCTTTCCATTGTCAATGTGGCCTTGCCCGCCATCCGTCGTGGCCTCGGCTTCTCCCCTCACGATCTGCAATGGGTGGTGAGCGCCTATTCCCTGGCCTTTGGAGGCTTCCTGCTGCTAGCTGGACGAGCCGGAGATGTCTTTGGACGTCGCTCCTGTTTGCTGCTGGGCGCTCTGCTTTTTGCGCTGGCCTCTCTATTGGGAGGACTGGCTGTCTCCCCAGGCTGGCTGATCGGGACGCGGTTCATGCAGGGAGTGGGGGCCGCGTTTCTGTCACCCAACGCCCTGGCGCTGCTCACCACCACGTTTGAGGAAGGACCGGCCCGCAGCAAGGCGTTCGGCATGGTCGGGGCAGTCATGTCTTCAGGGGTCGTGCTGGGCAACGTGGCGGGCGGACTGCTCACTGCCGGCCCTGGCTGGCGCTGGGTGTTGCTGATCAATGTACCTCTGTTGCTTGTGATCAGTGTGCTGGCGCTGCTGGTCCTGCCAGTCTTGCCAACCTCTCCTCTCCAGCGCCGAACCCGACGGCTGGATGTGCCGGGCGCCTTGCTCATCACTCTGAGCCTGATGTTGCTGGTTGCTGTCCTTTCAGAAGGAAATATTCTGGGCTGGTTTTCAGCAGGGACCGCCGGGCTGGTTCTGCTTGCTTGCCTGCTGCTGATGGCGTTTGTGGTGGTTGAGAGCCGTGTGAGAGATCCCCTGATTCGACTGGCGCTCTTGCGCCGGCGCTCGCTGGCTGCTGCCAACCTGATCACTGTCCTCGCCCCGGGAACCTATGGCGCCCTGTTGTTCTTGCTCACGCTCTATCTACAAGAAGTGCTCCATTTTTCAGCCCTGAGCACAGGAGTGGCCTTGATCCCGCTGGAACTGGCCCTGGCACTGACGATCAACCTCGTTCCTCGTCTGCTCGCCCGGGGAGGGATCAAGCCAGTGCTGGTGGGGGCAGCACTGGCGATGATCGTCGGATTGCTGCTGATGCTGCGCATCAGATCACAGGAAGATTATCCTGGAACGGTCCTGCCGGCACTGCTGACAGTGGGCCTGGGCATCGGTGCGCTTTTTAATGCGACGGCGGTGGCAGCGACCGCCGGGGTGCCTGATGAGGAACAGGGAAGCGCGGTGGGCCTCATGAGTACCAGCCAGCAGATGGGCAACGGCCTGCTCTTAGCCCTGACGACGACGATTGCCCAGGTGGTGACGACCCATCGTCAGGCGCAGGGAACGGCTCCGGTTGAAGCTGTCGTTGCAGGCTTTCAGGCGGCATTGCTGGCAGCGGCAGGCGTGATGGTTCTGGTGCTGATCATTGCCCTCGTCGTCAACTGGTCAGCGGAAGGCGATCATGCTTCTCCTCGAAGAGGGAAGCCTTGATTCCTGCCCGTGTTCCTTCTGTTGCTTCTGTTGCCGACCTACTCATGCTCAATGCTGATGGAGATCTGCATCAGACATAAGGAAAGCGGAAAAGCCCTGTGTTGATCCGTACCAATCCATAGAGACATCGGCCCAAAAAGAAGGTATAATTGAGAGACAGAACTCATTGATATTAACATAGCTACCAGAAGATGCAACATTGAGAAGAAACGTCCCGGCGATGGAACCAGGATTAGCAGGCGCACTTGAGTACATTCTTGGATCTGTCCCGGCTGGTGTAGCGATCCTCGATTCCACCAGCCTGTCTATCCTTTATGCTACCCCCTATCTGCTTGCCTACCTCGACGAACGCTGGAGCAGCCAGGGCATCATTGGACGGCATATCGAAGAGGTACTGCCAGCCGACATCTATCAGTCCCTGCTCTCCTTGCTGCGCCAGGTTGCAGCCAGTGGCAAGCGCATCCGCCTCTCCGAAGTTCCTTTCGAGGGCTTTCTGGAGACCAGGGGGCGTACTTACTGGAATATCACTATCGAACGGGCGCCGCGTCCTGTGCTGTCTGAACATACTGGAAAAACTGAACAGGATGAACGCCGGGAGCCGTCCCGGCCTGTGATTATCACTGTTGAGGATGTCACCGAGGCTGTGCGCTCGCGCCTTCACCTGAACGCCATCCAGCACATTTCATCGGCCATTGCCAGCGCCTCTGCGCTCCCGCTAGTGCTGGACCGTATCCTGCAAGCCCTTTATGATATGGTTGGTTCGCGGCGCTGCGCCGTCCTGCTGGTTGACCAGTCGCCGCCTTCTGAGCCACTGGCTGGAGCGGAGCTGCATATGCCAGGCCGTAGCTATGCTCGCATAGCTTCAACGGCTGAACAAAAGCAGCGCACAATCACCATAGCTGCACAGAAAAATGTACATCCTGTCTCGCACAGGTGGCACCCGCTTGTCAACGAACATATCCTGCCGGGACGTGTTGAACGCGAGCAGCGCACGTTGATCATCACCGACACCAGTACCGTGCCAGATATTGACCTGCCTTACCTGATTGATTACCAGGACAGGCCGATACGCCCCGGCTCGGTACTCTGCGTCCCTATTTTTGATCCCTATCCTGAGAAGCAGGCCCCGACGCGGGAGATCCTGGGAACCATCGAAGTCTACCATATACGGGCGCGCGGTTTCCCTGATGAGGAAGTCAGATTGCTGGAACGCTTTGCCCAGCAGGCCGGTCTGGCTATTCAAAACGCGCGTCTCTTCCGCGATATCGAGCGCTGGGCGCACGTCGCCAGCCGTACCGCGCACCAGAAAGAGAACATCATGCAGGCCATCCCCGATGGCGTTGTGATCTACGATCCGCGCTGGCGCGTCGTCGATGCCAACCAGGCTGCGCGCGAACTGTTTGAATGGCCGGAAGAGATCATCGGCCTGCCCATCGGTGAGGCAATGGTGCGCAGTCATGCGGGGGGACCACTGCTTGATTTTCTGTGCGCTCCTGACTCTACCGACGAGCTTGAACGGCGCGCGCTGACTGGCCAGATTGACCAGTTCAAGCTCATTGACGCGCGAGGTCAATCGTTGACAGTGCGCTGTACCTATACCCCGATTCGTGACAGCCTGGGCGACATCTTCGCCTTTCTCATGATCTATCACGACATCACTGCCGAAGCTGCCGCGCGTGAGCGCATTGAGGCCGAAGTCATTGCACGTACTGCTGAGCTGGCCCAGCGCAACCGCGCTTTGCAACTCGCCACAGCGGATCTGGAATTGAGCCGGGCGCGCCTGCAACTGCTGCTTGAGCGCCTGCCGTCGGGGGTGATGCAGGTTGATGCCCGCGATAGCTCGATCACGCTGATCAATCGCCATGCCGTGCAACTGCTTCAGAGCATGGGTGTGACCCTGGAGCCCCGCGATGACCCGGATGAGGCTGCGCGGCTGACCGTTGGCATGAACTGCGAACCGCTCTTTCGCCAGGTGACGATGTATGGCACAGAGGGCAACGTCGTCCCATTTGAAGAGCGGCCATTCTACCGTGCTCTAAGCCGGGGCGAGGCCAGTGAGGCCGAACTGCATACAGTAGGAGCCGACGAGCAGATGCTGCACTTCCTCTTCAACGCCGCACCCCTGCGCGCACCCGATGGCAGTGTCGCCAGCGTCATCCTCGTGTTGCATGAAATCACCACTTTCAAAGCACTGGAGCGTGCGCGCGAGGATTTCTTCACAACGATGGCGCACGAATTGAAGACGCCGCTCGCCAATATTCGCGCTCACCTCAGCGCGCTGCTCGCCAGAGATCTGCAATGGTCACCGGAAGAGCAAATGGACTTTCTGCGTACTGCCGACGAGCAGGTTGAGCGGCTGGTCAGCATGATCAATCACTTCCTCGATGCTTCGCGCGTCGAAGCCGGCGCACTGCGCCTGCAACTGGAGCCGCTGCTACTGCCGGAACTGGTTGAAGACTTGCAGGACCGCCTGGAAGCGCTAATCAACTCTTCCAGTCGCCATTTGCAGATCAGCGTTCCCGCCGATCTACCGGCGGTTGAGGGCGATTACGAACTCATCATCAGCGTGCTGACCAATCTCCTTAGCAATGCTTTCAACCATACGCCTGAAGGAGAGACGGTCTGCCTGCAAGTTGAGCCTCTGTTTTCGCCGCCACGCAAACGCCCGGTCGGCGTAACCGTGCGTGTCATTGATCGTGGACCGGGCATTACTCCTGAGCAGCAGCAATCACTGTTTACCCGTTTCAGCACCTTCGCAGCCCGTCGCCGTCCTACTGCCGACCGGCCAGGCCAGCCAGTGGCAGCGAAGGGGCAGGAGAGTGGTCGCTGGAGTGCGGCAAGCGGCCTGGGCCTTTATATCAGCCGGGGCATCATCGAGGCGCATGGTAGCAAACTCATTGTAGAGAGTACGCCGGGGCAGGGAACTACCTTCTCCTTCACCCTGCCCACTTTTGGGAAAGGACATCCATAGCAGCACTCCTCACGCTTGCCAGGTCATATTGCCCTGACTGATGTGAGAAGTGCAGGCAGTAGAGAGAGGGCAGAAGAGTATGGCTATCGCAGAGAAAAAAGTTTGTATCCTTTGTGTCGAAGATGATCCACAAATGCGTACATTCCTGCTTGCCCAGTTAAGGGCGCGCGGCTTCCAGGTCCATACCGCCCGCGACGGTGCGCAGGCCATAGATATGGCCGCACTCTTTCAGCCGCAACTGGTGTTACTTGATCTCTCACTGCCTACGCTGGATGGCCTGGCCTTTCTGCGTCGCCTGCGTGAATGGAGCGGCATTCCCGTCATTGTGCTCTCGGCCCACGATGAGGAGCCTGTCAAGATCAAGGCGCTCGACCTGGGCGCCGACGATTATCTGACCAAGCCGTTCAGCCTCAACGAGTTGCTGGCCCGCGTGCGGGTAGCCCTGCGCCGCGCTGAAGAGACTGCGCGACTGCGTAGCAGCGTGGGTGCCGGCGAGACGCATCGACCGGGCTACCGCAGCGGCGGCAAAAATGGCCTGTACGTTGATTTTGCGCGCCGCAAAGCCTATGCCTGTGGCCAGGAAGTGCATCTCACCCCGACCGAATACGACCTGCTCTGTGAACTCACGCGCAACGCTGGCAAAGTGCTCACGCACAAAGAACTGCTCCAGCGCGTCTGGGGTGCCGACTACAGCGGCGAAAACACCTACCTGCGCACCTTCATCCGCCACTTGCGCCGCAAGCTCGAACCCGATCCCTCGCAGCCGCGCTTCCTGCTCAATGAACTGGGCGTTGGCTACTACGTCCCCCCGCCTGATGAGGAACCACTCTAACCAGGGGAGAGGAAGAAGGGCTGCTCGCAGAGTATCACTCCCCCAATTTGTGAGAGTTCACAACATTTTCACACCAGGGCCGCAATTTTCACACGTTTCTCACTCGTCTTGAGGTAATCTTGTCATAGAGAAGAAGGCACTCCTTCTCTACGTCGCACCGGCGACGCTAGCGAGGCGAGCGGTCGGGTTACGCAGGGCAGGCGTAGCAAACGTCACAAACGTATTGCAGGGATGTCTCATGCACGATCAAGATACCGCGAGTACGACGCCGGGTGGCGACAGCACGAGCATTGCGGATGGGATTCACACAACCGGGCATCCCACCCCCCGGCAGAGCGCGGGACCAGGCAGAACCTGTTATATTTTGCTGGTCGAAGACGATCAATCGCTGGCTTCGCTGGAAGCCAGTACCCTGATAGCCCAGGGCTTTACCGTCGTTAGCGTAGAAAGCGGGGAACGGGCCATTACGGCGCTGTCCCAGATGAGGCCGGATCTCGTTGTACTCGATCTCGAACTTACAGGGAGCGTGACCGGTTGGGATGTTCTGCGCACCATACGCGCGCAGAGCACAACGGCTCCCATCCCGGTTCTCCTCACCACCAGTTCGATAGCAACTGTACGGACGTACATCCAGGTCTATGGCGAAAGTAAGCTGACGCTGGACCATTTGCCAAAGCCGTATTCGATTCCTACGTTTCTTAAACGTGTCAGGCGTATGCTGGTATAGCTTCTCAGGGAGCCAGAAAAAGCTTCGCCGGGGAACGCCGGGTTTTATCCCTGCTTCTCCCCTTTCCCGGAGGGTATGTCGTAACAATACCTTACCATAGTCAGATTAGAGGTAAACGCAAAGGAGGTTCATCATGGAATGCAGTAGAGAAGATCGCGAAATCTTACGCAGAGGCGGTTTTGTTGAGCAGGAAGTGGTGCTATTGACGAAACTCCGTGCGGCCCACACCGAGAAAGAGAGAAAGCAAGCTCAGGCCAATCGCCGCCGCCTCGAATTTATTCGCTGGCTGGTAGAAACCGGCAAGCTTTCCGAACAGATCGCGTAAGAGAGGTGACACAGCCTTGCTGATCGCCCTGTGGCTGTCTTGCGCTATATCAGGCAGGACAGCCACAAGACTCCTCACCCTCAACCACTGGCGAGCAGATGATTTCTGAGTAAAAGAGAGCCAGAATAAATAGCAGGTTTCAGGAGGGTTGGACGTTTGTGTGCTCGATGAGCAGCTCTCCCTGATCATCCCCGCCATGTCCGTGCTCCACTACGATGCGTGGCAGCAACATCTCTGCTATAGAGGGCTTTTGTGTCACGGAACGCAAGATATTATCAACCAGTGATTCTGGTGGTTCCACGTGTAATAATTTCGTGACGAGTCGATCAAATTCATCTTCGGACTCATTTTGCTCGGAAAAGAAATGGTGGGTTTGTTGTTCCATGTGTACACCCCTCGATGTTATTCGTAGCCATTTGTTTGTAGTACGAATAACATAAGAGGGAAGTTTCACTTTTCTCAGCTTTCTTAACTCTCTCTCAGCTTCGCCGGCTCTCCCCCCTTTTTTAAAGAGAAAAAGCCAGGAAGGCTCCCCATGCGTGGTTGTCCTGGCTCCTTAACCTTGCAGGTGTACTTTGAGACCTGCTCCTGGAGATTTCTCCTACACATGCATGGCGGAGAGCGCCTCGCGTAGTAAAGGGCGAGCGCGCTGGAAGTAGGTCTTGGCCGTCGCCTCTGGCATATTCAGGGTA
>JADBKA010000192.1 GCA_014896635.1 Ktedonobacteraceae bacterium
TTGATGAGTTACCTGCACTGATCCAGGCCGGGGTTGCCGAAGGTTCGCTTGAGGTTGCCAATCTCTTGAAACCGTTGCTGGCGCGGGGTGATTTGCGTTGTATCGGCGTGACGACGCTAGAAGAGTATCGTAAAGTGATCGAACCTGATCCTGCCCTGGAGCGGCGCTTCCAGCCTGTGCTGATTGCAGAACCTGGAGCGGGCGAGACGCTGCGCATTCTGCAAGGAGTGCGCGCCTGCTATGAACGCCATCACCATGTGCGTATCAGTGACGAGGCGCTACGAGCTGCTGTACAGATGTCCTCACGCTATATCCAGGGACGTTGCCAGCCTGATAAGGCGCTGGACCTATTGGATGAGGCCGCTGCCGGCGCTGCTGTGCGTCTCTCAGATGCTCCTGCTGCCGTACTTGAGCTGCGCAGCATACTAAGGGATGTTCTCCGCGAGAAAGAAGATGCGGTTGCACGGCGTGATTTTCCCCTGGCGGCTTCTCTCTTCAGACGCGCACGGCAATTGCGCCAGGATCTCTGGCAGGCCGAGGCCGATTGGCGAACACGCTCCCAGCATTGCCGTCCCTGTATCGGACCGCAGGATATTGCAACGGCTGTCGCTCTTCGCACCGGCATCCCGGCAGCACGTGTATCCAGCGATGAAAGAAAACTCCTGCTCAGCTTGGAGCAGAAACTGGGGCAGTGGGTGATCGGTCAGCCGCAGGCTGTGCAAGCTGTTGCCCGCGCCATACGGCGGGCGCGCAGCAGGATCAGAAGTGAGCATGAGCGCCGTCCTATCGGCTCGTTTCTCTTTGCCGGTCCTGCTGGCGTCGGGAAGAGCGAACTGGCGCGAGCGCTGGCTGCTACTCTTTTCGACAATGAGCATGCGCTTTTGACGCTAGATATGTCGGAGTTTGTCGAGCAGCACTATATTTCGCGCCTCATTGGCTCTCCACCCGGCTATATCGGCTACGAGCAGGCAGGACAACTGACCGAAGCTGTTCGCCGCCGGCCATATGGTGTTGTGCTGTTCGAGCAGGCTGAGAAGGCTCATCCTGCGGTGCTCAATCTGTTACTCCAGATTCTAGAAGATGGCTGCCTGACTGATTCTCGCGGTCAGGCGGTCAGTTTCACCCATTCTGTAATAATCATGACTTCTAACATTGGCACGACGTCTGCTTTTTCTGCCACGCAAGCAGTCATGACTTTTACGAAAAAACAGGATGAGCGTAAACTCCTGGCACATAAGCGAGAGCATGTTATAGCGGCCATTCGAGCGGCCTTTCAGCCAGAACTGCTCAACCGTATTGACGAGATTGTTGTGTTTCAACCTCTTGCCTCTGAACACCTGCAAGCTATTGCTGATCGTATGGTTGCTTTGACCGCTCAGCGCCTTGCTGATCGTTCGATCATCCTGCATGTGACTGAAGCCGCCCGGCTCCTGCTGACCGAGTGTGGCTCTGATCTCCGCGACGGCGCGCGCCCTCTTCGGCGCGCTGTTCAACATCTCCTTGATGATCTCCTTGCCGATGCTATCATCGAAGGGACCATCGCCGCTGGCGATCACGTTGTCGTTGATGCCGGCAATGGCAAACTCTTCCTCAGCGTGCAGAAGCGTCAGGATGAAGAGGTGGCATAGCTGCCAGCAGTAAACTTTGCTGCTACCCCTTGACCAGGAGGCGGCTGCTCCTTATACTGGAGCAGAACGCTCTCTGCCGCTCAGCCTGTGTGTAAAAGAAAGTAAAGCGATCATGCCTGTAAAGCTCACCATCCGCTGGCAGCTACTGGCTCTGTGGGGTCTGATGCTGCTGGGCCTGGCTCTGCGACTCTATGGTCTGAACTGGGATCAGGGCAATAACTTCCATCCCGATGAGCGGCAGATTCTCTTTCATGTCACGGCGCTGCGCTGGCCTGCCAGCCTGGCCCAGTTTCTGGACCCGGCCAGCTCACCGCTCAATCCGCATTTTTTCTCCTATGGCTCCTTCCCTATTTATCTGCTGGCTCTGCTCTGCCACTTTTTTATCCCTGCTTCTGATCCCAATACCTTTTTTGCCTGCACACTGGTCGGGCGCGTGCTCTCGGCCATTTTTGATAGTATGACGATTCTCCTGACTGGCTGGCTGGCTCTGCTGCTAATGAGAGAGCGAGATAATAGCGGCGCGCTGGTGCCGGGGCGCTATGGCTGGAGCGTCGCTCTGCTGGCCGCCGCGCTGGTTACGTTTGCGCCACTACACTTGCAGCTCGCGCACTTCTATGCCGTCGATTCGCTGCTTGTGACGTTTGTGATGCTCACGCTGGTGGCCTGCGTTGTGCTGGTTGATACTGAGAGACCGGTGCGCTGGCTGCTGCTGGCGTCACTGGCTTACGGGCTTGCGCTTGCTACAAAGTTCAGCGCGGCTCCGCTGGCGGTGCCGCTGATTGTCGCGCTCCTGCTGCGTGGGCGGCGACAGCGCGATATGCTCTCTTCGCTGGTGTATCTCTTCTTCATCTTTGCTATCACCGGCGTGGTCTTCTTTATCACTCAGCCCTATGCACTACTGGACCTGCACAGCTATATCCAGCAGGTAGCCGAACAGGGGAGTCTGGCGCGTGGCGCGCTTGATCTGCCCTATGTACGTCAGTTCGCCGGTACGATTCCTTTTGTTTACCAGGCGCAGAATATGTTGTTCTGGGGCATGGGTGTAACTGCCGGCCTGGCTGCTGCTGCCGGGCTGCTCTGGCTGCTGTGGCGGCTCTGGCGGCGCGCGGCTGGCAACTGGCCCGTTGTGCTCTCCTGGGTGCTGGTCTATGGTGTGATTACTGGCAGCTTTTACGTCAAATTCATGCGCTATATGCTGCCCATCTATCCGCCGCTGTTGCTGATGGGAGCTGCTGTGGTGGTCGCGCTGGTGACGCGCGAGTGGGCCGGGCTGCGCAAGTTTGTACTGCTGCCGGGGCGTGAGCGCGTACTGGCTGTTGTGCGCGGTATGATCGTTGTACTGGTGCTTGGTGGCACAATCTTTCAGGGACTGGCGCTGTTGAACGTCTACAGCCAGCCCAATACGCGCGTACAGGCTTCGCGCTGGATCTACAGCCATCTGCCGCCGGGCAGTGTGCTGACTTACGAGCAGTGGGACGATCCTTTGCCCGTTGCTGTCGATGGGCGGAGCGGCGCGATCTACAAACAGGCTACCTATACCGGTAGTGATGGGCAGGTACAGCAGGGACTGGACCTTTACGGTGACGATACGACTGATAAGGCGCGCATGCTGGCGAATGTGCTGCCGACGGTAGATGCGATTACGATGGCCTCTGACCGTCTCGATAAGTCGATTCCGCGTCTGCCTTATCGCTATCCGCTAACCACCCGTTATTACCAGTTACTCTTTAGTGGTCAACTTGGCTTTCACCTGGCTGCTCAGTTTGAGAATCGCCCGAATCTTCTCGGTGTCACGCTCAACGATAGCAATGCCGACGAGAGCTATTCGGTCTTTGATCATCCGACGGTGCGTATTTTTGTGCGCGATACGCCCTATCCCTATACGCCCGATCAACTGTTTCATAAGCTGCTGGACGGCATACGCCTGCCGCCGCCTGGTGCCGGTCTTTCAGGGGCGCAGCGGACGCTGATGCTCAGCCCGCAGCAGATAGCCGATAACCAGTCATCGCCGCCTTTCGGTGTCCAGTTTCCCGCTCACAGTCTCGCAAATTCCGCTCCTGCCCTTTTCTGGTGGCTGGCGCTCACTCTGCTCGGTCTGCTGGCCTACCCGCTGCTCTTTCTGCCTCTGCGCGCTCTGGCCGATCATGGCTATCTTTTTAGCAAGATCGTGGGCATGCTGCTACTGGCTTATCTCTCCTGGATGCTTGCCGCCGCTCATCTGCTGCCTTTTGAGCGTCTCTCTGTGCTGGTCTCGCTGGCTCTCCTGTTCCTGTGCGGCATGCTGGCGCTGTTTTTGCAGCGTCGGACGATCTCCGCTTTTGTGCGGGAACGCTGGTGGCTGTTGCTGGTTTTAGAGGGCATATTCACTCTGGCGTTTTTTCTCTTCGTGGTTGTGCGCGCCTTCAATCCCGATCTCTGGAATCCCTATCGCGGTGGCGAGAAGCCAATGGAGCTGGCCTTTCTCAATGTGGTGCTGCGCAGCCCGTATCTTCCCCCGCTCGATCCCTGGTTTTCTGGCGGTTACATCAACTATTACTACTACGGCTACGTCATCATCGGGACGCTGATCAAGCTGACCGGTATTCTACCAACGACGGCTTTTAATCTCGCGCTTCCGACGCTCTTTGCGATGACGTTCGGCGGCGCTGTCATCATTGTCTACACATTCTCGCGTAGCCTGCCTGTAGCTCTGCTCGGTGGCTATTTCAGTGCGCTGATCGGCAATTTCGATGGATTTAGCCAGCTCAAAACGCAGATATTCAGCCTGTTCGCTCGTCTGCCGATTCCCGCGTTTGACTACTGGCGCAGCAGCCGCGTCATCTCTCCCCCTTTTACCATCAACGAGTTTCCGTTCTGGTCTTTTCTCTTTGCCGACCTGCATCCCCACGTGATAGATTTACCGATTACGATATGCATGCTTGGTGTGCTGGCGGCGCTATTGTTCTCTTCATCATCATCCGCGCAAAATGATCATCAAGACGCAATCGAGCTATATATGCTGATTGCGTTTCTCTTCGGCACAATTGCCTGTGTGAATCCCTGGGATATGCCTGTGTATGCTGTGTTACTGGTCGTTGTACTGCTGGTGCGGCGACTGCGTATGCAGGCGGAGGTGCGTCTGTCGCCGGGTTCGCTGCTCATTGCGCTCGGCTGGCAGGTGATTCTGGCGGCGGCGCTGTATGGGGTTGGCTATCTCTTCTACCTGCCGTTCCATGCCTCGTACCAGCAGCTCTATGTCAACGGTCTGGGCATAGTGAAGCAGGGCAGCAGTCAGGCAGATTTTCTCGTCGTTTTTGGTCTGTGGCTCTTTCTGGCTTTCAGCTTTCTGCTGGCGGAACTCTCGCAGGGCTGGTCACTTTCGCGCTCACCGCTCAGAATGGGTCTCTTTATGCTGCTGAGTGTGCCGATAATGCTGGCATGTCTGCTGCTCGGTATCAAGATACTGCTGATGGCTCTGCTGGCGCTTGCTGTTTTTGTGCTGGTTCGCCTGCTCTTCGCTGGTGCGAGCGATAACACGTCGTTAGTAGAACGCGGAACGCCGGGGGTGCGGCCGTCTTCTTTTGGGTTAGACCAGGGCATTGAGAGGCCAGGGCGAGGGTTAGAGGAGTCGAGGCGAGAGGGGTCAGGGCGAGAGGAGCCAGGGCGACCGCAAGGGTCGCCCCTACTATATACGGTGCCTATCCGAGCATTGTGGCGAGGCTTGCGTCGCTCTGATTCCAAAAAGCCGCCACTTGTAAGAGAGCGATTGTCCCACGCCTTGTTATTCGGGATGGAGCGCGATGTTATCACACGGCACCTCTATACCACGCTGCTGCTGCTGATGGGTCTGGGCATCTGTCTGGGCATTGAACTGGTTTATGTGCGTGATTTTCTGGATGGTAGCGATTACGCACGCATGAATACGGTTTTCAAGTTTTCGATGCAGGCCTGGCTCTGTCTCGCTATTGGCGGTGCGCTGGCAGTGCAGCGCCTCTGGCATGCGGGCGGGTTCTGGTTGCGGCGTGCCTGGCGCGTGGTATTGGTGGTGCTGGTGTGCGCGTGTTCTGTTTTTCTGGTTGAGGGAACCGCCGCGCGTGTTGCGGATCACCAGCTCTGGGCCGCGACGCAGCCGCCTGCGGGTAATAGTGACTATGCACCGACGCTGGATGGCTTCGCGTTTGTGCGCGCCTGGTATCCGGGCGATGCCGAGGCGATGAGCTGGCTGAATGAGCATGTGCCTGGCTCGCCGGTGATTCTTGAGGCGGCGATGCCCGTCTCGTATCAGTGGTTTGGTCGCGTCTCGGTCTTCACTGGTCTACCGAGTGTGCTTGGCTGGCCCGATCACGTCGGTGAGCAGCGTTATGGTTCACAATCGCTCAACCGTCTGACCGATATCAACCTGATCTATACCACGACCGATGAGGCGCAGGCGCTCGAACTGCTGCACTATTATCATGTGTGCTATATCTACGTCGGACCGCTGGAGCGCGAGGTCTACGCGGCACAATCGCCGGAAGGTCTGGACAAATTCGATGACCTTGCCGGCGATAGTCTGCGCGTCGTTTACAGCAAGAATGGTGTGACAATCTACGAAGTGCTTTGAAGCTATCAGCTCTCTTCCGTCAGCTTCACCTCCCCGCGCTGCCAGAAACTGCGTTGCAGGAAACCCACAACGGCTGGGATTATCATAAGGAGACCGCCAGCAAGGAAAATGGGGATGACTCCATAGCGCGGAGTGATTACTCCACCGATGGCGACGGAGAAAGGGTACACGCCATAAGTGGCGAAGCCGAACATGCTCATCACGCGGCCCATGAGATGCGCTGGGATCGCTCCCTGGACGACCGATAGGGCGATCACGTTGCCCAGGCCAAAGAGCATGCCCGTTGCAGCCATGATCAGCACTCCGATACCCACGCTCCCCATAAATGGAAGCAAGGTAAGAAGCACCCCCCCGATGCAAAAACTGGCCAGGCTGAGCAGTAATCGGTAGGGGAGCTTGCCCAGTCCACCGGCTGTAAGCGCACCAAGAATGGAGCCAACGGAGAAGCCGGCCAGGATAAAACCGTAGCCGCTGGCGCTGGTGTGCAGTTGATCATGCAGCATGGCCGGCAGCGCGACCTCAAACATGGCGCCAATTCCCAGATTCTTGAAAGTAGCCAGCACAAGGATAAGCTGGAGTATGCGCGAGCGGCGCAAGAGTTGCCAGAAAGTCAGCGGTTCCACAGCGGCCTCGCCAGTTTCACCGGCGTTCTCATTGTCCTTTGCAGCGCGAGATGCCTGCGAGACGATCACGTTCTGCATGAAAAGCAGCGTCACCGCCGAGACCACGAAGGTCAGGGCATCCAGGCCCAGCGCGCCCGCCGGCTGGAGCCAGGCCACTACGGCTCCCGCAGCTCCTACCCCCACGACTCCGGCCAGTTGCCCAGAGCTGGCGGTGAGCGCGTTGCCTGCTTGCAACTCTTCCCCACGCAAGATCGCAGGCGCCGCCGAGAGCGAGGCCGGCAAGAACAGGCCACCGAACAGACCGAACAGTGCTGAGACGAAGCAGAGCAACCACAGCGCGGGATGCCCCTGAGCTACCAGAAAGGCAAGGGCTGCCATAAGCACAATGCGCACACAGTCAGTCAATAACATGGTGTTGCGCGGCCCTAGCCTGTCGCTCAAGACACCGCCAAACAGTACACTGGCCGCACGTGGGATACCATAGGCCGCCAGCACGATACCCAGTGCCTGCGCTCCACCACCGCTGCTCAACATGAACCAGGGGAGCGCGACATAGTACAGACCATCGCCCATAATTGATATCAATTGCCCGCTGAACAACAGCGCAAAATTGCGATTGCGCAGCGGCGCGAGAATGCTTCCGGGAGAAAACTGTTTTGTGGCTTTTTGCTGATCGGTAGCGGCCACAGGCTCCACTACAGGCTGCGCCACCGAGATGTTGCCTTCTTCTCTGGAAGATGGATGGAAGCTCATTGAGGTTTCTCCTCTTGTAAATGTGAAATTCGTTAATTATATGGAGTTTATCGCCATTTAATAGTGGAATAATACCATGTAAAATAGGCATTGTCAATAATAGGTAGTTAAATTGACGTTTCTTATCAATTTTTGGATAAGTAATACCATGAAGAATAAACATTTTCAATGGAGCGAACGAAAGGGGCGAGGACGGCTCCTATGAAATAGCGAGGAAACTCGATAGCACCATGCTATCGAGTTTCCTGTTGTATGAAAGCTTCTGCCTGGCAATGGTTGCCGGGTGATCCAAATTGGCGCAGCCAGCGTTCTCTAAATTAGATGAGGATTCGCTCTTTCAGAAAACCACTCAGAGAACCTCACCTATCTTTTATCGTTATGTGAGGAAAATTCTGCTTATGAAAAGATTACATGTCCTGTTCACTCTCAATTCGCTGGCGCTTATTTTTGTCAGTGTCGAACGCTTCTCGGTGACTACGCGCATCCTTTTACAGCCCTTTGACTTTCTTCGCCTGCATGAAGCTGTGCAGATCACTGTGCTTATTCTTGCGACGGTGCTTCTCCCTTTCTTCATCTTGCGCGAGGTCACAGCGGACTTTTCGCTGCTCAAAGGCACCTATCGGAAAAATCTGATCCTGGGCGCCTTCTTTATTGCCGGTATCTACTTTTATGCCAGCGGCAACGCTTATCATGAGCTAGCCAGCTTCCTGCTAAATCAGTATTGTAGTGTGACAAAGGTTGAGGGAGTTCTGTGCCAGGGCTTGTTCTTTAACGATTACTATGTCGGCAATGGTCTCTACTTCATCGGTGCGTTTCTCATCACGGTAGTCCCCATTCTCATCGAAGTAGATCATCCCCGCGTACTTATGACTGGCCGTGATCTCCTGTTGCTCCTGCCCAACGCGCTGATTTACTCGCTTGCCATCATCGCTTATGCTGGCTTTGATCGTGTTCTCGTCGGGCTGGTCTACTCTGTGATCACGACCTTTGTTGTTCTCTGCATCCTCTTGTTGCATAGAAACAGCATCCTGCACTTTCCTGTAACCCTCTACGCTGCCATCGCCTACAGCGTTGGTCTGATCGTGGCATTTCTTGTGAGAGTGCTGGTTTGAAGGATTGCAGTTTGATGGATTTTCTGTCAAGATGACATTTGGTGAGTTTTTCGATCAAAATCCATTTGAAAGATTGTTCTGGTCAGATAGAGCCAGGGCGACCGCAAGCGTCGCCCCTACGTCTATTCCCGATTTTGCATGTTAGAGAGGAAATCTCATTTCCATTGCGGTTCTTTCTGCGGTGGCGTCTGTGTCGGTGTGGGTGAGAGGAACGATAGGTAGCGCATCAGTCGCTGCTGGAACTCGGTCAGGAACTGTTTACCTTCGGGCGGCAAATAATGCGCGTATTGCAAGGCGAAGTTGATCGCAGCGTTCAGCGCGACCAGTTCGTCGATGTTTCCGCGAAGCACGACGGTCTCAAGC
>JADBKA010000193.1 GCA_014896635.1 Ktedonobacteraceae bacterium
TTCCCTGGACATGGGGCCAGGTCACTCAGGGCAATGCGGTCTACGCCATTCCACAGGATACTGGTCCGATGGCGATGTTTTACCGCGCCGACCTTTTTAAGAAATATGGCGTCTCTGTTCCTCAAACCTGGCAGGATTTTGCCGCTGCCGCAGCGAAAATTCACGCGGCTGATCCCAAAGCGTATATCACCGACTTCCCGCCTAAAGAGGCAGGCTGGTGGATAGGCCTGGCGTGGCAGGCGGGTGGACGCTGGTTCCAGACCAGCAACAATGCCTGGAAGGTCGGTATCAACGATGAAGCATCAAAGAACGCGGCGGCTTACTGGCAGGTTCTCCTCGATAAGAAGCTGCTGAAGACTGATCCTGACTTTACGCAGGCGTGGTACAATGATCTGCAAACCGGCCAGGTACTCACCTGGATTTCCGCTGTCTGGGGCGCCAATACCATTCTCTCCAACGCACCTCAAACCTCTGGTAAGTGGGCCGTCGCGCCGATGCCTCAATGGTCGGCGGGACAGCAGGTGGCCGGCAACTGGGGCGGCTCCACAACGGTCGTCTTCAAAAACTCTAAACATCCAAAAGAAGCCGCACAATTCGCCATGTGGCTCAACACCAACATGGACAGCGTCAATGCTATGATTCAGGGAGCGCAACTCTACCCTGCTCTTCAAGCTGCGCTGAACCAGCCTACGCCTCAATCGGTGCAGACGTTCTACAGCAACCAGGATATCAACAAGGTGTTCAAGGCTGCCTCGGCCAACGTGGATGTCAAATTCCAATGGGGGCCGACGATGAACCAGGTCTTCACTGACATGTCAGACGGCTTCAGTAGCGCGGTTGACGGTAAGACGACGCTACCAAAGGCGCTAGATGCCTTGCAGAATAACACCGTCAAGGCGATGCAAACTCAAGGCTTCACCCTCTCGCAGTGATGCCCGTATGGAGCGTGGAGACCACTGCTGCAATTCCAGAACATTGAATTGAGCAGCGGTGGTCTCTCCAGCAAATAGCGTCCCTTTATGGTGCAGAGAAAGGATGTTGCAGCTATGGCGCTCAAAGAGAGTATGTCCCAGACTGAAGCTGAAGTCAAGCTGTTTGTACGAAAAGCACTGCCACAAGGTCGCTTTATCTCGCGTACTGTTGTTGTGCCTTATGTTTTTCTGGCTCCGTTCGGCCTTCTCTTTATCGTATTCTTTATCTTGCCTATTTTTTATGCTCTCTATCAGAGCCTCTTCCGCTCGCAGCGCAGCGGCCTGGGTCTGGGTGCTCCGACGATTAGTTTTTATGGCCTGGGCAATTATCACGATGTGCTGGTGGATAAGAATTTTTTCGATGGCCTGGGACGTATTCTGCTCTTCGGCATAGTGCAGGTGCCAGTCATGCTCGGCCTGGCTCTGCTGCTTGCCTTGCTTCTCGATAGCGCTGTCGTGCGCCTCAAACCATTTTTCCGTGTCTCCTTCTTTATTCCCTATGCTGTCCCGGGTGTAGTCGGCGCGCTGATCTGGGGCTTTCTCTACTTTCCTCAGCTCAGTCCTATTGTTCAGCTTCTCCACTCTGTCGGTGTGAAAATTGATTTTCTGGGAGCGGGGACAGTGCTCTGGTCGATGGCAAATATCGTCACCTGGGAATATACCGGCTACAATATGCTGATTATTACTGCCGCACTCCAGGCTATCCCAACGGAACAATATGAGTCGGCTCGTATTGACGGCTGCACCGGCCTGGGTCTGGCCTGGTATATCAAGATCCCGCAGGTTGCACCTGCACTGGTGCTGACCTGTGTTCTATCAATTATTGGCACGCTCCAGATCTTTACTGAACCGCAGGTGCTGACCCAGATTTCCAACAGCATCTCCAGTAATTACACCCCTAATCTGTATGCGTACTTTACGGCCTTCAGCAACAACAACTACTATTATACTGCGGCACTGTCTGTAGTGCTGGCAATCGTTTCGTTCGTTTTCTCATTTGGCTTCTTACGTCTGACGCAGCGTTACTCTGGAGTATAGACGATGACCACAGCTTCACAAACGCTCGAAACATCGGCTGCCAGGGCTGAGCGAGTGCAGCATCCTGCTCGCTTTCGTGCGGACCAGGTTTTGCTCATGACTATCCTGTTCGTGATCTCACTCTACTTTCTCCTGCCAATGTACTGGCTGCTGATCTCGGCAACAAAAACGTCGGGTGATCTCTTTGGTACATTCGGCCTCTGGTTTGGCAATAACTTCAACCTGGTCACGAATGTGCAAAACGTTTTCACCTATAATGGTGGTAGCTACGCGCTCTGGTTGTTGAACTCATTTATCTACGCCGGGAGCAGCGCGGTTCTGGGTACGCTTTTTTCGGCGATGGCGGGCTACGCGCTGGCAAAGTACCTTTTTCCTGGCCGTAACCTGGTTTTCTCTATTATTCTAGGAGCGATTCTGATACCCACACCGGTGCTGGTTCTGCCACTCTATCTATTGATGACGGGTATGCATCTGACGAATACCTACTGGGCCATTATTCTGCCAAGCATTGTCAGTCCTTTCGGGGTCTATCTGTCACGCATCTATGCTCAGGCTTCTATACCGGATGATCTGATCGATGCTTCGCGGGTCGATGGAGCTGGCGAGTTTCGTATCTTCCTGTCAGTTGTGCTGCGTATCATGTCGCCCGCGCTGGTGACGATTTTCCTGTTCCAGTTTGTTGCCGTCTGGAATAACTTCTTTTTACAGTATGTGATGGTGAGCGATCCTGGGCTGTATCCTGTGACGGTCGGACTGCAACTCTGGAACACGTCCTACACCAGTGGCGGAGCGCAGCAGTTTGTCTATAGTTTGCTGGTTACGGGCGCTTTGCTCTCCGTCCTACCTCTGATCATTGGCTTTCTCCTTTTGCAACGCTACTGGCGCAATGGCCTGACGCTTGGCAGCGTGAAAGGATAGGGCGAGAAAAGTTGAAGTTACGAGGCTGTGGCTGCCAGTTAGGGGCCGGCAGAGATCAGGCCGTGACGAATGGCGAAGCGCACCAGGTGAGTAATGTCGCGCAGTCCCAGCTTCTCCATGATGTTCGCGCGGTGCGCCTGCACCGTCTTCACACTCAAAACCAGCAGATCGGCAATTTCCTGACTCGTTCTGCCCTCGGCTACAAGCTTGAGCACTTCCATTTCACGTGGAGTCAGGACGCTCAGTGCATGAGAGAGCGGCCCTGCCGAACTGGCCGAGGGAGTAGCAGTCGGAACGTTTGCCTGGTTTGCTTGAGATGCCAGATAAGCGCGTACAAGAGCTTTCGCCAGCCCTGGATAGAGGAATACCCCGCCGCCGGCGGTAGTGCGAACGGCTGCACAGAGTTCGGCGGGCGCTGCTTTCTTGACGAGATAGCCCGCTGCACCCACACGCAGTGCTTGCAGGAAATATTCCTCGCTCTCATGCATAGTAAGAATCAGGATCTGGGTGCGCGATTGCTGGCTGCGAATATGCCGGCAAGCTTCGAGTCCGTCCATCTGTGGCATGCTGATGTCCAGCACCACCACGTCGGGATCGAGCTGCTGAATGGCGGTAATGGCTTCAGTGCCTGTACGGGCCTCGCCTATCACGCGCATATCCGGCTGAGCTTCGAGGAGCAACTTCAACCCCTGCCGTAAAATATCGTGGTCATCGGCCAGGAGTACATTGATCGTTGATGCATCATTATCGGCGGACATAGCTAGTTTCCTTTATTGGCTCGGTGGTCTCTGATACCGGTGTAGCTGGCAAGGGGATCTGCGCCTGTACGGTCGTTCCTTGCTCTGGTTGTGAGTGGATGGTCAGTGTGCCATTGAGCGACTCGGCCCTCTGGCACATGCCTGGAATGCCCAGAGTAGTAGTGCGCCTGGCGGTGTCGAAACCGCAGCCATCATCGCGGATTTGTAGTGTGACACACTGCTGATCTCTGGTGAGCGTGATCCAGACATGCTGTGCGTGGGCATAGCGCGCAATGTTGGTCAGGCTCTCCTGAGCGATGCGGAACAGGGCTGTCTCGATGGGTGGTGGCAAGGGATGAGAGGTCTTCTCAAGCCCTTCAACTTTGAGTTCGGTGGGGAGATGGAGCCGCTGCTCGCTGTCCTCTACCAGCCAGCGAAAGGCGGCCAGCAGTCCCAGATCGTCGAGCACGCTCGGTCGGAGCTGCTGTGCCAGCACACGGATGTTCTCCAGGATCTGCTGTGCCAGCCTGTTGAGCTGGCGCAGGTCAGCAGTCATCTGCTGCCGGGCTTGCAACGAAACATCTGTTTCGGGCAGAATCAGGAGTTTCTGGTGCAGCAGTTCGGTGTGTACAAGGAGTGCGGTCAGGTTCTGTCCTGTCTCGTCGTGGAGTTCCAGCCCGATGCGCCTGCGCTCGTCTTCCTGTGCCTGCAAGATCAGCATGGTCTGTTCGCGCCGCACCTCTTCCAGGCGGTCAAGCATACTGTTAAACGCCTGGGCCAGCTCTCCTACTTCTAATGTGGGATCGGTGATCGTTGCACGAGCGCGCGTATTGCCACTGCTCACCATGCGAATGATGGTCAGCAGGTGGAAGAGCGGGCGGAAACTGGCGCGCAGCAGGATGATGTTGATGAACAGGGTAAAAATAGTGGCGAGAATGATAAACCCTGTGTCAATCAGGTAATGGTGTACTTCTATACTGTGTCTCGTTACCCACAGGCCAACAATCGCCTCGCCCACCAGCATCAGACTGTTGACCAGGATGACCTTTTCAAAAAGGGAGAGGCGCCATCTTTGCACCCAGTTACGCAGGTAACTGACGATGTTACGCACCAGTATTGCTCCCTTCCCACACTTGCTTCATCCAGAAATACTCAATCCCTCGACATTTCCCTCTGCTGTTTTACCATCTTATCAAAGCTGGAGAAGCCAGCTATCCTACATTGACATATAGTGTTTGCTGCTGTGGTAGAAAACCGTCGGCCTGGGCGCTGATCGTGATAGCCCAGGGGCCTTCCATGTATAAGAACATCTGCACCTGGTACTTGCCTGCTCCCAGGGTATGCACGGCGCCATCGTTGCCAGACATCGCCATATTGGTCATATACGCGCTCGGTACTACCTGGGCGTGATCGAGCGGGATACCCTGCGGATCGGTCAGGTGAATCTCCAGCGTCGTCAGTCCGTTTGCATCCAGGCGTTGTTGTGTCACATGAACCTGCAAGACCGCCGGCACATCCGGCGGGTAGAGCGCCCAGAAGATCAGGGCGCTGGCGCAAGAAAAGAGCAGCAGGAGCCAGAACACAGGGCGTATCTGCATGGTCAGGCCCGTTCCAGCGCCTGAATAGGTTGAGGTTGCCATTGCGCTTTATTATCTCCCTGCTCAGGCTATTGAGTACAACCTACCGTATCAATTATAGCATACATCAGCATAGGGCCTGCTCAAGCAGGTGTCTATCGGCAAGAATCCCTATTTTCCCCCTGAAATATTGTAGGGTTGCTGCCTGATAGGTGGCGAGAGCGGAATGCGCCGGGCTTCTCTTCCACAGAACTTGAAACTTCAGCAGGTTGTTGATATAGTGATCAAAGAAACTATTGTTTTATGGCTGTACGAACTTTTACCGCCGTTCTCTACAAAGAAGGAAATCTCTCTATGGCTGTACGAACTTTTACCGCCGTTCTCTACAAAGAAGGAAATCTCTATGTAGCGGAATGCCCTGAGGTAGGAACGGCCAGCCAGGGCCAGACAGTTGAAGAAGCTGTCGCAAATTTGAAGGAAGCCACCGAACTCTACCTCGAAGAGTTTCCACTGCCTGATGTCAGGCGGACATTGATAACGACTTTTGAGGCTACCTATGCCGCCTAAATTGCCGCGAGTTTCTGGTGATCAGGCAATCAAAGCTCTGGAACATCTGGGATTTGTGCCGGTTAGACAGCGTGGTAGCCATGTAATATTGAAAAAGCAGCTTCCCGGCGCGACGGTAGGCTGTGTTATTCCATTACACCCTGAACTTGCTTCAGGAACATTACGCAATATCCTGAAGCAAGCAGGTGTCACGCCTGAAGAATTTATCACCAATCTGTAGTGTATGGCGGGAGCTGCAATACCAACTCCCGCCACACATTCTGCTACTTCTCTCCTCGTGCTCCCACAATATCGTGTTTTGCTGCCCACAGGCTCAGATCCTGCTTCTGGATCGCCGCCGCCATGAGATCAGGAAACAGGTCGGGCGTGCAGGCAAAGGTGGGGATGCCCAGTTCAACCATTCTGGACGCGGTATGCTGATCGTAGCCGGGTGCGCCGTGATCATCGAGCGCGAGCAGGCAGATCATCTGCACGCCGCTGCCCACGATTTCGGCAACTTTGTGCAGCATTTGCTCAGGTGAGCTGTCATACAGGTCGGTGATCAGCACCAGGATGGTCTGATTGGGGCGCGTAATGATCTGCTGGCAGTAGCTCAACGCAGGCGAGGTGTCGGTGCCGCCGCCTAACTGAGTGCCGAACAGCAGATCTACCGGATCTTTGAGATCCTTTGTCAGGTCCACCACCGAGGTGTCATAGACGATCATATGTGTGTTGATGGCGTTGATAGAGGCCATCACAGCGCCGAAAATGCTTGAGTAGACCAGCGAGGTCGCCATTGAGCCGCTCTGGTCGATACAGAGCACGATATCGCGCAGCTTTGCGGTTTTGTGCTTGTGTCCATAACCGATGAGCTTTTCGGCAATGATCGTACGCAGCGAAGGCTGGTAGTTTTTCAGGTTGGCGCGAATGGTCCGCTGCCAGTCAATTTCCCCGGCACGGGGACGATAGTTGCGTGTAGCGCGATTGAGGCTCCCGCGCACAGCCTGGATCATCTGCTGCGCCAGTTTGCGTTCAAGCTCTTCCACCACCTTACGCACCACTTGCCGCGCGGTGTCGCGCGTCTTCTCAGGAATCACTTTGTTCAGCGAGAGCAGGGTGGTGACAAGATGAACGTCTGCCTCAACCTGCTCTAACATCTCAGGTTCCAGGAGCATTTGTTTGATATTGAGGCGTTCAAGTGCATCTTTCTGCATGATCCGCACGGTTGACGATGGGAAGTAGGTGCGAATATCGCCGAGCCAGCGAGCGACACGCGGTGATGAAGCGCCCAGGCCGCCGCGTTCCTTCTCGCTGTTATAGAGCGCTTCCAGCGCCTTGTCCATAGCGAGATCCTGTTGACCGAGTTGTGGTCCGCTGCCTGGTTTCTCTTCAGCATCTTTCCCTAGCACCAGGCGCCAGCGGCGCTGGCGCTCCTGTTCGTCAATTGCCATGAAGTGTTACCCCCATAATCTGTGCCAGTACAGGTAGGACACTACCCGCCCGTGCCGGGTGAACCGGTTCATGATCGTCTGTTAGACGGTCTGGCCCGACGTCTGTAGTAGTATGCAGATGTTTAATTTTTTCACCCATCTTACGCCGCTCAGGTGACTGGAAGCCGGAAAAGGCGCGGCGCAGAATCGGTAACTGTGCGGTAAAAACGTCGTTATCAAGCTGGCTGAGCCAGCGATCCAGGGCGTGCCAGAGGCCGTCCAGGTGCAGGATTCCCAGGCCGCCGCCGCGCAGAACCCCTTCGATCCACGCTGCTGCCTGGTCTGCCGGCGTAACGGGTGAAAGGGCCAGTCCCGTCTGTCGTTGCGTCTCCTCTTCGGAGAGTATGTTCTGTTCCAACAACAGGCGGCAGCAGCGCCCCCTCACGAAGCCATGCACATTTTCGCGTTCTGCCAGCCGACGCAACATGGCCTGCCAGCGTTCGCGCGGTTCTGCCCGGTCCAGTATCTGGACGCTTTCCTGTACTTCATCAATGCAGACCACCATATTCTGGGCAGCCTCATCATTGAGCGAGGAGCAGGCGCCCGGCAGTCCGATGAGAATGCGCTCGAACAGCCCGTCGATGATGGGCAGGATCTGCTCGCTCTGTGTGCCGCGTACATCGCCATAGCGAGCGATGCGCGCCAGCGGCGGCAGCGCATGCATCATGTGGTGGATATCGCCGGTGACGGCGGCACGCCGTTGAATGGCCTGGAGAATGCGCTCGATGGCTCCGCTCAGCCCGGCGAGGATCGCCCCGTTTAGCAGTTCAGTCAGATCGGACAGCGATGCCGCCTGGTGCGCTGTATGGTTGACGAAGGCGGTTGTGGCGCTTTCAACAGTGTTGCCCCAGGTGCTAAATTCGATGAGCGAGACGACAAATTCGACCTGCCACTGCAATTGCCAGTGTTCGTGGAAGGTGCCGGCCTTGCCGTAGACGTGCTGGGGCTTTCCCCAGTGGATGTGCAACAGGCGCAGGCGGTGCAATAACTGGCTACGTGCGCGGTCGGTATCTTTGCGCAGATCCAGTTCGAGCGTCCTGCTCTCGACTGATGGTTGAAGACGCAGCTTACGCTGCTGCATCTCCAGATCGCGTTGCAATGGCACAACAGGCGTTTCGGATGGGACATGTCCGAGCTTTTCGCCAATCTCCAGCCTGTCACGGATCAGGCTCATAGGTTCGACGTTGCCATGACAGAGGACCGTCTGGATGGCTTCGTTCATTTCCGCCAGACCCGGTACGGAGAGATCGCGCAAGGCGGCGAGTGTTTCGGCTAGGCGCACGGCTTCAATAGTGCTGGCCGATGAGGCATCGAGGTCCTGTTCGCGCAAAAGATGAGCGGCTCGTGCAATCCAGCGCGTGGCGATGCGGTCCTGAGCGGTCCAGAGATGCTCGTACCAGCCTGGCGCGTTGACGCCAGCGCCGTAGCCGCTGCGATAGGCGAGGCGCGAATTAGTCCAGGGAATCCAGGTGGCCTCGACTTTGACGCACTTGAGTCCTGCCAGCGATGCTCTGTCGGCCTCTGCCTGTTCTGTTGCTTCTGAAGTGACTCCGGTCAGAGCAGGAGCGTGCCAGGCACCGCAGATGACAGCGATGCGCTGGTAGCCTTCCTGCTGTGCCGTACGGATCGTCTGCCGCATGTGCGCTTCACGCTGTGCTTCTATTGTGTCTTCAGGCGGCTGATCGGCGCGGAGCGCGATCATAGCCTCTAAGATGCCCTGAAACAGGTCGGTGGTATTCTGACGCTGCTCGATCTGCCGCTCCCACCAGAGTTCGTGATCGGTA
>JADBKA010000194.1 GCA_014896635.1 Ktedonobacteraceae bacterium
CCGAAAAATCCTTTTTTCCTGTTTTTCTCTTTTGAGAGAGAAGGAATACCTCCTTAAGTTAACGCTTATGGAGGTCTCCCCTGAGTGCTTCGAGCAAGAAAACGCTTTCGCGTTTTCTTGCTCGAAAACCTATTATCCTTTGAGGCCGGCAGATGCAATGCCCTCAATGAAGTAACGCTGGAAGATGAAGAAGACGATCAGCACCGGAATCGTGTTGAACATCGAACCCGCCAGCAGCAGATTGTACTCGGTATAGTGAGCGCCTTTGAAGAAGCTCAGCCCGATAGGCAGCGTGAGCTGGTCCTGGCTGTTGAGCGTCAGTAGCGACCAGAAGAACTCGTTCCAGGACCCCATAAAGCTCAGGATGGCGACGGCGGTCAGTGCCGGCTTGACCAGCGGCAGCACAATCTGGAAGAAGATGCGCCAGCGCGACGCGCCGTCAATCATCGCGGCCTCCTCCAGTTCTCTGGGCAGGCTCTTGAGGTTCTGCACCATCAGGAAGACCGAGATGGGTTGAACCATGTAGGGCAGGATCAGGCCGAGCATGCTGTTGGTAATGTGCATGTTATAGGCGATCAGGAATTTCGGCAACACGATGATGGGGAGTGGTACCATCATTACGGCCAGTGTGAGCAGGAAGATCGTATCGCGGCCGGGAAAACGCAGGCGCGAAAGGGCATAGCCGGCCATTGCCGAGAACAGGGCATTGAGAACTACTGTCGCGGCGGCGAAGATGGCCGAGTTGAGCAGCCAGCGCAGGAAGAGTGAATTGCTGAGGATTACCTGGTAGTTTGCCCATGTCCAGGGATTGGGGATCAGCGAAGGGGGAAAGTCCAGGACATGCTCGAGCGTTTTAAAGGACGATAGAAAAGAAAAAATGAATGGTCCGAGAGCTATCAGCGCAAAGAAAATCAGCAGGAGATAGACGATCACATCGAATGGGGTGATGCGGCGTGCTTTCTCTTCCCTGGCAGTTGCCACCAGTGTCGATGCCATTGTGCCTGTTTGAGCCTGTGCCATATCTCATCTCTTCCTTTCTAGCTAATATTGGACGTCCACATCAATGAAACGACGCTGAAGCACAGTGACAATCAGTACAAGAACAAAAAGTAGAACAGACATGGCGCAGGCCAGACCGAATTTATGCTGATTGAAGGCGGTGTTATACATCACATAGACCGGTGAGAGCGTTGATTTCAGCGGGCCGCCCTGGGTCATGATAAACACCTGGTCAAACAACTGGAAGGTACCGATGGTGCCGGTCGCCACGATCAGGAACGTAATTGGGCGCAGCAATGGCAGCGTCACATTCCAGAAAGTCTGGAAGCGGTCAGCCCCGTCTGTCGCGGCTGCCTCATAGAGCGTGCGGGGGATGCTCTGAAGGCCGCCCAGGTAGAAGATCATGTAGGTGGGTGCAGTCGTCCAGATATTGAGCAACATGATCGCCGGCAGCGCCGTATTCGGGTCCTGAAGCCATTCAGGCCCGACGATGTGGATAAGAGAGAGGATGTAATTGACCAGGCCCTGTGGCTGGTAGAGCCAGAGGAAGATAATGGAGATAGCAATGGAAGAGGTGACGGTGGGCAGGAAGAGAGTCGTGCGGAAAACGCCTTGCAGGAAGGTGATACGCTGCAAGAGCAGGGCCAGGATCAGCGCCAGAATCGTCTGGCCTGTGACCACGACGATCACGAAGCGGATGATGTTGCCGAGGGAGATCCAGAAATCGCCGTTCTCGAAGCCATTGACGAAACCGAGCTGGTTCCAGATAGCGATGTAGTTGTTGAAGCCGATGAACACCGGCGTGCTAAAGCCAATATCCAGCTTAAAGAGGCTGAAGATGAATCCGACAAGGGCGGCGAAGATAAAAAAGATGATCAAAACGAAGAGGTAGGGAGCGAGAAACAGGTAGCCGCTGAGAGTCTCGCCGGGCAGCCCACCCCGCGAGTTATAAGTGCGACGCCGCTTTATACGCTTTTCTTTGGATTCTCGTGTTCCTGGTAGAGAAGTTGCCTGTTGCATAAAGGAAGCTCCTTGCTACTTAGCTACATATCCTGAGCAGAGTGATAAAAGGTGAGCGAAGCCAGGCTTTGGTCAGAGCCTGGCTTCAGCGACGGTGAGCCGTGACGCTGACTCTAAGCGGGAGAGTTGTGTCACGGCTCATTCAGCTTATGATGAAAGCTCGTTGTTAATTTGTTGTTCGGCTTTCTTCAAAGCTGTCTGGACATCTGTTTTGTTATGGAACACCTCATCAGTTACTGCACGTAGATCCTGGTGAATGACAGCGTCATGAGGCCCGTAGTTGTCGGCGTAGCCGTAGCTGGCTGCGTCGAACATCACCTTGACGCCAGGATTCTGCTGGAAGTAGGGATCGTTCGCCAGGCTCTTAAGGGAGGGTAGAGCGAACCCGGCGTGGAGCTGGCTGGCCTGCACGTCTTTATCGGTCATATATTTGATCAATTGCCAGGCGGCATCCGGGTGTTTGGTACCACTATAAGCGCCCCAGGCGACCGTATAGATCAGGTCGGCGCGTTTGCCATCGGGCGTGCTGGGGATGGGCGCGATCCCATACTGGACGTTAGGGAATTGTGCCAGATAGGGGATGAGCCAGCCGCCCTCCAGGGCCATTGCAGCGCGCTCTTTGGCGAAAGCGTCGCCTGCCCAGCCTGCGCCGACTTCGCCAGGCGTGACCGCCACTTTATCTTTGATGAAGCTGGAGAAGAAGGTCAGGGCATCAATGCCGGCCTGGCTGTTGAACGCTGCTTTCGTGCCGTCTTTGTTGAGCACCGAGCCGCCCTTTGCAAACAGGAAGGCCAGCCAGCGCGAGGGGTCGGGATCGAACGTGATGCCGTAGACGGACGTAGCGGCATTGCCGGTTTTCGTCAGCTTTTTAGCGGCTGCCTTCCAGTCGTCCCAGGTCCACTTATCAGTGGGGAAATCCACGCCTGCGTCCTGGAAGAGTTTCTTATTGTAGAAAAGTGCGAGTGAGTTCCAGTCTTTGGCGATGCCGTAGATCTGCCCTTTCTGGCAGCTAAAGGGTGCCAGCAATGATGGATAATAATTGGAAGCCGGCACATTATCGCGTGCCATGTAGGGGGAGAGGTTCAGCAATTTCCCGTTGGGGATGTATTCGCTTGCCATATCCATTTGTGTGTAAAATACGTCGGGAACATTGCCGCTGGCGATATTCGCGCGCATCTTGTCGGTATAGCCGGAGCCGATGTTTTGCCAGTTGATCTTGATGTTGGGATGGCTCTGCTGGAACTTATCCAGATTCTGCTTGACCAGGTTTTCTTCCGCCGGAGATGAGGTTGCACCAGCAACGGTAAGAGTGACGGTGCCGTTCTCTGCGGCAGCCGCCGTTGTATTGGTGGTGGAAGGGCAGGCGATGTAGCTGTTGCCGCTGGTCAGGCCCTGCTGTGCTCCGCCAGAGCCACCCGTTCCGCCGGTTCCGCCGGTCCCCCCTGTTTCGCCACCACAGGCACTCAAGAGAATCAGTGCAAAGATGACAAATAGCGGTGTGAAGAATCGTCTCATGAACAGACCTCCTTGAGCATGTTTCTACACTGAAATCGGTGTCCACATCGTACTGTATACGCGATATTACAGAACGATTGACAGGTAGCAGGAGTTGAGCGTTTCCTGGTAGGACGCTCTATAATCTAAGACGGCCCTTCTGGCAGATATAAGACAGGCATTCTAGCACCGAGTCTATTCTCTACCGGTTTTTTGCAGGAGGGGTAAGTCCTCCCTGGAAAAGAGAGATGTTCCTGGTGAAAAAGCTAAAAAAGGTAATCACATCCTTTCTGGCGGGTGCCACTAAAGTAGTATTGTGATAGATAAATTATATAAATTATATAGAAAAACTCGTTCGGAGGAAATACTTTTACCTGCATTTGCGATTGCACAGGAGGCCGGTGATTTTCTTGGTACATTCTTTTTGTGTGTATAATACATTGAGAGGGAGACCAGGCCGGCGTTTATGCAGGTATTCAAGAGAAATTTTCTTTGAGTGATGCATTGGAGGTTGTGGTGACTGACGATCAGGCTGTGCGACGCTTCCGGCGTATGCAGCGAACGTTTAATGAGGGAGACAGGGGCAAGCGGGAGAGGCATGAGGCGCAGGAGGTAATCCACTGTGCTATCTGCCAGGCGGCCTACGTTCCTTCGCAGGAGTATGCGTACCTCTGGCAAGGTCCTGTGCCGGCTTTAGAATCGGCCTTGATGAGCATGTGTCATTTCTGTTTTCGCTGCCGGCGTCCATCTTGCCCGCAGTGCTGGGATGACGTGCATGGAGTATGTGGAGAATGTGCGCAAGAAGCGGATCTACCATTTCGCGTGGTCTCCAGGGCGCTGAGCGGAGCTGTCTATGCGCCTGTGTGCCAGGTGCAATCAGTGCGAAGGGCTGACGAAATAGCTCCTCTGGTGTGTGTACGTCATGGCCGTTTCCAGAAGGAGACGTTATCGCTGGCTGATATCCCTACCAATCCCGCCCCTGCCCGGCAGCGCCTAGAGCGGAGGCAGCAAGGCAGGCAGAGCATGGCGACAGAAGTTCCCACGAAGGATACAGATGTGAAGGCAGTCGAAACAGCACAGCCGGAGTCTTCCCAGCAGACCTCTCAGGAGGAGGTAGCCGAAATCGCAACCCGGCCTGAGCAGCAGACTGAACAAGCTGAAGGCGCTTTATCAAATGATCGCAGCAAGCGGGGGATCTGGATCGAACGAGTTTTAGTCGTGTTACTGGCGATCATCCTGCTGGTCGTCATTGTCTTGATTGTGCTGGCCCTCGCTTTCGAGCAGGCCAATACTGCGATTGCTGAGATACTGCATGTGGATATTCGTGCGGAGATAGCCTATCTACTGAAGCTTCTGCACGATTTCCACTTTTGACATCTCTAACAGGAAACCCTACCCGTTTGTCCTGTCCTGTTTCAAACGGGTAGGAAAAGTTGTTAGCACACTGTGACCGGGATGCTCCTGCGTACACGGTAGGTGTCAGGGAGCTGGTGGGTAGCCAGGATGACTGGAAGAGCTGAGAGGCAGGCTAACCGGTACCTGAGAAGGCCGGCGCTTTTTGCCGAAGCGGGTGCGTAGTACGTAGATAAAAGCCTCCAGGAAAATTTTGCGCGACATTTTTGATTTGCCGACGCGGCGGTCCATGAAAACAATCGGCGTCTCGACAATCTTATAGCCCCGGCGCAGCACACGATATGTCATCTCTACCTGGAAGCCATAGCCTTGCGTCTCAATCTCGTCCAGTTCGATATTTTCCAACACCTGACGACGGTAGCAGCGGAAACCGGCAGTGCAGTCGTGGACGGGGATGCCGAGCATAAAGCGTGCGAAAATGTTACCACCTCCACTAATAAAGCGGCGGAGCGGTGACCAGTTAGGAGTATCCCCACCCCGGATATAGCGTGAGCCGATAACCAGGTCGGCATGTTCAATTTCTTTCAGGAAGACAGGCAAGTAGCGGGGATCGTGTGAGAAATCGGCATCCATCTCAAACGCCGCGTCATAGTTGTGCTCAATAGCATATTTAAAGCCTGCGATATAGGCTGTCCCCAGGCCCTGTTTGCCTGCGCGATGCATCACGTGGACACGCCGGTCCTCAGCGCGGATCTGGTCGGCCAGTTCCCCCGTTCCATCTGGGGAATGGTCATCGACGATCAGCACATCAGTCTGCGGAGTATAGGAGAAAATAGCCTCCAGGAGAGGACGTAGATTCTCTCGCTCGTTATATGTCGGAACAATGATCAACGTCTTCATAAGGTACAGGTATGGCAGCACGCCTACGAATATGCGTGAAGAAGAAGTGCCGCCCTCCTTTCTTTTTGTCCGCTCTCACAAAGGGAGAGTCTTCTGGGATAGAACGCTTAAACTTGCTGGTCGGTTTCTACCGGGAGAAAGAAAGCTTGCAATTCGGATGGTAGAGTTCCCCTTTTTGGCGTTCGGTTCAGTCCGGTGCTAGAAAAAGTGCGTTTCCTGTCTGGTCTGTACAGAATGTAGTACGCCAGAGGTGGCATCACAAAGGCCCGGCGGGGGTGCATCCTATCCTGGTAAAGAGAGCAGGCACCAGTGTCGATGGATGCTCTCCCGCGACTGCAAGGGAGAGAACCTTCCAGCTTTGCCACCGGGTGGTGATGCAGAGTATACCTACATAACGTAGAGTATACCGATAATGAGTATGGTACATAACAGAACGGTCCCGAGCATGTGCCGGTCACGCAATAGCACTTCTTCCGGGCTTCCCCCTTGCCCGCGCATGTAGACCAGGTAGAGATAACGAAATATCCCATAGAGAACGAGCGGGATGGTCACGACCAGGCGGTGATTACCCGTCGGACCCTGGATGGTATAGAGACTGTAGGCGATGAGGGTAGCAGTAACGGTAATCGTGATCAACTGATCGAGCAAAGGGATACTGTATTCTTTCAAGATCTGGCGGTGAGAACTGGCCTGCCCCTGCAACAGGGTGAGTTCATGTCGGCGCTTGCTCAAAGCCAGGAAGAGGGCGAGGAAGATCGTGACCAGGTAGAGCCAGGGAGAGATGAAGACGGGGATGGCTACTGCACCCGCCATGATGCGCAGCACAAAGCCACCCGCGATGATGAAAACGTCAATCAATACGACATGTTTCAGGCGAAGACCGTAGGCCACCATTAGCAGGAGATAGGAAGCGATGATGATGGCAAAAAGTAAGTTTGCTCCTCCCAGGGAAGCGAAAATATCTGGCTGCCGGGGAAAAGGAAGTGTATAGAGAACGAGGATCATGCCGACGCTTGCTAAAACCAGCATGCCCATTGTAACAATGGCCCATGAGGCGGGAAGACGCCCGGCTGCCAGTGGACGCAACCGCTTCACCGGGTGCTGTCGATCTTTCTCCAGGTCAAGCAGATCATTCAAAAGATAGATACTGCTGCTGGCAAAGCAAAAAGTCACAAAGGCGATGATAGCGCGCTCCAATGCCAGCCAGTCGAAAAGGTGTTGAGAGAAGAGAATGCCAATAAAAACTGCGCCGTTTTTGGTCCACTGACGAAGGCGCAGCGCGTTGATCAAAGCGGTAAAGCGGGCAATATGAGTATTATTGAGAGGCATCTATCCTTTCCTCTGTGTGTTCTCAGGTTACTCTAAATCATCGGGCAAAACAGGTGCGGAAAAAAAGCCAGGGGGACACCCCTTGAACCCTGTCAGGGGGCGGCCTCCTGCACCCCGTTTCCCACAGGCTTTGTGCCGCTCTATTTAGCATGTGCTCTGACTTAATAGATGCGGCGTTTTAATTCGTCCACCCTGTGAATGGTTATTCTATGCCTGTCTGTGCTGATGTACTTTTTTTCTGTGAAATATCCCATGACCTTGTTCACGCTCTCACGCGAGGCTCCCACCATAGAGGCCAGTTCCTGCTGTGTGAGGCGCACGTCGATGAGAGTGCCATTATCAACCCTGACCCCGTGTTCGTCTGCCAGTTCCAGCAGTTTTTTCGCTATGCGCCCGAAGACATCCAGGAAAATAAGATCCTCAACCTGATTGTTGGTCTTGCGCAGACGGCGGGAGAGCACTTCCAGCACACGAATAGCGATCTTAGGATTTTTCATGATGGCTTTGTGGAAATCAGCCCGCTGTAAGCTGTAACACTCGACCTTTTCTAACGCGATGACATCGGCTGAGCGCGGTTCTGCGTCCAGCAGCGCCAGTTCTCCGAAGCATTCACCTTTGCCGAGAACGACCAGCGCGATTTCCTGCCCATCAGGACTCATGAGGGAGATTTTGACTTTGCCCTCTTTAATAATGTAGAGCACCTGGCCGGGGTCATCACGGTGAAAAATGACTTCACCTGAACGAAACGTACGCCGTTTGATAACCGCCATAAGCTCTCTGGCTTCGTCATTATTCAGGTGAGCGAAAATATCTACCTGCTTGAGGTAGGAGAGATCTTGATCTGTTTCCATAAAACCTCCGCCCAGGGGACTGCCGCCTAAAGCGCGGCAGAGGAATGGCCGTTCCTTTGCATATGCATAGAGAAAGCCTGTCTACTATCCGGTACGCTGGTGCTCTGTTCGCTCTGTTCTTTGCGTTGCCATCATAGCATAATCGTGCTAGACTTGCAATCGCAAAAAATATCTGGCCAGAACTGTTCCTGTAAAGCAATTGACATTGTTTGAGTAACCCTCTATACTGAAGGTGACTGAAATTGTATCCCTGTAAGGGGAATACCCGGACAGAAAGAGAGGTGGCGTTTTCTCCCCATTGCCTGATAGCGATGGGTTTCTACGCCAGGTTTTCTATGACATATGTAATTACTCAGCCGTGTATCGGCGTGAAAGATGCATCATGTGTAGATGTCTGCCCTGTCGATTGCATTCATCCGTCGCCCAATGAGCCAGGATTTGACGAGGCAGAACAGCTCTATATCAATCCTGATGAATGCATTGATTGTGGCGCCTGTGAGCCGGCATGCCCTGTGACCGCTATCTTTGAAGAGTCGGCTGTACCGGAAGAGTGGCAGAACTTTATAAAAATCAATGCGGATTTTTATAAAGAATAAGATATGGCTGTCCCTGGCCTTCCTACCAGGTTGCACTTTTCTGCTCTGAGGGGATGGAGAGGGGGGAGCGCCTACCTGACGGTAAAGCATGGTATGAGCTTCCCCCTCAGTGGTGAAGAGATGATTTTTTATTTTCTCTCTCTCGTAGTATAATAATGCAAGTGCTGCATAGAAATTGCGCGTACTCACTATTTCTTGATGGAGTAGATCTCTATGCCTATAACTCGACGTAGACGTGCCAATCCACCTGAGCAACCTGAAAACAATAATAATGACCACCTCGCGGCGCAGCCAGCCGAAAACGCAGCGGAAGATAGCAATGGCGAGCAATTGACCGAAGCGCCAGCATTGGGTGAAACAGAAGTGAACAGCGAGCAGCGAGCTGCTGCGATGCCTGCCTTCCCGCCGATTTCATCTTTCCAGGGGGAAGACGAGCAAAATAGTGATGACCAGCAAAATAGTAATAACCATCAACCTTCCCTGCCAGCTGCACTACCTTCGCAG
>JADBKA010000195.1 GCA_014896635.1 Ktedonobacteraceae bacterium
TGGTGAACCCGGCCCGCCTGGCTTCGGCGTTCTGCTTTGTCTTCGTCCATAGCATCTTGTAGGTGGCGCCCACCTGCCGAGGAACATTACAGGCCATTTGCGCCGGCAGCTTGTAGCGCAGACGAATCTCCTCGTAGCAGGCGTGCTGTAACGCCCGCCCGCTGCTGATTTTGCCGTGCGTAAAGGCGTAGCGACTGACGTGATTCAACCCATCGCGGTAGGCCAGTTGCGTTGCCCGCAGCGCCTGGAACTGCTCTGGTGTCGCCAGGAGTTTGAGTTTGGCCGTGATCACCTGCTTCATGCACCAAAGGTATCAAATTGGCGTTTTGTTGTCAAGGCTGCCTTTTGTCGGAAGTTTCCCCCGTCTCCCAGCAATGGAATGCGCCTTCCTCCCCATGCATGAATGCAGGGGACTCCTGGCGCGGTCCGTTGATGATACATCGCTCCGACCAGGGACAGGCGGTACCGATGCAGCCTTGAGAGGTGGGATGAACGCCGAATTCAGCAAGCAGATTCACCAGCGTGCAAAGTGGCAGGCCGACGACGTTAAGATAGCATCCGTCGATGCGTTCGGTGGGTTGGAACTGCGGGTGCTGAATGCCATAGGCGCCGGCCTTATCCAGTGGATCGCCGGTTGCAATATACGCATCAATTTCGGCTTCGGTGTAGGGACGCATCAGCACAGGTGTGGTGCGACTGGCACCACGCGAGTGGAGCTGTCCATTGGTGAGTGCGGTAACAACGACACCTGTGATGACACGGTGCCAGCGTCCACGCAGTACACGTAGCAGTGCTCGCGCGTGCTCTTCATCGCGTGGCTTGCCGAGCACTTGCTGGTCGAGCAGGACGGTGGTGTCGGCTGTGATGACAAGGTGGTTTACGGTACCCGGCTGTGTGTACATCATCAGAGCTTTGTGTGCGGCTGTCCATTGAGCCAGCCCTTCGAGCGGACCCCGGTAGTATTCCTGCGCTGCGTCTTCATCGGTTGGCGCCACGCCCGTAGTAAACGGCAGGCCCAGCCTGGACAGAATCTGCTGGCGGCGTGGTGAGGCGGAAGCCAGCAATAATGGAAGATGATTCGTCATAGGGTTATGAACGCTCCAGGATTGCTATGCATTCAATGTGTGCTGTCTGTGGGAACATGTCCAGTGGTTGCACCTGGCATAGATGGTATGCGCTCTGTTCCTGACAGAGGATATGTAGATCACGCGCCAGCGTGGATGGTTCGCAGGAGACATACACCAGGCGCTGCACAGGGTAGTGTGCCAGTGCATCGAGTACCATGCGCTGGCAGCCGGCGCGCGGCGGGTCGATGACGAGTCCGTCGAGATGTCCCACGTACGCAGGCAACACCTCTTCAACCTTGCCTTTGATAATCTCCACATTATTGACCGTGCGTAGATTCCACTGCGCATCTTTAATGGCGCTGGCCGATTCTTCAATGGCGATCACGCGGTCAAAATGATGTGCCAGTAGTAGCGAAAACGTTCCCACGCCGCAGTAGGCATCAACGACGGTCAGCGGCTCTCCCTGCTTCTCTGGTCGGTTTGCGTGCTGCTCGCGCAGGGGAAGCAGTCCGTCGAGTACCATCTGTACCATTTTTTCGGCCTGGGCAGTGTTGGTCTGGAAGAAGGAGCTGGGCCGGATGCGAAAAGTTTCGCCAGCCAGATGCTCTTCCATCGTTTCAGTGCGAACGTCCAGGCCGGCTGCGACCAGTTCGCGTGCGACTTCTTCTGGCTGTGCAGGCTGGATGAGTACCTGACCGCTTGCCGCTCCGCAGCGGATGAGAAGCTGTGGGCGGGGATGAATATGCCGGCTGAGTATATCCAGCGCGCGATTGATCTGCGTATGGGCAATAGGGCAGGTAGTCAGTGGTAACACGCGATGTGTGCCGCGAGCTGTGAGACCGGGCTGTCCCTCGCGGTTGACCGAGAAGCGCATATGATTCCGGTAGTGCCAAGGGATAGCGCAGGGGATGGTATCCAGCAGTGGCGGCTCAGGGAATCCACCGATCTCCTGTAAGGCCCTGCGCACAATCTCACGTTTCCACGCTAGTTGTGCCTCGTAGCGCATATGTTGCAATTGGCAGCCACCGCAGGTGCCAAAGACCGGGCAGGGAGCCTGGATGCGCAATGGTGATGGCTCTTGAATGTCCGTGATCCAGACGCGCAGAGGGCGAGGTTTGCGGGCATGCCGGCGCCGTCCGGTGCGTTCCGGCGGCACCTCGACAGCGATGGTGACACGTTCACCGGGCAGGCCGGCGGGAACGCGCACTGTCTGGGTGCGCGTTTCTCCGTCCGCCTGTTGCAAAAGAATCTCGGCCAGGGTATCTCCTTCTCGTGTTAAATCGCCCAGCGTCACATTATAATAGGTGATGATAGAATGCTCCTGCTGCTCTATCATTTTTTCTTCTTCTTGCGTTTCTGCTGTTTGCCTGACTGTGAACTGATGATTCTGAATCGCTTCTGTTCGGCTTTAAGTTGATCGACGATCTCTCTGGCGCGCCTGACGAATGGTGAATTCTCGCTCATACTTTCTGCCGTACTCAGGTATTTTTCTGCCAGCTTGATGTCGTTTTCCTGTACATAGATGATGGCGAGCACGGCGCGCAGGTCGGCGGAGTAGGGATTCTCCTCCAGGCCCTGTTCTGCTAGCGCTATTGCCTGCGCCGAGTCGTCTTTCTCTTCAGCATAGAGCAGAGCCAGTTCCACGTATGCAGATTCCGGCACTTCTTCCTGGTCGATGCTGCGCAGCAAGCTCTGCTCTGCCTCGTCGATCTGGCCCAGCAGTGTCTGGATATGCCCGATGTTGGCCCAGATGTAAGGAGCATTTTCATCCAGTTCTGCCGTCCGCTGGTAATGACGGAGAGCCGCTTCTGTCTCACCGCGTTCTTCTGCCAGCCTTCCGAGCGCTGTTTCGAGGGTTGCTTCCTGCTGGGAAGTCAGTTCAGCGCGGTTGACGTTCTGGAGCACGGTGCCGGCCTCGTCCAGGCTCTGGGCAGTATTGCGTTCTATAAGGGCATGTGCCAGCAGAATAGAAGCTGCTGGTGCCTGATTGATGGCGATAGCTTCACGTAGTTTCTGCTCGGCCTGGTCATGGTAATGCTCTGCTTTCCCCTGCTCTTCCTTGTGCTGGTGAGATTCCTCCAGGCCGAGATAGGCGAGAGCCAGTCCTTCCAGGGCATCTGCGCGTTTTTGAGGATCGGGGAAGTGTTGCAGCATGCGCTGCATATAAGCGGCGGCGCGTTCATGGTCGGGGGTGGGGATGCTTTCCGCGATGGCGGAAGCGTTTTTGTACGCCTGCTCTTCATCTGGGAAGCGTGAGATCAGTACGTCGTTATAGTACATAGTCAATGCACTGATCTGCAAGGTCTCTTCAATGCGCTCGGCCAGTGAAACGAGAGTCTCGCCCGCCTCGTCCAGATCTGTTTCCTCGTCTTCCACGTCTTCCTCCCCTTCCTCTTCCGCTGCTTCTTCGAGTTCTTCCTCCTCGATTTCTTCCTCCAGTTCTTCCGCTTCCTCGATTTCTTCGCTCTCTTCCTCATCGAGCTGAGCCTGAATTTCGTCTATCCTTGTTTTGAGTTCATCGAGGCGCTGGCGCAGTTCTGCCTCTGGTAGCTGGTGGGCATTCTGGCCTTCATCACTTATGCTGTAAAGGCGCAGGGTGCCGTCCTCTTCAACCAGTGTATAGCTCGACCAGAGCCAGTGACGCTGCGTTTCGTCAAAAGTGAGGGTTGCGGTAGGGAGTTCTGGTAGCGTGCTGGCGGGTGAGGAGTTGGCGAATGCCAGCGACCATCCACCTTCAACGACTACCGGTTCTCCATCCTCACTGGAGCGATCACGCAAGAAGTCGATTTTGAAATCATGTGGAAGCGCATTCTGGCGCCACTGCCGGCGGCGTGCGATCCACTGTTCGCGCGCAAGCCCTTCACGCAGAGGACTATTGCTCGCCAACTGGTTATAGGCTTTGCCGTAGCGCCCCTCCGCCCAGTCCTGGAGAAACGTGGCAACAGCTTCTTCAGTGCGAGAGCCAACCAGGAAGCTCTGAAGTTCGTTGGAAAGAGAGGAGAGAAGAGGATTCTTCAGGATAGCATTCTCTTCTTCCTCATCTTCCATCTCGCCTTCATATGCCTCGTCGGCTTCCAGTATCAGTTGATTGATCAACGGACGCTGGCGCTCGAAATCTGTATGGGGCTTTGTCCCTTTGCGCTGGTTGACGGCCAGTGCCTCTTCCAGCAGTAACCGCGCCTCAGAGAGGTCGCACTCGACGAGGTGGACATCTCCTATTGCCAGGCGTTCGCGCATCTGCTCTATCTGTCTCTGTGCGCTGGATTTACTTCTCACTTCTGTAAAGCAGTCCTTCACGCCGTCGTTCCAGAATTCGAGCAAAAAGCCCAGTACGCGCACTTCTTTGTAATTAACGTCCTGCTCAAAGAACAGGATCAGTTGAACTTCGCCTGATTCTTTTGTATCGGTGGTCAGCCCTTTCCAGAAGCGTGGTTGTTCGCCCTGTGGAGTCTCGTCGGTCAGCATGTTGAGCAGTGCGGGTTTTGCTTCCGGCTGCCACTGTGGATAGATGTTAGTGCTTTCCAGTTTGAGTAATGTGCGCCGTGCTTCTTTGCGTACTTCTTTCTGTGAACCATGTGCATAGATGGCGGCTGCGATATCGGCTGCTGGTATCGATTGTTCTCTGGCAAGCACTTTGAGTAGTGCGATTTGCGTTGCTTCATCCTGCTCTGTGATAGGCGAGAGAACGGCAACGGTAGTTGCTTCATTTCCACTGTTATGCAGCTCACCTGCAATCGTTTGATATTGAGCAAGCAATTGTTGCACCTGTGGATTGTCAGCACCGGACTGTTTTTTTGCCTCTCGATTCTGATCTTTTCTCTGTGGCATGATTTCGTCCTCTTCTGCGCTGAGCGCCCGGTTAGCGTTTTTGTATCTTGTTATCCATGTACTGGCGAGTTCGTTGCACGAGTTCATCTGTAGGATCGAGCGATTCGGCCTGCTCGATTGCGCGCCGTGCTTCGCGTGTGTCGCCCATCTCGAACAGCACAGAGGCAAGCAGCGCATGCAGTTGCGGCGATTGCGGATTATTGCTGATTCCCTGTTGTGCAATGCTGCGCGCTTGCTGTTTGTCAGCCCGGTTCATCATGATGGCGATGAGTTCTGCGTAAGCACGGATTTCGTGTGGATCGACCTCGATAGCACGCTGGTAGCTAGTAGCTGCTTCGTCGAGTCGATTAAGCAGGCGTTGTGCGAATCCCAGGTTAAACCAGATTGCCGGAAAGGCCGGATTGACCGTGATCACGCGCTGATAGTGGGGGATCGCTTCAGCGAATCGCTCCTGGCGCATGGCGAGGTTGCCGAGGGCTGCCTCGATGGTAGCTTCTTCTTCCGGGGAGCTGGCCTTCTCCCTGGCTGTGAGCAGTTCTGTCTGTGCCTCATCATCGCGTCCTTCACTGAGCAGGAGTTCGGCCAGCAAGGCATGGTTGAGTGCGCTTGCATCGGCGGCAACTGCATTGCGTAGGGCCGTTTCGGCGCGCTGGAGAAGGTGCTCCTGTCTGGCGTGTAGCTCTGGAGCATCATATTTGTAGGCCAGATTTGCCAGGATAGAGCCGAGGCGGCGTTGATTCTCGGCGCGGTTATCGGGAAATTTCTGCACCATGCGTTCCAGGTAGACCGCGACGCGCTCGGCATTCCCTGTCAGGACGGCAGCGTTGTAGGCGCTCTCAACTACTCCGTAATCGAGAGGGAGACGCGCTATCAATGCGTCATAAAGGTGCAACATGGTTGTCAGGCGCCAGGAAATCTCCTGCGTAAATTCTTGCTCGTCCGGCGCCAGTTGCTGGCGTACCTGCTGCACTTTCGTTTCAATCGCGTCTTCCTGCTCTTTGATACGCTGCTGTAGCTCGGCAATGGCATAGCCCTGGACTCTGGAGCCGTCATCTGTTATCTGCTGGATGCGCCAGCCGTCCTGCTCATGTACAAGCGTAAAAGTAGTCCAGAACCAGTGGCGCCCGGTATCTTTGTTGACGGCAGTCCCCATTGGCATCTCTTTGAGCGTACCGCTCAGTGGTGTATCGAGCAGTTCAAGCGACCAGCCGACCTCGACTTCTTTGCGTCCTGAGATACGGCTCAACGGGCTGGTTGCTGGTAGCCAGAGTGCGCTCTGACTCTGTTCGCGTTCATGGATAGACGCCAGTTCCAGCCGTGTCGGGTGAGCCTCGTCGGACCAGGCGCGGCGGCGCTCGATCCATTCATCGCGTGTGAGCCGGTCGTGTACAGGGCTGCTGCTGCTCAGCAAGTCGTAGGCCAGGCCGTAGTCACCCATCGACCACGCCCCGATAAAGTGAAGAGCGACTTCCTGCTCTTCGAGTTCAGGATTGATAAAGGTGCGACCACTGTCCTCTCCACTGGCAGTCTCCCGTTGCAGGAGAAGACTGTTGATGAGGCGCTGGTTCGTACGATACTCCTGTGCCGGCTGAGTGCCACGCCAGTCATTGACGGAGAGCGCCTCTTTGACCAGGCGCTGTGCCTCTGCCAGAGTGCAGTTAACCAGTGGTGCATCGCTCAGGCGAGCGCGCATCTGTTCTAAACGCTCATCGGCGCGTCGCCTGCCCTCCAGCTCGACCGTGCAGTCTTTTACCCCCCCTTGCCAGAAGTCAAGCAAGAAAGCGACCAGGCGCACCTCGCTGTAATCGTATCCCTGTTCCCAGCAGAGGAAGAGCTGTACCATGCCCTCTTCGCGCGTCTGTGACACCTGGCCTTTCCAGAAGCGCGGGGGATGAGGCGTGTTTAACTGGATCAGCGGGGTATGTGCTGCCGGCGGTTGCCATTGCGGACGAATGCCTGCTGATTCCAGGCGAAGCAGGGCGCGGCGAGCTTCTTTACGCACGTCTTTGCCCTGTTCGAGCGCATTGATCCCCGCCAGGACATCTGCTGCGTCTGCATTGTTTTCTTTTGCCAGGGCCTTCAGCAGAGCCATCTGCACGGCCTCGGACGCCGAACGTACTGGCGTGAGCGCCGCTTCTACCTCTTGCTGGTTTGTGCTGCTGTGCAGAGTCTCGGCGAAATGGTGATAGTGCGCCAGCAGATCCTGAACCTGGTCGTTCTCAGCCTGTGAAAGCGTGATACCGCTTTCTCTCTTCCGTGACATGATCCCTTCTCCGACTGCATCTTCGTATACCGGATTGTATCACGCCGGAGGCCGGGCGTCGAGATGCACAGGCATCTTGCATCCGATTGTCTTACCTGCTGACTGCCCACGCTGCGCCTGGCTATGAGGTACCCGCCGACATATTGATGTCGAGAGTCCCGCTACGTTTGTGAGGGCGTGCAACTGGCATCTCGGACACCAGTTGAGATTTCCCTTGTGCAGTGAGTAAGATGAACAACGGGAATGCCGAACAGTAGAAGTAGGATGGCAGACTGCGCCAGGAGAAGAAAAGCGGGATAATTGCCAGCAGCATTGCGGCTTCAGGGTGCTCGCGGCAGATGCGCCAGTACCACGCCAGCATCAACAGGAGCACGCTGCCTAAAAGGACGGTGTAGATCTGCTGTGGTAGGAAAGGCAAGAGGTGTGAAGTGCTCAGGCTGATCAGCCCGACGCCCAGCGGGAACATCGGATCGGCCAGCGGAGCCAGCACACCGGCCAGCCAGGCTTGTGGATTCCAGAGAATGAACGGCAGGTTGATGGCGAGCGCAAGGCCGCCGGCAACCGTTGCACGAGCAAACGTTTCTTTCAAGCCGTAGTGACGATAAACCATGAGCAGGTAGAATGGCAGAAAGAACCAGGATGGCTGCTTGCTTGCCAGGGCCAGGCCGAGGAGAATGGCGGAAAGCCAGCGGCGGTCGCGTAACAGCCAGGCCGGAATGAGGAGTAGCGTGTAGAACACATCCAGGTTACCGCCAACTGCCGATGACCACATGGGGACATTTGCCAGTGAGAGCACAACAACCCAGGGTCGTAATGGGGGGTGTACGACTTTCCAGGCAATAGCGATAATCAGCAAGTAGCTGACAAGATAGAACGGCAGCACATTGTAATTGCCAACGGCGACAAATGGCACCAGGGTAAGGAAAGAAAGTGCTGGATAGCTCACTCTGGCTTCAAACTCGGGCAGGTGGCCGGCTTTCAGTGAGGTATCGAGCACCGATTGCAGTTCGGCCATGCTGGGGTAGTCGAGCCGGTTGGCGAACTGCCCCTGGCGCAGTGGCGTTGTCCAGTTTGGTTGGATGGGAAAGCGACGTGCCAGCTCGGCCAGGTTAGAGTCGGTATAGGGATTGCGTCCCTGCAAAAGCAAAATAGCAGCATTTGTATCCAGCGATGTGCCATCGTTTGAGAATTGCGGCGGTAGCAAACTCATCGCCAGCCCCCGGCCAAGCAGGATGCCCCCCGGAATGGTCAACAGCAGTGCCAGGATAAGGACGATGCGTTGCCAGGTAGCTGGCCATTGAAGTGCGATCTGCGCCTGCTCTTTGGGGGATGCCGGGCGAATGGCCCGCCACATGGCAAAGAAGCTACTCAGGATGAGGGCGGGCGGGATAAGCGCATCGGCGTAAGGGATGAGCGGGACCACGCTGGCATATGTCAACTCATTGAGTGATTGTAAAATAAGCGCCAGGGCAATCCAGGTCGCTCGCCGCTGTAATTCAAGAAGAGAACGATTATCCTGCGACACGTGTTCGGTGAAGAAGAATCGCATCCACTGGTAAGTAATCTGTTTTCCGTCTTTTCTGGATCGTCTGATCCACGTGCCTACAGATTGCAGTTCCATATGATATGCATGCGCACATCGTTTCTCAGGCTGCTGATATCACATTGAGGAGGTCTGCCCCGCCAGAACCTGTTATCTTCTCCCGGCTTCCGCAGAGATGGTCACTACCCAACATGGGGGAAAAGAGATATGCAAACCTGATTGATCTGATGATGCGCGTTCTACACCTCCGTTAAAGTGCCAGCAGACCTCGCTTCGCCCCTCTTTTCGTTATCTTATCTGGACTACTGGCCCATGTTCTAGAAC
>JADBKA010000196.1 GCA_014896635.1 Ktedonobacteraceae bacterium
AGTCAGGATGAGGCTTTTTTTGAGGTAGCAGAAGGCATTCGCTCTGTAATCGAAGAGATAAAAAAACAGTCTCCTGCTTTCCCTCTCTCTTCCCAGCTACTAGAGCAGAATGGAAAGATTCTCCAGGACACTGGCATGCTCGAGCAGTCTTTATCAGGGAAGTTTTTGACTGTACCGGAAGTCCACCCAGAACTAATGAGTGTGATATCGGCAGACGATGGATCCCAGCAGTTTGGTTCTCGCTATTCGGAGGTTGCTGGAGACGAGGAAAGCCAACATAGCAAACGTACCCAAAAACGCAGACAAAAGCATCTGAGCAAGAGAAGCTTGCTTGTTTCTCTTGCCATTTTGCTTGTTCTAATGTTCCCTCTTCTCCCCTTGCTTTCGCGCCCACTTTGCTTCCTCACTGTTTGTCATTCCTCTCAGCAACCTTCCAGACAACTATCTTCGCAAAATGAAGGAGAAGTCCATGATCAAAATCTCGCAGTGCAGTTCATTGGTACGCAGCAGAACACATTTGTCTTTCCTGGCGATCCTTCGGGACTGAACCCGAACCAATTATTATTATTAAAGCAGGGAGTACCGGCACTTTGTATCGATCAACCTAAGCAGCAGGTACCAACTATCTTTCGTATTGCCATTGGCATAAGCAATCTCCGGCGGGATCAGTATGTGCTGCTCATCGAACAGGTACAAATCATCGTAGAGCAAATTACCTCTATTCCACATCCACTCTACGCGTTAATGCAGAATTTACCGGCATTGTCCAACTATAACCTGTAACGTGGTACTTACACAGGCGGAGATACCAATGTGCCCGTTGTCACAACATACGATTACCCCCCCTATAGTTATGTTTTCTTAACTTTACACGAGACAGATAGAATCAGTATACAAATCGCTTCATTAGTCGAGGTCTTTCTGAGCTTCCGCATCGCCATTACCTATCGAGTTGCCAATGAAGGACAAACACATACGTTAACTCTCCCCACTCTTTTTCACATTATTTTTAGTGACAAGAGTAATTTGCATCTCTATCAAAAACTACAAGATGGGCATCTTTCCCAGCTAGACACACCATGAGCCATGTTGAATCTGCGGGTTTTGTTCCACAAATGTTGTACCTTTAAGAGCGTAGCAAGAAACATTCTGAGGAGCCGCAATGGCGATGTCCATTTTTAACTGGGTGAGGGTAAACGTTTGCGTCCCGCTGGAAGAGGTGACGACGATTTCAGGAACGACAGAAACAACGAGGCCACTCGTATAATCCGTGATATTAATCCCTATGGTAATCTCTGCAGCATCGCCAGGTCTCAGGATAGGTATTGCCCCACTCGGCAGAGTCGGATTGTTTGGACCAAGTATGCCAGAGAGAACCGTGTTGGCAGGTCCTCTACTAACGGCGAACCTAACCTCGTAACCCACCCCAGGTCCAGCACCCATCTCAGGACAACGATTTCCTTCTTGAAGACGTCGACCAATAGAGCAAACATTGATCAAGCGATAAAGTTGCGCATTCGGTTCGGTGTTATCTAGGTAGCGTAAATGCATCTGAGGAATTTGAAGTGTTTTCTGGCTTATATTCGTGACTGTTAGAAACACAGAGCAGAAAGTACTACCTAAAGTACTATCCTCGGAGTCCCCTGGATAGAGCACTGAGCCAGGAGGACTTCCAGTGATATATTTCAGCGTATCCGGAGGTATTAAGGGGGTGTCCCTATTTCCAACAAGGTCAGCCCCCTGTGAATTGACAAATGCGGTTATCTGATTTACTTCAGCTTGATCATAGATAAGCCGATCAGTTGCAAGAACCAAAGACTTCTCTGAAAAGAAAAGGCCAGGGACAGGAGAATTACAAGCCACTCCCTTTGAACTCACCACCTCGAGGAGGTTCGCTGTCGAAAAAGATGCCTCTGGAATAGATGTGATGGTTGGGTCTGAGATATTGGTTCCTTTTGTCGGAGAGCATCCACTCAAGACAAGCAGCATACTTATGAGCAAAGCGAACGGTGCGTAAAGAGCATGCCATTTGCCATATCTAGATATCATACTTCACCTCCTTCTTATTCTCATATTCTCATAATTTCACAGTTAAAGTTCCCCTCAGCTAGCTCGCAGTTCCTGAAGGCGACGGTCACTCTGGAGGGCACGGGCCTCCTGGGCGATCTGAAGCAAGTACACAGCACAGCGTTCTAGATCCTCTTGGGCAAAAGCTAACTGGGCCTGCCAGATCATGGTTTCTACCTGCACCCCTAAGCTGAGTGTCCCCCAGGGAAGGGCTATCAGCACGTTCCAGGCGCGTTCGAGCAGACGGGGATCGGGATGGCCTCGCGCATGCAATCCCTGCGCAAGCTCAAGATAGGCCTTGGCTTCAGGAGGAAAGGGACGTCCTTCTATCACAACCAAGAGTGGGTCCTCCTCACCGGTCAGGGCCTGTTGCTCTTGGAGCTGGTCGAACACCGTAGAGGTTTCGCGCGCTCTCCCTTGCTGGGCATATGCTAATGCCGCACTGCTCAGCAGCACTGTTCTAGCCAGGGGAGAGGCGTTCTCTTCCACGCGCGCAGCTTCTTGAAGGAGAAGCTGCGCCCGATCAGGTTGCCTGGTGTGAGTGAAGGTATTCATCTGATAGCCCAGAAGAGCAATGAGGAGGCTGGCATCGCCTAGCTGTCGACTGACCTGGAGAGCCGAGCGTAGGTGCAGGAAGCGCCTCGACAGTTCGGGGCGCTTCCTGGCCAGATAAGCGAGCATCCAATAGACCTGGATCAGCAAGCGGCTGGCAATACCTGCTATAGCAGAGGCATGCTGACGAGCAGCAAGGGTTTCCCAGTGCAGGGACACGATAGAGCAAAGGAGCTTCAGCAAGGGGCCAGTCACGACCGTGCATCAGTGCCCGACAAGCAGCGATCCCCGCTGTCGCCGAAGAGAGGAAGTGCTCAATGATCCGGGGCTGCTTCTCACGGAGGATGACGCCAACACTGCCGAGCGGGAGAGCCGCAAGTGCCAGCAGCAGCTGTCGGTGCGAGGTGGTGTAATCGCAATCATACTCGTGTGGTGGCACAGTGGCAAGCTCCTCTTACAGATGGCGGCACAACTCAGCTCAGGCCGTCGGCTCCAGCCCACGCCCCGGCTGCGCTCCTGAAAACTGACAAGCAGGGCTTCTACTCGCCGCTGCTGCCAGGCAAACCGCAGCGGACTGCCAACGGCGAGGAGCAGCGTCGGCAGGGTCGGCTCAAGAGATGCTGCGGATCCGAGGCCGCCAGGCTGGCGCACGGGAACGGCATGGATGAGCAGGCCGGACCGTGCTTCCTCAGATGCATGTTCTCTCTGGATCAAGCATAGCATATCGGCAGCGAGCTTGACCAGTCTCATCTGCTCCCACGGGGAACAGTCCCCTCTTGCTGGGCAGCGAGGGCCCGCACCTCCTCATAGCAGCGGCGGGCTTCCCACTCCTGCCCGTGCATCAGCCACAGGCTCACCCACTCGCGCAGACTCTCCTCATCGGTCACGTCTTCCGCCGGATCGTTGGGCAACAGAGAGGGCACGTCGGGCAGGTAGCGACGCTGAGGAGCCGGTGCCGGCGAGGGAGGGGCCTGGCGTGCGCGGTGGCAACCAAACAACGTGCGTAAGAGAGCCATCTCAGCGCTCCTTTCCACGGGTTGTGTGCATCATGTCATCGGGCTGAGCAGATGACAAATCGTTCTGGCCAGAGCCGGCGACAGAGGGATGCGTCCGGGCCCGCTCACGGAGATGAGGCCCGGCACTCTGGGCCTGGCGCAAGCAGCAGCGCGGGCAGCGGTACGGCCGGTGCGCTGACGGGCCAGGCCGCGGTAGCAGGGGGCCATGATGAGAACTCCTTTCGGCTGCAGGCAAATGCTTGCTTGCTCTTGTATACCTGACTCTTCTTTGATACGCTTCTATGGTAGCAGGTCAGAAGTCGGAAGGAGTGCCTGTGCTCTGCTGACAACGATAGCGTCTGAAGGTCCTGTTGTCCAGGAACCTCTCTGGGAGTCGCACGAGCCGAAAAGGCTGCCGTGGGCACCTACTTCTAAGGAGGGTGTACTCTGCAGGCGAAGGAAGGGTGAAGATGGATCAGATTGGCCGTGTCAATCGCGAATACCGTGAGCGTGCAGGCATGACCCAGTCCGAGCTTGCCGCCCGCTGGCCACGACATGCCCGTTTTGGCGGCGGCGAAGGAGTGAGCTGGAAGTACATCCAGGATATCGAACAGGGGCGCAAGCACATTGAAGATCAGGCAACGCTGCCCAAGGTCTGCGCTTTGCTCACCATTCCGCTGTGGTGCGTGGGACTGAGCGAGTATGATCCGCTCAGTGGCCCCCTGAGCAGCGCATCGCCGTTCACTCGCTGTGGCGACCTGCTGGAGCTGCCGCAGCGAGGGTCGCTGCGACGCTGCGACAGCTCTGGCCATGGCGTAAGGTAGGCCTCCTCAGGGAAGCTCGTCAGGTCCTGGCTCATCTGAGCACCTGGCTTGCTTCGTTGCAGCAAGATATCCCCCGCTGCAGCACGAAAACAACGCGCGTTTCTGGCGCCTGATGGCTGACTATCAGTGTATCCAGGGTGCGCTCGCTAGTGAGGCCAGGCAGTATCAGCAGGCCTGGACCCGCTCCCAGCAGCTGGAACAACTGGCCCGGCGGCTCACTGACCCGGCTGTGCTGGCTCATGCCCTCATGTACCATCAATTAAAAAAATTTATAGGCGCAATCCTTTCTGACTTCAGGTAGCACCGATAAGTCACCAGAGGATACCACGTTCTCCCGCAACCAGATCGAAGCAAGCGTCAAGATGACACTTTGGTAAGTTCGTCTAGATGTGCTGCTTTGTTCCTGTATTCTGTTATTCTGCGGTCAGCACCTCCAAAGTTGCGATAGCCCCATGCGGGTCAATCTATCAGCCGGATTCAGGCCAATTGAGGAGGTGCTGTTTAAACGCTTGCAAAAGGATACTGTGTTTCATTCCTGGACTTGAGGAGGGGCGAATCAGAGGTCGCTCCTCTGGTCAGGGGAATGAGAGGCCCCTGCCTGGCTTTTGGGTAGACCCCCGACGGCTGATTGGAGGAGATGCCTGCGAAGCCTGATGAGTGTTTGGGGACTTCCGGCCCCCTGGTACGTGAATGGGCCACGACACCTCCGCAGCTCCTGTCCCCCCCGCTCCCGGTGCAAAACAAGGAATTATGGTACTCCTCAATTTCTTTCCTTCACAAAGCTCATTCGACCTCAAAGCCGTGCACCTGTTCCGGGCCATGCTGCTCATGCTGCAGATCGATGAAGCGATCTGCCAGCACTCCAAGCGCTTGGGTCAGATACTCCTCAAATACCAGTGTCTGATCGTCTGCCCCGCTCAACGCATGAATGTATTCATGGAGCAAGGTTGCAGCATAGTCGCCTCTTCTCTGCAATTGGCTCCGCTTGATAACAATACGCTGTTGCTCTTCTTCCCAGACGCCTACCGCTTCATTATTATCATAATTGTTCATTCGCATAGTTTCTGAAATAAGAACCTCCTTTACCAGAGTAATACGAGGAGTAAGCAATCTCATGATCATTCCGGAAAGATCGTAAATAGCTCGTTCGGTAGGAGTAAGCTGATCGGGTGGGATAAAGGTGAATTGAAAGCTATCATCCCATTCCCTGCGGTAGTTGTCCAGGGTACGCACCTGCTGCCCGTTGATATCTTGCAAGGTGGGTAGCTTGAAAGCAAGCGTAGAGGGGATAACCACAATACGATACCCATCCTGTTGCGCATGGGTAATCAGCGACCCACCTTGCCGCAGCTGCTCGGCCGTGACAAACACCACCCGCCTTCTAGCGTTGAGAATCCGGCAGGCGTGGAGCTGGACATCGAGCCATTGCAGTTCATCATGAGCCGTACCATGCTCCAGGTTTTGCAAATCTTGTGCTAAGGCATCGGCTACGGTCGTGTCCTCACAAGCGAGCAAGATCGTCTTCACGCGATCACTATACGCGCCGCGCCCCACATTCGTGCGCTCACGATTAAGGGCCTTCCGTAAGGAGGCGGTGAGTGAGGTGATGTTATAGGAGAAAAGAAAACGCTCTTCTTCGGCAACAAGCAGGCCGTTCACATAAATGCGTGCTTTCTGTTGCTTCCCATCGTGCCGTAAAATAGTGCCATAAGCCGTCTTTGCAATCACTTCATCACCGCTGTACTGCAGGAAGAAATCTTTAGCCTGCGCCATCTCAGCATCCTTGATCCCGGTCAGGAGAAATTCGGTGCCGATTCGCTGCGGGTCGGAAGGGGGGTGAATCAGCGCGTGCAGCGTTTTAAGATCATCAAAGTCATGCTTGGGAGCCGCACCAACGGTAATATCTCCATGCGGCGAGAAAATCTGGACCGTGATGTGGTGTCGATCAAACGTTGCCAAGGCATCCTTCAGCCCTACCCCAAACTTACCGATGACCAGCTCGGGATGACGTAGCTTCTCTTGATCCTCTTTCTGTGTTAGATGGGTGTAGCGCAGCCCTCGACCATGATCTTTGATATGCCAGACCTGCTGCTCATCTTTGAAGATAGACGGTTCTGCCGTGCCAGAGAGCGCGGCCTCGTCTAACGCATTCGCGATGACCTCGCGCAAAGCATGAGCAACGGTCCAATGCTCCAGTACGCGCTCGATATTGAGATCAAACTTACGGGTACTCTCTCTCATGACATCCTCTCCTGGCCTCACAAATTATAAACCAGCAGAACGAACATACAGGTTGTTACAGGAGACTCTTACTCCCTATGTTCCTGTTCCCATCATCCACAAACCCCTCTTGATCGAACCTGAACTATGATATTCCTGCAGGAGGCAAGAAGCAAGTTACCTGTCTTGATGGATGATTGGCCCCTTGGGGCCACGGCGTGGAGGGGCGCGAAAGAAGTCTTCCAGCGAGTCACGGTTGATCATCCAGGTTGCCCCCCATCGCCGACCTGCAATCCGGCCCGTCTTTGCGAGCGTAGCGATATGCCTGGCACTCCGTCCGACCAGCTTCCCGGCTTCTGCCGTCGTCAGCCACTTTGACACGCTCTCCTCCATGTAGGGCCTTACTCCCTTGCCCTGGTCCAATCACGGCTTCACTAGGCCATCATTGATCCTACTGACAGCGCATCAATTCCTATCTCTATTCTCTATTATCATCCACAAGAAAGATCAATTGCTCAGAATACGGAGAGAGTTCGCTTAGCGGTAAATAGTATCATAGTTCCGCTAGCAGCAGGTCATCCGCCCGCCCAGGGCACGCTGATGGCCTGCTTTTTTGCACAACTGGATCTCAGCCGAGGCGTCCTGCAACAGGCGGTGTACCCCCAACCCGCCAGATGGTAAAGGTGGGTTCAACTCTGCAACTCCGCAGCGAACCAGCGGCCCTGAAACAACTGCATCTCGCTCTGCCCGGTGCAGACGAGCCGCTCACGATGTGGCCTGTTACTTCTGCCTGAGCCTGGCAGCCAGACTCACCGGATCAGTCAGTGAGCCTCTCTGTATCCGGCTTCCAGGCTGGGTGAGGGTTGCAACCAACCGTGGTGCTAAGAGCCGGGACAGAACCGCTCCCTTGATACTTTGGCGAGACCGCATGTCGCAGCAGAGGAGCAGTCGGCGCACCCGTAATCACTTTTGGTGCCCCTATGGTACTATAGAGAGCCATCAGGATCATACGGACGGATACGAGCATGCCAGGCAAACCAGGAAAGCTGGCCCGCGTGTCCGTGCCGCTTCCTGAGCCACCTGCCGGCATCGCCTTCGTTGGGTATGTCCGGTATTCCTCGGAGATGCAAGATGCGGACAGTATCGTGACCCAGAAACGCGAGATTACCGCCCTCGCCCAGCGGAAGGGCTGGATTCTTGCTGCTTTCTACAAAGAGCCGGAACATAGTGCCAAATACGCCAAATACGAGGAGGTCTCCAAACGCCCGGTTTTCAGCCGGGTGCTCGAGGACGCACGTGCCGGGAAGATCACGGGCATTCTCTCTATCGCACAACGGTGGGGCAATGCCGGGATCGCCCTCGATCAGTTACGGCGTCTTGGGACCTGGTGGCAAACGGTGGACCAGGACTTCACCATCAATAAAATAATACTCAAGAGGCTGGTCCAGGCATTTATCACGCCCCTGATACCAGGATGAGCGAATGTTATGTAGTCGAACTCTCCCAAACCACTGCCGAGGGGAAATTAACCCGGGCGCTTCAGGGCTACCATGCCTCTCACGCCTCACTTGGGTATCTCCCTTCCCCCTCTCCCCCAGCCTACCCGCCACGCCCCGAGGGTACCCCGGCCAGCTGGCCCCCCCCGCCGATGCCGGTGCGCTCGGCTTATGCGAGCGGCTGGCGGGGATTGCTGCTCATCGCTGACCTGTGGTTAAAGAAATACCCGGCATACGAGCATGCGAGATTGCGCACGCCCCGATCAAGCTGGCAGCACAGCCTAGTGTGAATCTGATAGCCATTGCCCAGGAAAAGAGAGGTAGCGTTGCTCCTCACTCCTATCCGCTCCATCGCAACTGCAACTTCTTAACGGTCTGGATCGGTCAGGCTTGCTCGAACGTCGGGGATACCTTTGCCCTGATTGCCATGCCTCTGCCGGTGCTTCAGGCGACCGGGTCTCTTGTGCAGATGGGTCTGGTCACCGTTGCCTTCCGCGAGGGATTGCGCCAGGCGCCGCGGGCCTCAGACAGTCTGGGTGATCAGGCCAGGCTCCTCTATCAACTCGGCCTGACGCTCAGCACGCTGGAGAAGAATGACGAGGTGCTAGCTGCCTATGATCGGGCCTTGACCTTCCAAGAAGGGGCGTTGCAGAGGAATCCCCGAGAGGCAGAGAGCTGGTTAAGGATAAGGAAAGGGGACGTCCTGAAGGCACTCGAACG
>JADBKA010000197.1 GCA_014896635.1 Ktedonobacteraceae bacterium
CTGCGGAGCTGTGGTGCGGCCCCGCACCATATGCTGATCACTGCCGCAAATATTGGTCGCTATCACCCTCAGGATCACACCATGATCGCATTTGCGATTTCTTCCAGGGACTCCTTCGGGTAATTCAAGCTTTGGATAGTCAATGTTCTCTACACTGACCTTTCCAGGCTCCACATAAACGACACATCTGTTGCCCGGCATTGTTTTCCTCCTTCTTTAGAGAGACGGATATCAGAGAGACGGATATCACGCTTCTTTGCGAGAGGAACTCAGGCGTTCTTCAACGGGTGAGAAATACTACGCGCTTCAAGGACGCACTACGATCAGGTGCTACGAGACGCTACGAGACCAGAGGTGTGCGAATTGCCCTGTACTATCCACCCTCCAGTACAGAACAAGCCAGGAAGTAGTTTATCGTTTATCCACCAGCGCGCCTGCTCTCTCAAATAGAGAGACGTCTTACAAATGACAGGCAGACACACAAAGATGAATCCTGTAACAGGATAACACGGTAGAGTCCGCAATTGTAGTAGCAATTTTCTATCAAGATCATAGATCAGGCTCTATATATCTGGATCTTCTGCAAGCAGTCAGATCATGCGTGTTTTGCGCAACACCCTTGCCCCCGGCTCTGGGGATGGGGATGGAAGCGGCTGACCTTGCAGGTTGGACTGTTGTGTAGCAGGCGTGGGAGCAGGTGGCAGAGGAGATGGCGCGGCAGGTACGGCAGGTATATACCCTCTGCCAGATGGCACCACTTCCACGCGCTGTACCTGAGGCTGAAGTTGCGCGCCGGGCCAGTGCGCTCCGCTCTGAACGGGCCGCTCAAAGCCAGCCACTGGTTGGGGTTCGTAGTCCGCCGGACTCGTCATGTCCTGCCCGGCTGCAATACCGAGCGCACGGAAAATCGGCGTCAGCATCAGGCAAACCAGCAGATTGACGATAACAGCAGCCAGCGCAGCGTAGACCGGAATAGTGATACCGCCGAAAGAGAGAGGATACACCGACATAAAATTTTGCGTCACCACCATCCACGTTCCAGTGAGCATGCCTGCGGCCCAGCCGATGATCAAAGCCAGCCGGTGAAACCAGCGCGTATACAGGCCAAGAAAGACGGCAGGCAGAGTCTGAAGCATCCAGACGTTCCCGAACAGTTGCAGGTTAATGGCAAAAGTTGTGGGGAAAAATAAGACAAAAGCCAGCGCACCCGCTTTTACAAACAGTGAGACTGTTTTTGCGACGTTAGACTCTTCACGCTCAGTACACGTAGGACGGAAATATTCGCGGTAGATGCTGCGTGTGAACAGGTGAGCCGCACCAATCGACATGATGCCGGCGGGTACCAGCGCGCCAATCGCAATCGCGGAAAAAGCAAAGCCCACAAACCACGAAGGGAACATCCCTGCCAGCAGCGCCGGTAAGGCCGCGTTTGTTTGATACATTGATGAAGATTGCACACCAGCCGCAATTGCCACAAAACCAAGCAGACCAAGCAGACCTTGTAAAAGCGTATAGGCAAGCAGAAACGCGGCTGTCCGCTTCACCACTTTACGACTGTTGGTGCTCAATACACCGGTCAGTGCGTGCGGATACAAAAATAACGGTAGCGCCGATCCAAGAATCAGCGTCGCATACGTGCTGTATTGCTCCGGTGCCAGCAGCACCTGCCGCTGCGGTACAACTGCGAAGATACGTTCAAAACCACCGAGCCTTGTACTCAGAGAAATAATGGCGACCAGCGTGATAATCCAGATGGAGATATCCTTCACCATTGCAATTAGCGCCGGTCCGCGCAACCCGCTGATATATGTATATGCCGCCAGGAGCAGGAAAGCAATAAAGAGCGCCAGTTCTACTGGCACACCCATCTGTGCAAGCACAAGCTGCATACCATAGATCTGCACAGCCACATATGGCATGGTTGCCAGAATGCCGGTTACCGCGACTAGCAGCGCCAGTGTCTTGCTGTCGAATCGCTCGCGCACAAAATCGGCAGAAGTGAGGTAGCCGCGATGCCTGGCAATCGTCCAGAATCTGGGCATAAACACCAGCGCAATCGGATACATCAATGTAAAAGAAGGAATTGCAAAAAAACCCTGTGCCCCCTGGGCAAAGATCAAGGCCGGCACCGCCATAAACGTGTAGGCCGTGTACATATCGCCGCCTATAAGAAACCACGAAACAAGACTGCCAAAACGCCGCCCGGCCAGCCCCCATTCTTGCAGGCGGTTGAGATCCCCAGGCCGCCAGCGAGCTGCCCAGAAGCCAAGCGTAGTGACAGCGAGAAAAAAAAGCGTGAAAACGCCTATCATCTGCCAGTTCATCAAAGGCAATCCTTTCCCGATACAGCTTCCTGACCTCTTTGTCTGGTCTCCCCAAAGTCTCCCTATCTTATCATGCTCCTCACAAAAGCAGAAACACGAATAGGAAATTCGGGGGGTATTCTTTTTCCACCAAAGGGAAAAAGGGCTATGCCCTCCTGAACCTCCCCTCCTCAAAGTCAAGCCCATTTATAGAGTCTAATCTATAGAATAAATAGTAAACTACCACTACAACTAATGATTTTACCATGCTATACTCCTCTCAGTGAACGTCCTACCATGCAATTGTGAGGAGAATGAGCATGACGACAGAAGTCCAGTCCCAGCAGAAAGATCGCTGGGCATCAGGTGTTATCCCCTATGCTCAGATGGGCTACTGGCAGCCTGACTACGAACCAAAAGATACCGACCTGCTGTGCGCTTTTCGCCTTGTCCCCCAGGAAGGCGTTGACCCGATAGAGGCTGCGGCGGCGGTTGCCGGCGAGTCTTCTACCGCCACCTGGACGGTCGTCTGGACTGACCGTTTAACTGCCTATGAGAATTACCAGGCCAAAGCCTACTGTGTCGTGCCGGTTCCCGGCACCGATCAGTATATTGCCTACATCGCCTATGACCTGGACCTCTTTGAAGAGGGGTCGATTGCGAATCTGGCTTCCAGCATCATCGGCAACGTCTTTGGGTTCAAGGCGCTCAAGAGCCTGCGCCTGGAAGATATGCGGATTCCCCCCCACTATGTCAAGACGTTCCAGGGACCGCCACACGGCATCGTGATGGAGCGCGAGTACCTGGATAAGTTTGGCCGCCCGCTGCTTGGCGCAACCACCAAGCCAAAACTCGGCCTGTCCGCGCGCAACTACGGCCGCGTTGTCTACGAGGCCCTGCGCGGGGGACTGGATTTTGTCAAGGACGACGAAAATATCAACTCTCAGCCGTTCATGCGCTGGCGAGATCGCTTTCTCTATTGTATGGAAGCTGTCAACCGGGCCAGCGCCGAGACAGGCGAAGTGAAAGGCCATTATCTCAACGTCACCGCCGCCACGATGGAAGACATGTACGAGCGGGCCGAGTTTGCGAAAGAACTGGGCAGCGTCATTATCATGATCGACCTGACTATTGGCTATACCGCCATTCAGTCGATGGCAAAGTGGGCGCGCAAAAACGGCGTTATTCTGCATCTGCACCGCGCCGGTCACTCCACTTTCACGCGCCAGAAAACGCACGGTGTCAGCTTCCGCGTCATCGCCAAGTGGATGCGCCTGGCCGGCGTTGACCACATCCACGCCGGCACCGTCGTGGGCAAGCTGGAAGGCGATCCGATGGCCGTGAAGGGCTACTATCAGACGCTGCGCGGCATGAAGTACGATGCCAACCCGGCCCTGGGCCTCTTCTTCGAGCAGGACTGGGCCTCAATGCCCGCCGTCATGCCCGTCGCTTCCGGTGGTATCCACGCAGGACAGATGCATCAACTACTGCATTACCTGGGCGAGGACGTGGTGCTACAATTCGGCGGCGGCACCATCGGCCATCCAATGGGCATCGCCGCTGGCGCAACGGCGAACCGCGTGGCTGTGGAAGCCATGATCCAGGCGCGGAACGAGGGACGCGACTACCTCAACGAGGGACCGGAGATCCTGGAGCGGGCCGCGAAGTGGTGTACGCCCCTGCGCGCCGCTCTCGATGTCTGGAAGGATATCACGTTCGATTACACGTCAACCGATACACCGGATGCCATTCCAACTCCCAGTTACTAAAAGGAGAGATCATCATGGCTTTTCACCTGACCCAGGGAACCTTTTCCTTCCTGCCACCTCTCACCGACGACGAGATACGCAAACAGGTGGAGTATTGTCTCAATAATGGCTGGCCGATCAACATCGAGTTCACCGACGACCCCCACCCCCGCAATACCTACTGGGAGATGTGGGAACTGCCGCTCTTCGATGTGCAAGATCCAGCGGCGGTCATGTACGAGATCAACGCATGCCGCAAAGCCTATCCCAATCACTATATCCGCGTGGGAGCCTACGACCGCAGCAAAGGACGCCAGACGCTGGCTCTTTCCTTCATCGTGAACCGGCCAGCCCACGATCCCGGCTTCGCTCTGGCGCGCCAGGAAGCGCATGATCGTGTCATGCGCTACACCCTGCGTAGCTACGCGACTGACAAACCGAAAGGTGAGCGGTTCACCGGCTGAGAGTAACTGATCTGTCATCTGACTCTCTTTCCATGTGTACTGCGCCGCATGATTTAGCAGAAAGAGGAGAGCATGATACCACCAGCACAGGCCGGAGCGCCTGAGAACACCGGCCAGCCAGTGCTCAATACACCAACCGAAGAGACCAGCGTCGATGTATCACACCTGCTGGAAGAGTCGCAGATCCTGGAAGTGCTGCGCAAGCTCGACGAGGATCTGGTAGGTCTCAAGGCCATCAAAACGCGCATCCGCGAAATCGCTTCGCTGCTGCTGATAGAGCGCATGCGCCGCAGCCTGGGATTGACGTCTCGCCCGCCATCGCTGCATATGTCTTTCACCGGCCCGCCTGGCACCGGCAAGACGACGGTGGCGCTGCGCATGGCGACTATCCTGCACCGGCTCGACTATGTGCGCAAAGGACACCTGGTCGCAGTCACCCGCGATGACCTGGTCGGCCAGTATATCGGCCACACGGCCCCCAAAACAAAAGAGGTGCTCAAACGAGCAATGGGCGGCGTGCTCTTCATCGACGAAGCCTACTACCTGTATCGCCAGGAAAACGAGCGCGACTACGGTCAGGAAGCTATCGAGATCCTTTTGCAGGTGATGGAGAACCAGCGCGATGACCTGGTGGTCATCCTCGCCGGCTATAAAGACCGCATGGAGACGTTTTTCCAGGCCAATCCAGGTTTTAGTTCACGCATCGCCCACCACCTGGATTTTCCCGACTACACGCTCGAAGAGCTGCTGATCATCGCACAGCTCATGCTGGCAGAGCAAATGTATCGTTTCAGCCCGGAAGCATGCCAGGCATTTGAGGCGTATCTCAAGAAACGCATGCAGATGCCGCGCTTCGCCAACGCGCGCAGTGTACGCAATGCACTGGACCGTGCACGCCTGCGCCAGGCCAACCGTCTCATCGCCAGAGGCGGCAGGGTCTCCCGCACCGACCTGATGACCATTGAGGCCGAGGATATTCTCGCCAGCCGCGTCTTCACCGAAGCGACAACCGATGATGAGCAGCAGGATGCCTTGCAGGCCCCCGGTTCTTCCAGCACAGGCGATCCAGCTTCACCAGCCTGAGAAACATCTCTCAATCCCTGCCCTCCCCTTTTCGCCGGATGCACTGTCGAGGCATCCGGCAAATTTCTCCCAGAAACTTTCTCCCCATGACAAAACGTAATTCTTTTAAAGAGGCGTCGATAAGCAGATTCAGGCATATTGCTAAACATAGAGGATGATCAGGACCATGAAGCGAGATCAACAACTTACCGCATCTCTACCCCCTCTCTCCTGGCGAGACGGCGCTCTGGCAGGCTTTATCGCCACTGCTCCCATGACGGTGTTTATGCTGGCAACACAGCGTTTTCTCCCGCATGGACAACGCTACACCCTGCCACCTGAAGTGATTACCAGCGATTTAGCGCGCCGGCTACATATGCGGCATCATCTGACTAAACGACAACTGCTGGCGGCTTCGCTGGCTTCTCATTTTCTCTACGGCGCGGCAATGGGTGCATTCTACAGGCCCCTATCAGAAAAAATCTCTCTCCCCTCCCCCTTGAAAGGAGGACTTTTCGGTCTGTTTGTCTGGGCCATCAACTATCTGGGCCTGCTACCGCTGCTGGGTGTGCCGGTTTCGGCGCCAGGCGAACCTTTGCGCCGTAATTTGCTCATGATCGGCGCTCATTTCGTCTGGGGTTCCGGCCTCGGCGCCATCACAAGGCTCCGCAATACGATATCGACCAGCAATCCTGTTGCATAACTCGCCTTCTCCAGAGAACTTGATTCATGTGTTAGACTACTGATAACCGGCTTTCGCCGGCGAAAAATCATTGAAAACCATGTGGAAGGGAACCAGGAGCCTTGTCTATACACAAACCCACCATTACCCTTTTGATCTCCTGCCCCGATCAACCAGGCATCGTCGCCGCCGTCTCGCGCTTCATCTTTGAGCACAACGGCAATATCCTGGAATCGGACCAGCACTCCACCAATCAGCAGGATTGCACATTCTTTATGCGTATTAGCTTTGACGAAGAGGGATTCCGCCTGAATCAGGACGAATTGATCGCCGCTTTTACTCCTATCGCCAGGCATTTTCGCATGCGCTGGAACGTGCATTATTCGCGCCAGAACAAGCGCGCCGGTATCCTCGTCTCCAGACTCGATCACTGCCTGACCGACCTGCTCTGGCGTTGGAAAAGCGGCGAGCTGGTGATGGACATTCCCTTTATCATCAGCAACCACCCGGACCTGGAGCCGCTCGCTCGCATGTATAACATCCCCTATCACCACTTTCCCTGCCGGCGCGAAACCCGTGCCGACGACCAGCAGCGCATGCTCGATTTCATCCAGGACAAAGTAGATTTCCTGATCCTTGCCCGCTATATGCAGATTCTGGAACCCTTCTTTGTCGCCGCCTACCCTGAGCGCATCATCAATATCCATCATAGCTTCTTGCCGGCCTTCATCGGCGCCAACCCCTATCAACAGGCGTTCGAGCGCGGCGTCAAGCTGATCGGCGCTACCGCCCACTATATCACTGACAGACTCGATGAAGGTCCTATCATCGCTCAGGATGTCATCCATTGCAACCACCGCGACACTACTGCCGATCTGATACGCAAAGGACGCGACGTAGAGCGCCGTGTGCTGGCCGAGGCAGTTCGCCTGCATACGGAGAACCGCGTGCTGGTCTACGAAAATAAAACTGTTGTGTTTTAACAATGCACAACATCCTTGCCCGTATGCTTGCTAAACGAGAGTAAATTCGATGGCTCTACAGCAAATTTTGATAGAAGGGAAAAACTCATCTTGCTCTACAAACTGATTACTTTGCAAGTTGCTGAGAGCACTCAACAAGTTGCTGAGAGCACTCAAAAGGAGTAAAATCACAGAAATATTAAGTGTTCATCTACCATTGAATTATTCCAGAGCCGTATGTTACCATTAGGGAAGATGGAGAAACGTTTGTTTTCTTGCCCCTTTGATTATTTGACTACTGAACGAGGTAACATTATGAAAGACTGGCCGCGCTTCACCCCGCCGCCACGCAAGCAGACTATCGACCTCAGCCGGGAGGAGCGTGCGCTCCTCAATGCTGTCATCGACCGCCTGATCCCTGCTGATGAGAACTTCCCACCGCCCTCGACGTTGCATGTATTGGATGCGTTCCTGCGACATCTTTTACCTCACGTCGCTCACAAAACGAATCTGGGATTGACCGAACGACGCCTGCGCGCCGCACTCAACGATCTCAACGCCGCCGCCGGTGGGGACTTCTGCCATGCCAGCCCGGAAAAACAGCAATCACTGCTTAACCGCCTGGAACGACGCGATCCCGCCCTCTTTCAGGCCCTGTGGACCCTGGCAAATCACTGCTACTATTCTCACCTGGCAAAGCAGCGATCTGCCTTACTCTCCTAGCTATTTCTGTCGATGTTGAAAAATAGCGCCTGACGATACTGTTCTATCTGCACAACATCGTCGTTGCTGATATTTCCATCGCTCGCTGCGGCGAAGCAGCGAACACCTCCAGATTCAATCAAGCGCCCATCCCTCTCCCTTATACCATGCTCAATCCCGGCCAGCCCCGCCAGGACGCCGAAAGTTGAGACCATTACCCGTGTCGCGCTTCTCATTGTGTGCCTCCTTCCTCATGACACAACAGGCTGAAAGGTCGTAATCAGGTCGGCTGCCCAGGCGCGAATCACTGTCCAGTTCCGCGCGTCACTGGCCTCCATCTTCTTGAGACCTGGCATCAGATTGTAAGGGAAGGTGAGCTTCTGCGGGTCAAACCTGCCGCCAAAGACGGTAACTGCGCGCGGAGTCAACCAGGGAAACTTCGCCAGCTCCTTATCAAGCTGCTTGCGCACCTCCTGAAATTCTTCCTCTTTATCATGGAATGGACCAAGCGCGAAAATTGCTACTGGCCGCTGCATGAGAGCTTCACGGTGCCGCGCCAGGAAATGACGCGCATCTTTGTGCCAGTGGAACATGTAGAGCGGCGCCCCTAGCACGACCGCGCGGTACTGATCGAGTGATCGCACCTGCTGCGCGGGCTGAAAATCCACTTCAAGCCCACATTCACGCAGCGTCTCCGCGATGGCTTCGGCCACTTCCTGTGTTGAGCCAGCTCGTGTCGCATATGCTACAAGAATCGTCTCTGTCATGGCTCTCTCCTTTCACTTTCATTACATCATTCACACGGCTACTCAGGCGCTTTCTGGTTGGGAAGGCTCGCCAGCCTGCGA
>JADBKA010000198.1 GCA_014896635.1 Ktedonobacteraceae bacterium
AAAAGATGCAGCAGATCGTCAGACGCATGTACCGGTTTTATAGAGATTGAGTCAGAACTCAGGGGTCATCCCCTGAGTTCCGTCCGGGATTTTTCAAAAAGTTCGGAAAAATTCCTCTGATACGACACCACCTGTCGCCCATTATCACTACAATAAGAGGCAGACAACTGAACTATTGCAACATTACAGGAGGTTGTGAGATATGACTTTTTTGCTTATTGCTGGCGGTGTCATGCTGTCAGGAAGGAGTGCTCATGAGCCTTGACCTGAGCTTCCTCAAACTCAGTTATCGCAGCATCGACAGTTCCGAGGTGATGCAGGAGTACATCGAGTATATTGCGAACAAGGAGTTACTGCGCTATAAAAGTATCATCCATACAGGAGGGAAGGCGGGAGAAAGCCTCTGGTCACACATCATGAATCTGGTGACTATCATCGAGAAACTGCGGTCCGTCTTCGCTCTGACAGCCGATGAGATGCGCTGCCTGCTGCTCGCGCTCACCATCCACGATATCAATAAGCTCAGTCCTTATGGAAAACTGCCCGGCGGCAAAGGGCGCAGCTACGCCAATGCGGCAACGCTTGAGAATCTGAAAAAAGAACTGACGGAACTGGAAGTGAGCAGCTTTTTCCCTGAGTGGGAAAGATACCTGTACGATATCAAGTATCTTGTCGATGCACACCAGGAGAAGTCAGTGCAGGCATCGCAGTATGATCAACGCCTGCTGGACCAGTGTGAACTGGATGACGCGCGTCTGGAGGGACCTCTCAAGTATCTTATGAAAGTAGCCGATGTCGCTGATAATTCGCATTCCGGCGATTACTGGCACCCTCATGAGAAGCATATCCGCGATAAGTTGCTGGCTCACCTGAATGCAGCCCTCAATGCCGCAGGCGATTCGAGGCGCTACCGTTTTGTTGGACATCGGCTCTCAGAACTGCGCGGCATCCAGACCAACATCATCCATAACGTCATTGTCACATACATGCAGACAACCTCTGGCAAAGACGTCTGTATTGATTTGCTCTATCATCCCGAAGGTGTGGATTACTTGCTCGATACTACCATTCCGTTTGCCCATAGCCGGCAGCAAATAGCAGAGCGCATCGCAGAACGCTTCGCCACGCTGCAATCTGATCAACTGGCGCAATTTATCAAAGCCAGGCGGATCAGCGTTGACGACGCGGCTATGCAGAGCGGGGCTTCTCTGCAAGACATCTTCATCTGTATCCTGCATATCGTTGAGCGCAAACAATACCGGCTCGAATGGCGGCAGCGGCGCGAGGCATTTCTGAGAAACGACCTCGAAGCCTTTCTGGTAGATTCTGCCGGGGACGCACTGCTCAAGGAGCGTGTCCGGTCGCTGCTGAGCGAACCCATCCTCATGCCGCCAGATGATGAGCAGCTCAAGCGAGGCGAGTTGCTCATGGCGTACCGCAAATTCTTGAAGGATCATCGCAGCGACCAGCTCAGCGCCATCAAGCAGGATGCCTGGCGCCGCGTCGCCCGCCTCTATGGCCTGTCAACGGAGGCTGATGCTCTTTACGATCTCATTGACCCGTACCGACGCGCCTACTTCATGGCCCGCGACCTGCCAGAGCGCAGCCTGGCCGATATGCTGGCCGATGCGCTGGCAGATCTGGCACACCTGAACGACCAGGCAATGCAGGCGCAAGGAAAACGTAAAGGGAAAAAGATGGAACAGGAGGAAATTACAGAGCAAGAAGGAGAGGTAATACGTTCTTTTGACACAGCCTATATCCTGGACTATCTGGAGCGCACCCTGGAGGTGTGGGAGAGCAGAGCGCCGGTAGCGGAAAAAGAGCAGGCAGGACAGGCGGTGAATTTTGCCGACAGCCTCCGGCGCTATGTTGATCAGAAGCGCCCCCATAGCCAGTGCTGCTATTGTGGCAGCCCGCTCAAAGCCAGCGAGTGGATGGCTGCCCAGGTTCCGCCAAGCATCGGCGTGCAGAGCTTCTCCAATCGCCTGGCAGGCGGCAGTTCGCGTGAGCCAAAACGCAACGTCTGCGATATCTGCCGTACCCAGTTCATTCTAGAGAAGCTAGCGTGGCCGTCACACCGCGATAGGCAAGGCGGTGATCTGGTGACGTTCTATCTGCACTTCTTTCCCTACTCTTTCTATACCCAACCCATGCTCCAGGCATGGTGGCAGAGTATTCAGAGTCTGAGCGACAGCGGGCATCGCTCCATCTTTCTCGATACTGGAGAATACTTCTCTGGCAGGCAGGAGCAGGGAGCGAGCGCACCACAAAAAGTAATACGCTGCTACTACAAAGGCATCGAGGGCATGAGTATCCCTGCTCTTGCCGAATCCATGAGTAATACGCCCGTTTTGCCGTTGATCCTCGGTGGGAGCAATTACGGCAAAAAGTTCCTGCTGGCCCTGGAAAAAGCACTGATGCTGGCTCTCTGGTTCGACAGCCGTGTGCTGCTCTCGCGCCTGCCCACTCCTCTGCTCAACCTGGCAAATGAGTATCGCGGCGAAGATCCCATTGCCCTGCTGGTAGAGGGCGTTCCCCAGGGCATGGACTGGCTGCTGCCCACTCCTCTGCTCACACGCCAGGAACTGCAACAGCTTTATGAGAAGCTGAGCCGGCTGCATCAGATTGCAAGCACACTGACCACCACAAGCGAAGACTTTACCAATGCGCTCTATGATCTGGTGATCGCCGCTGCCCAAGATCCCCTTGCGCTCTACTATGAAGCCGACCGGCTCATCGAACGCAGAGCTACACAGAACAAGAGCAGGCCAGAAAGCTATACTATCACCCTCAGCCAGAAAGTGGCGCCTTTGCTGACACAACTACTTGAAGGAGAAAAAGTATGAAAGAACTGCAAGCCCTGGCAGCCCAGGCCGCACGACATCGCATTCGCGGCAGATCGTACAAGCGCAACTCGTTGCTCAAACCTCTCGATTTCATCCTGGCAGAGCTGGAGCGCTGCCCCGACCAGCGGGACGAGAACGAGCTGGCATTCGCCAGAACGAGCAGTAAAGGACTGATCTATGATCATGTCAAACGAGTGGCAAAGGGCGTACATGAAGAAGAAATCTATCGTTACGTTGATCTCTTCTTCGATGGCGTCCTGCGGCAGGCTCATCATAACAATATCAATCGCCTGCTTCAGCGCGAGCGTTCTCTGCGCAGCGCCTACCTGGTCTATATGCGCGAGGAACTGGCGAACCTCTTTGTCGCCAGGGGAAAAGCAAAAAGTGCTGATGAAGCATTCCAGGAGATAAATCAGGCGGAAGCCGAGGATTCCGAAGAGGAGGAAAACGAATAATCTTCCCCATCCTCGAAGTACACCGAGACGAAATTTTTACAGATTTACAGATTAGTAAAGAAGGAGAAAATCGTATGAGCATCGCTCACCTGAGTGCCCTGAACCAGTACCGTGATTACCTGATGCCGAGATATGACAACTTTCCTCATGGAAAGTATGCCAGCCTGATCATTATTCGTAAAACCGAGTCAGAAACTATCTTCCGCACCGAAGGCAGTGGAGAGGGACTCTCGAAAGAGATCGTCACCGCTGGCAGGCTACATCCTGTACCGATCAGGCGCGTGGTCATCAGCAAGCGCAAGCAAACAGCCGTCGAACGCCGCGTAGGCAGAGAACTGCTGCGCGAGCATAACCTGCTGAAAATGGTCAATGTGAAAAAAGGCGGGGAAGCGCGGCCCTGTTCGCTCAATACCAATGCGCCCTGTGGCGAGTGCATCGACTGTATGCTCTATGGTTACGCCGTCGGCGGAGGAGGCGCGCAGAAGAGCCGCGTGATGACGGATGACGCCTATTCCATCGGCCCGGTCTCCCAGGTAACGGGAAAACGCACGTTTAATGCCACGTTCGACAACGGTACCATGCGCAATCCTTTTGATAACACCGCTTCCACTTCGATCAACGAAGATGAGTACGTTTTGCCTGAGACACACTTTCTCGATATTGAAACACTCAAAGATGTCACCATTGGCGAACTGCAATATGTCATTGGCAATGTGCTGCGCAGCAGTCGCTATGGCGCGATCAGCAGCCGTCTGGGCCGTGTGCGCAACCGCATCGCTGCCCTCATTTTCAGTGATACCGAGATTTTCTCTAACCTGGAACTGACACAGGAGGTGTACGATCTTCTCAAAGGCCCGGCTGAAGAACTGGAAGTTCCGCTGGCAGACCAGCTCGTCGAGAAGGAAGTTCAGCAGGCGACGGATACGCTGCTGGCACGTGTCGTTGGACGTGCTCCGGTAGTGGTGCGAGGCGAGGCGCTCGAACGAATCATCGACGAGACTATCGCGCTCTACCGCAAGCCGGAGGATGTCAGGATACTACTGGGTGAAATTGAAGAGGCATATCAGCCGGCCAGCAAGTGAGGAGAAAATGACGCTATGGCATCCTCTATGGCACCCTCCATCTACCGCGCCGATCTGACACTGATGGAGCATACCTACTTCGCCAGTCGGGAAGTCGGGACGCTCTATGAAAGCGAACCCTTGATCGGCAATTATGCCCTCACCTACGCACTGGCGCTCTGTGCCTCACCGTACAACTGGAGCGGGCCGCCGCGCTACAAGGAGGACCTGAGTCCCCTCAACGCGCGGGGGATCTATGTCACGCCGGCCACTTTCCTGGCCGGCAGGCTGCGCTTTGTCTTCAGCCAGTTCAATGCGCAGTCCGACAGCTACTACTTTCGCTTTGATCCAAATGCGATTGCCACAGAGCGGCAGAAGAAGGCACGAGCAACAAATTTTCCGCAAAGCGGCAAAATCCGCATGCTCGGACTGGAGAGCCAGGCCAGATTCTACCTGCTCTCTCTCTCTGAAGAGCCGGAGCGCCTGCCAACCTATATCCGGCTGGGCAAATTCAATAGTAAGGCACGTGTGGAGTGGCAGCGCCTGACTCTGCCTTCCGCGCTGCCGGTGTACGAGGAGCAGGAGATAGATTTTTTTCTCAATGCAGCCGATCTCCCACCATCGTTTCTGGCGGGGATGCGCGCTTTTTCCCTCTACAACATTTACCCGGCGCCACTGCTCAGTCGCTGTCGCCTGCAAGGCCCTTTCTGGCATGCGCGGGATGCCACCGGTAAGAGCGTCGTGCTGCCGGCAGGCATGCGCTACGGTGTAGAAGCTCTGTAGCAGGATGAGCACAGGCCAGCAAGCGATACGCTTTTTCGGCCAGGCAAGCTATGTCAGACCTGGCCGGAAAAGCTTCGCCAGACTGAAAACGAGGAGGACGTACCATGCTCTCAATCACGCTCGCACCTCAGGACGAATACCGCTGGAAAGGCAAGAACCCGGCGCCGCACACATTTCCGGTTGCCGAAGGAAAATATCCTCTCTACCATCAGTGGCGTACATATAATGCAGAGGCGCCCATCATCATCAATACCCATGCGACCGGCACAGGCAAAACGAAAGCCGCTCTCTTACGCCTGCTCAAACGGGCCGAGACGCGAGGGTTTGACAGACTGGCATCGTCAAAAGATAACGTGCTGTTCGTCGTGCCAACCAATGAACTGCTCACGCAGCACGAGGCAGATGCGAAAAATTTCTGCACGGAGAATGCTCTCCCCTATCGCGTGCTGCCAATCACAAAAGACTCGCTGGAAAGCTACAAAGGACGTGAGAACTTTAGCGAGGAGCACCTGCGCGGCGGTGCTGCGCTACACTATCTTCTCAACGATCCCAGCGCCATCGATCATGATACCGGCAAGCGTGCCACCATCTTTGTGGTCAACCCTGATATCTTTTACTATGCTATCTACTCCTGCTACAATTCTTTCGACCGCGCGCCACTCTTTAATGATTTTTTCCGCATGAACTACATCATTATTGATGAATTTCATTACTACAATCCAAAGCAATTCGCTGCTTTTCTTTTTTTTATGAAACTCTCGAAAGAGAGAGGTTACATCGAGAGCATAAAGAAGCAGCGGCAATTCTGCATACTGACCGCCACGCCCGATCCCCGCGTCACGCAGTATCTACGCCAGCTTGGAGTGCCGATTGACGAGATCTCGCCGGGCGCCGATCAGATCGCGCCGCAGGATCTCCCTTTCGTGGAACCCGTGCGCGCGCTGACCCCGGTGCAGCTCCACGTCTACAGTACGGAAGAGTTGCGAGAAAACGACCTGGCCAGCGGATTGCTGCGCCTGGTCACGCAGGAGCGGCAGGCCATCCGGCAATGGCTCGGCACAGGTACGCAGGAGCACGAACTGAGTGGCGCGATCATCTCCGGCTCACTCGGCGCCGTCAATCGTATACATCAGCAACTGCTCCAGGTCATTCCGGCATCTCTGATCGGACGCATCACTGGAGCACAGGCCGGCAATGATCGCAAAGAGGCCAGAGAAAAGCCGCTGATCCTGGCGACACCAACCGTTGATATTGGCTACAACTTTGAGCGCGCGCAGCCCAGGCAACGACAGACCATCGACTTCCTTTTCCTTGATGCTTCTTCAGGCGATGAGCTGGTCCAGCGTATCGGACGGGCCGGGCGCGTGCTCGCGCGGGCGCAGAAAGAGCAGCCGAGCATCGTCTATGCCGTCGTCGATGCGCAGAGCTATCGACTGTTGCAGGATTACGATGGAAAGTTGATGGAACGTTCAACATTGAGCAGGCTTGCCGCAGAGATGACGAAGAAGCATAATCTCTATGCCTATGTCAGATCCGGTGCCATCCTGGAGGCATTTCGTCCGTTGCACATGATGAGCCAGGGCATGTCCGATCAAGAAAAAAACGAACTGAACAACTTTTTCCTCGACCTGCAAGTATTTTTTGCAGCAGGAGAAGATGCCAGAAGGAAACCACTGGCATATCAGCACCTGCAACGAATCTTCTCCGAGTTCGAGCGCCGCCAGCAGTGCTATAGGCGGCTGCACACGCTTCCCGCTGAAGCGTTCGAGCTGCTGCCACTGCTGGCTGAAGGGAGAATAGCGCCGCCAGAAAAGCTCGATGCGGATACCCGCGCCTGCCTGGCAGCATTCATCGGTCGCCTGAAGATCGCCCATGAGAAGCATGAGGCTAGCTTGCAGAGTGGAAAGGATGTGGTGAGATGGATACAGCAGGATCTTGTCGCCTATTTCAAGGAGAAGGCGCGCTTCAGCTTCCGTGAGAGCTTCCAGCCTCCACTGGCCCTGGTCTACGATCCGCAAAGGCTCCACTCCGATCAGGAAGTGGCGGCCTACAGCGCATTGCACTTCGTCAAATATTATCATGCCCGATTTCACGCCGGGCGGAAACTCTGGGAAGAGGCTACAGGCAGATCGGCAACCGCCTGGGAAAGCGATGATATCCTGGCTTACTGTGTACTGGAGCAGCCGCGCGAGAAGCCGCTCCAGATCGGTTTGCAACTCGACGCGCGCACCTATAGTCAAGATGCCTGGGAAGAGCAGTTCGCATACCAGGTGACTGCACTCTATGGACTACAAATTGTCATTCTCAATGAGCATAGCGGCATCGCACGAGAAATTCAGGAGCTATTCAGTACACGCTTCGTCCCTGCCTTCCTGGCGTTGGATGATGCCCGCAGCGCTACACTGGTTGAGATCTACAAATTAAGAAGGCAAGCCCGCTTCTATCCTGTGCCAGTGGCAGTGACGTTCAATGACGGCAGACCGCGCACCTACCAGGCAATTCTAGGTTCGCTGGCGTTCCTGCTCTGCGCGGAAATTCCTTCCTGGGCAATGCGCAAGGACAGAAGACAGGTACAACGCGAAAACGATGAGCCGCTGATTTACTAAGAGAAGCAACAAGAAAGGTGGATCATTCACGCAATGAAAGAAGGCGAACTCTTCTCCCTGCTGCTGCGCCTGCACCCGGTGGCACCGGGACAGGTCGCGCCGGGAGCCGGCAACCAGGTACAGGCGGCCTTTCTGGATATGGTGCGCCAGGGCGATACCGCGCTGGCTGAACGCCTGCATCTCCCCAACCAGCGCCGTCCCTACACGCTCAGCCTGCTCAAGGGCTTCAATCACCTCTCTCCTGAGCAGTTGAGCGAGGCAATACAGAAGAATCACCTGCTCGACGTCCTGCCCGGCCAGGTCTACTGGTTGCGCTTCACCATGCTCGACACCAGCGTCTTCAGTTCGTTCATGCAACACCTCATCCTCAAGCCACGCGAATTGATACTCCGCCTCGGTGAAGCCCAGTTCGAGGTCAGCCGTCTGCTGGCAACGCCGGAGCCAGTGGCGGGCGCGCCATCCTGGGTGGCCTATTCGTCGTTTGCGGCGCAGCATGCCGGACTCCGCCACGAAGCGCAATCCCGCTACCACTTCGAGTTCACCTCGCCGACCGCATTTAGTATGGGACAGCGGCAGTGGAGCAAGCTGCTCACGCTCTTCCCTGAGCCAGCGGACGTCTTTGAGAGCCTGGCGCGACAGTGGGAAGCCTTCGCACCAGAGCATCTGCGCCTGGCCGGGCAGGGTCTGACGCCACAGGCCCTTGCAGCCTGGTGCGCCGAGCAGATCATCGTCACACGCTATCGACTGGAGACCTGCTACCTGCCACAGGCCAGATTCGGGCAGACAGGCTTTATCGGTGAGATCGACTACGAGGTCAAAGGGAGCAGAGCGGCAGCAGAGGCGCGCTGGCTCACGCCACTGGCACAATTTGCCCTGTTTGGCGGCGTCGGCTACAAAACGGCAATGGGCATGGGACAGGCG
>JADBKA010000199.1 GCA_014896635.1 Ktedonobacteraceae bacterium
GGGGACACCCCATGCCCCGCCAGGGGCTGGCGCCCCTGGACCCCGCTTCTCATTCTTCTTCATTTCGAGGGATGGGCGCACTGAGATTGAGCAAGCATTTGCGGCTGCTGACATAGAAAAACGACTGCGCTTTTTGCCACCGGGCCAACCAGTTTCCCTGGATGCATAATGGGTGACATTTTTTGAAAGCAGAGGGGTGCATGGTTTCTCCCAGACCTGCTCACTTTTTGCGCCGGGCATGATATACTGGCGTCACTATGCAGTATGATGGAGAAATCCCGGACACACAGGCACAGTATCCCCAGGCCGAGGACAGGCGACTGGCGGCGGCCATTGAAAGTCTGCTGTTCGTCTCCGGGCGGCCACTGGAACGGGCCGAACTGCGCAAGCTGCTCGATATTGACGATACCCGGCTGATCGGCGCGCTGCGGGCGCTGGAACTGGCGTTGTCAAGCCAGGAGCGCGGTATCCGGCTCCAGCGTCTCGGCGAGCAGGTGCAACTGGTAACGGCGCCGGAGAACGCGCGCTACGTTGCTGCGTTGCTCGGTTTGCCGATGACGGCCAGATTGACGTCGGCAGCTCTGGAAACGCTGGCCGTCATCGCCTACCGCCAGCCGGTGACGCGCAGCCAGATCGAGGCCATTCGCGGCGTGAATAGCGACCGCGCCCTGGCAAGCTTGATCCAGTACGGCCTGGTAGCCGAGGTAGGTCGCGCACAGACCGTTGGCCGTCCTGCTCTTTTTGCCACCACCGCCGAATTTTTGCAGCAGTTTGGCCTGACTTCACTGGATGAGTTGCCCGGCATTGCTTCAGGTGAAGAGCAACAGGACACTGTCCAATTGCAACAGCAAACTCCATCGCAGCCAGCACAAAGAAACGGGGAAGCAGAATAATGCGTATTGGCCGCCACATGCCCACACACTCAAAACTGGTCAGAGCCGCCGAAATCGCGCGGCAGATTGGCTGCGAGACAATCCAGATCTTCGCCAGCAACCCTACCGGCTGGCAGCCCCCGAACGGCGATCCCGCCGCGTGCAGTGCGTTTGCGCAGGCAGCGCGTGCCTGTAATCTCGATCCAGTTGTGTTGCACGCTCCCTACCTGATCAATCTGGCAGCCCCGGATGAACTGATCCAGGAAAAGTCGATTGCGCTGCTCACCTGGACGTTGCAGCGTGGTGGACTGCTGGGAGCGCGCTACGTCGTCTTTCACACTGGCAGCCACAGGGGCATAGGTGAGGCCGCCGGTATTGCCAGGGTGGCACAGGCTATCGAGCGCGTGTTAGAGGAAGCGCCGCCAGACGTAATGCTGCTGTTGGAAAACGATGTCGGGGCCGGGCATTCGCTCGGCTATCGCTTCGAGAACCTGGCGGCAATCCTCTCTCTGCTGCCGGCGCACCAGTCACGCCTGGGCGTCTGTCTGGATACAGCCCATCTCTGGGGCGCGGGCTACGATATTTCCACCGCCAGCTCTACTGGAGAGGTGCTTGATCACTTTGAGCGAGTGCTGGGCAGCGAGCGGCTCAAGGTGCTGCACCTGAACGAGACGGAGAAAGCTCTGGGTAGCCACCGTGATGTGCATGCACGACTTGGTGAAGGAGTGATCAGTGAAGAAGGGCTACGTGCGCTGTTGACCGATGCGCGCCTGAAGCAGGTGGCTGTGCTGATGGAGACGCCTATCCGTACCGATGAGAACGGGAAGGAGGACTGGGAACACGATACGCTCCAGGTTGCAAAGGCGAAGAAGCTGGCAGGACGCTGATCAGGGGAATCTGGGGCTAGTAAGTTTTTCCAGGATGATGACTGGAAATTTACACAAGTTGCCGAAAAACCAAAGCTCGGACCTCCCACTATTCCTGCCGCTTTCTATCTGGTACAATTGCTGTATGTAACGAGAAAGGCAGGGAAGTATTGTGGCGACACTGGAGCAGCAGCATGCGGAGCCGATTCCGCCACATCGTGGCGGCGCGGACCTGCCCGGACTTGGCTGGCCACAAATCCTTGCTATCAGCATTTTCTGGTTTGCGCTCAACTTTCACTGGGCGGCTCTCGGTATCATCATCCTGCCAAGCCAGGTGCTCAAGCTGGTCGGCGACCTGGAGAAGGGGACCGCGCTGGCTTTCGTCCTGGTGCCGGGCGCTTTTGTTGCGCTCTTTTCCAATCCGCTCTTCGGCTGGCTGAGCGACCGTACCGGCGGTAGACTGGCGCCCTGGGGCAGGCGGCGTCCATATATCCTGCTGGGTTCACTGGTAAACGCCGCAGTTCTGGCCTGGATGGCCCTGGCGCCCGACATTCCCACGCTCACAGTTGCTTATATCCTGGTCCAGCTAGCGAGCAATGCCGCGCAAGCGCCGTTCCATGCCTTACTTCCTGATATTGTGCCGTCTGAGCAGCGCGGTCTGGTCTCCGGCGTGATGGGGCTGTTGCAGATCTCCGGTACCATCGGTGGTGTGATCATCTCCGGTCTGTTCATCGACGCTCGCAGGCCGCTACCCGCCTACCAGCAGGGTCTATGGCTGGCATACGGCATCATCATCGGCATCCTGCTCATTCTCATGCTTGTCACGATCATCGCTGTGCGGGAGCGCGCCGCGCAAAAAGATGTGGCAGAAATGGCAGAGCAGCCTGCTGGAGTCGGAGCGCGGCACAGAGGACGCCTGCCCAGGATCTCGCGCCCGGTTATATTGACGATCACCGGCACGCTGCTGGCGACCGGCGTGGCCTGGGGTCTGATGGCGTTGTGGAATGCCTGGCGCCTGGCCGGAGTGCAGATTGGCGGCGATGTCCAGCAGGTAGTGCTGGAACTGATCGTGGCGGTAGGGCTGCTGCGCCTGTTCGACTTCAATCCCCGGCGCGATCCCGATTTCGCCTGGGTACTGCTCACGCGCCTGGTGATGATGCTCGGCATCTATACCATCCAGACATTCCTGCAATACTATATGCGCGACGCAGTGGGCGCTGCCCATCCAGAGCAGGAAACAACAAACTTCGTGATTCTGGTCTCACTAACCAGCCTGCTGAGCGCATTTGCTGCGGGCTGGCTTTCTGACCGCTTCGGGCGCAAGCGCATGGTCTATCTCTCCGGTGCATTGATGGGACTCGTCGGCCTGATCTTCGTCGTCACACACTCGCTTCCCATCGTGATTGCAGCCGGGGCGCTCTTCGGTATCGGCTACGGCGCTTACCAGAGCGTTGACTGGGCGCTGGTGGCCGATGTGCTGCCATCACGCGACAACTATGCCCGCGATATGGGCGTCTGGAACATCTCGCTCTCCGTGCCGCAGGTTGTCGCGCCGGTTCTCGGTGGCCCGCTCATCGACGTCTTCACGCGCGCTGGCAATCCCGTGTTCGGCTATCAGTTGCTCTTCATCATGGCGATTGCCTATTGCGTCATTGGCACATTCACTGTGCGCTATATCAAAGGGGTAAAAGAATAGCTCCATGCTTGCATATATTTTCTGGCACTGGCCTGCGCAACAAACCGATATCACGATCTATCAGCAGCGCCTGCTCGACTTTCATCGGGTCCTGGCCGCTCACAGGTCAGTAGGCTTTGAGTATTCGCGTGTGCTGGCAATGCAGCAGGCTCCCTGGCTCGAAAGAAGCGCCATTACCTACGAGGACTGGTACATCGTCGAAAACTCAGCCGCGCTAGATCCGCTGGATGAGAGGGCGGTGAGTGGTCCTTGCCTGGAGCCGCATAATCAGATTGCGCGCCTGACAGAAAACGGCACCGGTGGTCTCTACCGCCTGCGTTCCGGCGCTGTTCGTCCGCCAGTTGTCAGATTCGCTTATCGTTTTGCAAAGCCCGCTGGTATGGCCTACACGACGCTCTATGATCTCTTGCAGCCGTTTGCGCAGCAGGATAACGGCGCGCTCTGGCAGCGCCAGTTGACGCTCGGACCGGCGCCTGAGTTCTGCCTGCATGGAGCGGCAGAGATCGAACTGCCACCGGTGCTGCAAGCTCTGGAAGTCCCCGTCACCCAGCTCTGGCTGAGCGAGAGCCAGGAGAGTTAGACGGGAGCTGCTTCCTCTTCCAGCAGAGAGTGCAGCGTGTTCAGTGGCGCGCCAGTGCCTTTGCGGCGTAGCATCAGCATTTCGGCGGCAATGGAGAGCGCGATCTCGTCGGGTGTCTCCGCACCCAGGTCCAGACCTATCGGCGCGTGGACGCGGGCCAGGCGTTCGCGCTCCACACCTTCTTTGAGCAGATCCTTGAAGATATGCCGGACCTTGCTCGGACTGCCGATCATGCCAATATAGGCAGCTCTGGTCGCCAGTGCGGCCCGAAGAGCCTCTTTGTCGAGATGATGGCCACGTGTCACAATCACGATCCAGCTCGCTTCGTCAGGCTCCAGCTCACGAATTGTTGTGGGAATATCGCCGAAAGTAAGCTGCACATTGTTGCCGAAGAGCTGCGGATCAGCCAGGTCGCGCCGGTCATCGACGACAACGATGTGATAATCGAGCGGACCCGCCAGTTTTGCCAGCGCCTGAGCCACGTAGCCAGCCCCGGCGATGATCAGGCGCGGCTCAGGGCGTAGTACCTCAAAGAACACCTCTAAGGTTGCGCCACAGCTTCCTACTGCCTCACCCTGGTCAGCATCCAGGTGGATATGGGTCATAAAAGATTGCCCTTCGCGCAATGCGCGCTGCGCTTCCTGGATCGTCTTCTGATCAGTCACCGGCCCGGCAAAGCTCCCGCTGGCAGTGCCATCTGCGCGAATCAGCATTTTGCTTCCGATACCGCAGGGCGCGGCGCCAATTGTTTTGACAACGGTCGCTACTGCGACGCGCTCTCCCTGTCGCAGAGCAGCCTGGATCTCGTTGTAGATGCTCGTTGTGCTCATACGCATCGCCCTCTGTTTGCCTCTTTCTGACTATTCGTCCGTTGAATAATCAACGTATTACTAAATTATAGCATGCCGAAAGAGAAACCGGGGAGATCCCGGAAGGCTTTCTCCTCCTGGCGAGGGGATCGGGGTGTCCTCCATAGGTGTTAACTGAGCAGAAAGGGGGGGCCAGGGGGCTTTGCCCCCCTGGCGGGGTTCGGGTGTCCCCCGAAAAATCCTTTTTTCCCTGTTTTTCCCTTTTGAGAGAGAAGGAATGCCCTCTTAAGTTAACGTGAATGGGGGTGTCCTCCGAACATTCCCTTTTTCCTTCGGAATGCAAGAAGGGGGAGAGGGGAGGAATAAGGTGCTTGCCATCTATGTTATTATAGGTGTATGGCATCGCACGAAATTGAATCGCTTCTGTGGGAAATGGTTTCTCCGAGCGTCAATGAGAAGAGGATGCCCACAGGAGTAAAAGATGAGATTATACGTAGGCGGCCTCCCCTATCAGACAACCGAGCAGGATCTGCTGGATCTTTTTGAGCAGATAGGTGAGGTCACACAGGCCACAGTCATTACTGATCGTGAGACAGGACGCAGCAAAGGATTTGGCTTCGTCGAAATGGGCAACGATCAGGAAGCGCGGTCTGCCATTGATCAACTGAACGGAACACTTCTCGGCAATCGTACCATCACTGTCAATGAGGCACGCGAGCGCCCGGCAGGTGGCAGAGGATTCCAGGGAAGAGAGCGGCGGTCTCAGGGCGGCTACCGGGACAGGCGCTACTAAGCCCTACAACCAGAGCGCGCGAGTCGCTCAGAACACAAAGAAGGTTAGCCTGTTGCTGGCCTTCTTTTTTGTGCGTTTTATTCTTGCGCAAGTTGAGTGACACGATTATAGCGCCAGCATTTCTTGCTCTATTCTACTCTTCTATAAGCACAACATTCCAATTGCCATAACCACTTTTTCGACATGCATCAGCTTGCAATACCGGCGTCTGACAGCGGTAGAAAGTTCCGCTTAGAGACTTTGCAGTCTGTACATTGCCGTTAAAGATGAAAAGGATACGCTCCTCTGTATCCATCACAGTAAACGTTATCTTCTCTGTAAAATCAATGCTGCCTTTAAAGGGTCCGCCAGTCTGCAAGCCAGAGAAGTTTCCGCTTATCTTCTCCTGATCCTGTCGGGCGACGATCAGGGACATGTCCGTCTGGGTGTTGGTACTGAGATCATTAATAATACCGTGATAGGACCCCTTTATATTTATGAGGAAGCGAGCGAGTACCTGTCGCTTTTCGCAGGGTCACATACCTTCAATGTCAGGGCGTCTTCAGCGGACGCGACCTTGCCTGTTACCACGACCATGCCGGCAAACACAGTGACCAGTGTTTTCGCTATCGGCCTCTTCGAGGGCCAGCCTAAGGCCGGGCTGGTGGTTGCGCAGGTGAAGGGCATTCCGGGTTTGCCCAACACCGGAAGTGATCCGAACGCTCTGCCAAAAGATACTTCAACCGCGCTTATTCCCTGGCTACTCGCAGCGTGTTCCCTGGTATTCTTCGCCCTTAGTTTTATTAGCCATCGCTTTACCGTAGTTCAGGAGGGATAAGATCCCAAGAATTCTACGAGGGTGTGTGTGTATCCTCATACCCTCGTAGAACTTGCATTGTCCATCAATTTTCTCTGAAAGAGAAGAGAGAGATGCGTACTGTACAATCGTTATTCTATCTTGTTGTCTTTTTACTGACACTTGGCGTGAGCGCCTGTGGAGGAGAGGGAAAGAGGCAGGAGAGGCAGGCAGTTCAGCCAGTGACACAGAATCATCATGTGAGCACGGAAGCTGGCGCCGGGAGCGATCCTCTCACTGTGACGCCTGAAGCCGGGCCGGTCAACGCTCTCACTCCGCTACGACTCACCATCAAGTCTATTGGTGTGGATGCTTCCGTTGAGCCGGTGGGTATTCTTGCTAATGGTGATATGGCGACGCCGGAAAAAGATCCCTGGAATAACGTCGGTTGGTACAGCGTGGGTCCGTACCCTGGGGAGAAGGGCAGTGCTGTGATCGCAGGACACCCTTGATCGTCCCGGAGGCTCGCCAGCCGTCTTCTGGCGTCTTGGCGCGCTGCATGCCGGCGACCAGGTGCTTGTTACCAATGCCGGCGGCAAGGTCTTGCAGTTCCGTGTCACTCGTATAGAGTCATACTCGCCGGCGAGCGCGCCGCTTCAGGATATCTTCGGGAATACGTCGGGTACATACCTTAATCTAATCACATGTGCCGGAGACTGGATTGCCAGCCAGCGTCAGACAAATCGCCGCCTGGTCGTCTATACCACTCTGCTACAATGAGCGTGAAAATCACATCATAATATTCCTCTTTTTACCTACCCAATAAGAATAATAGTAGGCAGGGTGTTTCACCGCAAATCAACTCGACTTGACAGAATATTAGCTTTGTTCTATAATTTACTAGAACAAATTTTCAAGAAGGAGCACTACCATGAGTGACCGGAGCAATGAGCAGGCGCAGGCACAGGAGGAGCAGCGGACTCGCACGTTCAACCCGAATGATCACCTGATGCAATTGAAGAGCCGCGACGGGAGCCGGGACTACCTGCCGGTGCAATGGCGACTCGTCTGGTTCAGAGAGCGTTTCCCGCACGGGACGATTGAAACCGAGATGCTCCATCTCGATCTCGACCGCGAGACTGAGGAAGAAGTGATGGTCTGGAGTAGCGAGAAGCGGCGCAGCGAGAAGGTGGTCAGGCAAGCGCGGGGATTTGTGATCTTCAAGGCGACCGTCAGGGATGGGGTTGGAGGCATGGCGACCGGCACAAAGTCCGAGAAGGCTGCCAGCTTCCCCGACTTTATTGAGAAGGCTGAGACCGGCGCGATTGGCCGCGCGCTGGCGGCTCTGGGTTATGGGACGCAGTTTACCGGCGATGAACTCGATGAGGCCCACCGTATCGTCGATAGTCCGGTGGACCGCTCTCCACACAGCGCCAACGGCACAAACGGCACAATCAGCAATGAGCAAGCAAACGGCGCTTCCTCTGGCAGCGAGACCGCCGTGACCGAGCAGCAACTGGCGAGCATTCGCAAGCTGTGCCAGCACCTGGGCAAGGCCGAGCCTGAGAACGTGACCACTATCAGTGCCCTGGCCGCCAGGAGGCTGATCCAGCAGTTGACCGCCGAGTACAGAGAGTCTAAGCAGAACAATAAAGCCTCTTAATTTCCAAGTAGCGTTCAGCGGCGAGCTGGCTACCTTGAAACCTGAGAAAGTGATGTTATGACTTCTGCACATTTCGATGCTAGAAACGGCTTACCGCCCGCCGTCGAGCGCGCGGAAAGGCGCATGCAGCAGAAATGGTATGATGTGGTGACGGCAGAGCAGCAGGGCGCTTCTCCCCAGGTACTGGAGCGCATGTACAATGCTTATATGCTGGCGGTGGAAGAGTACAATCACTGCTGCGCTGCATATCAGTCTGAAGATCAGGAGCAGGATGCTCCTGTTTCTGCCGATACGACTCCCCATACAGGCCGGCACAGAAAAAAGGCTTCGTAGTTACAAGGCAGCAATTATTTATTGCTGCCTTGTAATTGCTCTCTTAGATCAAGAAAAGTCCTTTTTGTTTAGGAAGGTTGGTCGGGGGACACCCCCGAGACCCCCGCCAGGAGGGCGTGCGCCCTCCTGGACCTCCCGCTTTCCTGCTCTCAAAAGGTATTCTGGAGAAGAAGGTCGGGGGACACCCCCGAGACCCCCGCCAGGGGAGCACCCCCTGGACCCCCTTTTTCTGCTCAGTTAACA
>JADBKA010000200.1 GCA_014896635.1 Ktedonobacteraceae bacterium
GTGTGCCGTTGTAGCTGGTAATACCCATTTCCCGTGCAGTCTTCATCGAGGCATCAATGCCAGCATGTTGCAGCACTTTGACCGCCGGAATGTTGAGCGAGTTCTGCAAGGCGCAGCGCAGCGTCATATGCCCATGAAATTGACCATCGTAATTTGTCGGCGTAAAAACAGGCGGATTGCCGCCAGGAACCTTGATGCTCAGCGGTGCATCGACGATGGCCTGAGCCGGCGAAGCTCCCTGCGCGAAGGCTGTGACATAGACATAGGGCTTGAACGAAGAACCGGGCTGGCGGTAGCCCTGCGTAGCAACATCGTACTTGCCGTCGATAGTCGTGCTGTTGTAATCAATACTGCCGAGCAGCGAAAGTATTGCGCCGGTATGGAAGTCGATCAGCACCTCGGCGGCGTTGGTGACATGATGCGTGTCGCGCAACGCAGCAATATGCTCCTGCATGATTTTCTGAATCTTATCCTGCAATGCAAGGTTCAATGTGGTAGTGACGCTCATATCCGAGCGTGAGAGCTGCTGACGCGAGAGATGGAAGGTCTGCTGCAACTGAGCGAGAGTAAAGTAGAAAAAGTGCGGGGCGCGATTCTTCAAAGTGGCGGGACGCTTGAAAAAATCCGACTTCTGCGCCTCCTTCATCGCTTCGAGCGCATCAAAAGTCTTGATGTAGCCGTTACTCACCATCAGATCAAGTACCGTCTGCATGCGGGCCAGCGCAGCTTCGCGGTGCAGCAATGGATCGTAGGCATAGGGAGCCTGGGGAATACCGGCCAGCATAGCCGACTGTGCCAGGCTGAGTTGCTTCGCCGCTGGCTTGCCGGGCTGGTCCTCCAGACCAAAGTAGATATAAGCAGCGGCGTCGATACCATACGCCTGCTCACCATAATAGATGCTATTCAGGTACATCTCTAGAATATCACTCTTGCTGTAGTGCTCGTTCACCATCGGGATCAACGCGACTTCCTGCAACTTGCGCTCCAGGTTTGTCTTGTTGCCGACGATCAGCGTTTTGATCAACTGCTGCGTGATCGTGCTACCGCCAGCAACCACGCGCCCGTGCTTCAGGTCGTCGAGCGCGGACTGCACAATACGTCCCACATCGACGCCAGGATTGGTCCAGAAGTTTTTATCTTCCGTTGCAACTGTCGCATTGATGAGATGTTGCGAAATATCCTGTAGCGCGACACTGGTATGCAGGCCCTGGTCGGTAAGCTGGCCAATCAAAACACCCTTGCTGTCATACATTTTCAGATTATCGCGCGGTAGCAGGTCGCGCAGGCTGATGACCTGCGAGGCGAACTGCTCCTGTGTGTCCCGATAGAAGCTGTAGGCGATGTAGGCCCCTCCTCCACTCAGGGAGAGGAAAAGAAAGAGGCCGCTTAGCACGATACTGGCAAGAGTCAACCAGAAACGCGAAACTCTGCGTTGAGTGCTCAGGCGCTCCTGGCGCAGGCGTTTACGCGAGAGGTGGCGCAACATCTTTCTGTAGTGCAAGCGACGGGCAAGCAGTACACTGTTAACATGACTATAGGACAATGGATGCGCCTCCTGCCCACGCACGGGGACAGGGGATGACGTACTAGCGGTATGAGGAAGAGCTGCAATCTGTTCGGGAAGCGACTCTCTGACGGCCCTGATAGGCATTGCGCCAGAAGCGTCTGCTGCCCCGTTACTTTTTTCAGGAAGAGGTGGCAAAGAAGAAGAGATATTTTGAGGAATTTGCTTTTTCTGTCCATTTTCACTATTTTGCTTATTCTTATACATAACGCAGCCTTTTCCTCATTTATATGTGCGCTCTCTTGCTAGAAGGTTGCCTGCTACAAACGCGATAGAAGGATACTCTCTACTAACACGATACAAAGACAGAACCCGGCAAAGTTTTTACGGGTATCCACTCACTCCTTCCAGGAGCAGGAGTCAGGATAACTCCCGAACGTGTTCTGTTTAGCAGGACGCACTACAGATGAACAGCTACGATTGGACTTGAGTTTGAGATTGAGCGGCTTCGATCAGAGCAGGTAAAATTTCGTTTGTAATGGCCTGGATCTGGTAGAGGCTCTCGATCCAGGGGATGTCATGTTCGCGCGCACCGCGTACTTCGGCCAGTTGCAGAATGGCCTCATCGACCAGCGTGCGAAAGTAGAGGAAGGCGCGCACGGCGTCGGCCACCGGTACATGCGACCTGTAGGTGATCGAGCCATACTCGATGCCGAGACGTATAGCTTGCTGACGCAACTCTGTTTCGCTGGCCGCACTACTGAGTGCACGCAGCAGCAGATCCAGCACGCGATGGCCCAGTTGACGGTAGGCGCTGCGGGCCGCCTCGTCCGAATGTTTGTACCACGAAAATCCTTCCAGGGTACCCTCAGTAAAGGCCAGGCGCACACGTCCAAGCACGCTCTGGACCAGCAGTTGAGCGGCAGGGCTGGGACGTGGTTCTCTCTCCTGGTGTAGGCGCGCTTCGATATCTGCACGACGGAAGCGGCGATGCCCACCGCTGGTGCGGCGTGATGGCAATTCGTTGCGGTCGGCCCACAGGCGCACAGTTGCCGGGTGGATGCCAAGCAACTCGGCGGCTTCGCTCAGGCTCAACCACTCTTCCTGCTCATGTGATGGCATCAGCGCACCTGCCTTTCAGACCCTGGTATCTCCTCTTTTTAACACGTGCGACGCAGATCAATCGTAGCTTGATTGTACGGAATCTCACAGGCGGCGTCAAGGGTCGGCTGAGAGCAAGCCGATGCTCTGTCCACACCTTAGCCATGACAAGGACATACATATCTTCTTGCGTTGTGCTATCATGCATAGCATAAAGCAGGTATAGAAGAATGGAGAGAAGAGGCAGAGCAATGGCAACACACCGGCAGCATGATGACGAAGGCAGCTTGCATGGCATTCCCATGATTGTTGTTGAGGTACTCTCACCGAGCACGCAGCAGTACGACTGTACAGAGAAATTTGATCGCTACAAGCTTTGTTCTACCTTAGAGGTTTATATACTCGTCAGCCAGGATACACCCGTTGTGGGAGTTTACCGGCGTGCCGCCGGCTGGCAACGGGAATACTTCAGCGGGGAAGAAACCATCATGCTCGACCAGCTTGATCTGGAACTCCCGCTGGCAGCGATCTACGAAGGTGTGCTCTCATGAACAACACAGAAGCAGGACAGGAAGCGACGACACTGCTGCGCAGGAACCGTGATCTCGCCATTCTCTACGACATTGCAGGCTACCTGAATCACCAGGTTGATGTGCATGAGGCGCTGCAAGAAGTGCTGGCCCGCGTCACAGAATTGCTTGGACTGGAGACCGGTTGGGTCTGGCTGCTCAATGAGGCCGGGAACACCTATCTGGCAGCCTCGCAGGCGCTCCCGCCTTATCTTGCGGATCATCCTGAGCGCATGACCGGCTCGTGCGTCTGCCTCGACACATTCCTCAGCGGCAACCTGGAAAGCGCGGCCAACGTGGATGTGCTGCGTTGCAGTCGCCTCAAGAATGCGGAGCGGGACAAAGATCCGAGCGCGCTTGGACTGCGCTTTCACGCCAGCGTCCCCATTTATGCAGGCGCAACGCGCCTGGGCGTCCTCAACGTCGCCAGCAAGGACTGGCGCGAACTCCAACCCGAGGAGTTACAGCTTCTCCACATCATCAGCGATCAGATCGGACTGGCAATCCAGCGGGCGCAACTCTCGGCGCAGCAAACGCGCTCAGTCGCGCGGCTGGCGGCCATCGAAGAGCGCAACCGCCTGGCAAGAGAGATCCATGACACGCTCGCACAGGGGCTGGCGGCCATCGCGCTGCAACTGGAAACGGCGGACGCACTGGGCGAGGCACAACCGGCACGCGCTCATGACGCCATCAAGAAAGCACTGAAGCTGGCACGCATCAATCTCGAAGAAGCTCGCCGCTCCGTCACAGACCTGCGGGCCGCTCCTCTTCAAGATCGCACCTTGCCAGAGGCTCTCGCCGCCCTCGTACAGGAACAGAACGAGCCGGGTCTCCTGATCACGTTCAACTACCGGCCACAGGACCACTTCCCTCTTCTGCCGGCGCGTATCGAGGTCGCTCTCTACCGCATTGCACAGGAAGCGCTGAACAACGCGCTCAAACACGCTCATGCCCACCACATCACCATCATGCTGCACGCTGACGAGCAACTGGTGCGCCTGGTAGTAGAGGACGATGGTAGCGGCTTCGATCCTGACACCGCCGGGCATGCGATCGAGCAGAAACACTTTGGCCTGACCGGTATGGCCGAGCGCGCCAGACTCCTGAACGGCAAGTTTTGCGTTCAGAGCGAGCCGGGAGCCGGCACCTGCATTTTCGTCACTCTGCCTTATTGATTGAAATAACCGAGATAACCGAAATAACGAGGTAACCAATGGTTCGCATTTTGCTTGCCGATGACCACCCCATCGTCCGCGAAGGATTGCGCACCCTGCTGGAGACTCAGCCCGACTTCACAGTCATCGCGGAATGCGCTAACGGCGAAGAGACGCTGCGTCAGGCAGCGCGGCTCCAGCCCGATATTATCCTGCTGGACCTGGAGATGCCGCTCATGGACGGCGTGGAGACCATCCGGCACCTGCGACGCTCCCGCTCTGTCCAGTCTTCAGACACTGTGAGACCACTCCCGCGCATCATCGTCTTCACAGCCTTCGACGACGACGAACGCATCATCCATGCTATACAGGCAGGCGCCAACGGCTATCTGCTCAAAGATGCACCACGCGAAGAGATCTTTAAAGCGATCCACGTCGCCATGCAAGGCGGCTCTCTGCTCCAGCCAGTCGTGGCCTCGAAACTGCTGCATCACATGGGCCAGCAAAGAGACGCGGAGCACAGATTTGCTCAGATGCCGCAGGTCGAAGAACTAACCGAGCGCGAACTGGAAGTGCTGCGCCTGCTGGCACAGGGCATGCCAAACAAAGAGATCGCCGCCCACCTGGTGATCACCGAACGCACAGCAAAATTTCACGTCAGCTCCATCATGAGCAAGCTCGGCGCTACCAACCGCACCGAGGCCGTGACGCTGGCAGTTCAGCGTGGCCTTATCTCCCTGCACGCTTAACCCGGCGGTAAGACTTTCAGGCTACAAATCGCTCCGATATGCGACAAAGGGAACAACGTGATATACAATAACATAGGCAGTTGGATAGAAATCTATCGACGAGGATAGTGGCTACCCTTGATGCTGCTAATCTGAGCGAGGAGCGTTCGTCATCAGACTGGCGCTCGATATGGACATAAAGTCATGAAAGTTCCACACATTACCGCAGCCCTCGTGGTACTGGTGTTGATAGGCGTTGTCTCGGCTTTCGCCATTGGCCTGCTCAGTACGCTTGGTCCGCTGATGGCGCATGGCCCCGGTGCGATGCACGTGGCCGGAAAAATTGTAGAAGTCGATGACAAAGATCATAGCTTTATCGTACAGACCACAACTGGACAGAAGTTGCATTTTCACTGCGATAGCCGTTGTCTCTCGCAGATTCACCACATGGAACGTCATGTAACTGAGAAAGCCAGCACCGATATTTACTATATTCAAGGAAACGATCAAACATTGATCGCCATTGATGTTGACTAGCAAAGTGAAAGCGGCTGGAAAGCGCCTGCGACACTTTCCAGGCACGAACATATGACAGTATATTGATGTAGGTAGGCAGGAGTAGTGATGAGCAGTAGAGAAAACAGAGCACTGGTATTCCGGCAGGGAGAACGGCAGGTCAGTAAACCAGCTATGGAGAGCGCCGATATCGTCATCGTCGGCAATGGCATCGCCGGCTTAACGGCAGCAGTTGAGGCGCGCCAACTGGCCCCGGAGAAGAAAATCGTGATTGTGACCGATCAGATTCATCCTACCATCAATACCCCTGCCCTGAAACAGTTCGCCATCGCCAAACTGGAGCGTGAACAACTGCTGGCCTACCCGGCGGGAACCGAAAAAGCGAACCGCATTCACGTGGTAACGGCGCATGTTGAGGAGATACATGCCAGGAGCAAATACGTGACGCTCAGGGGTGGATATGCTTTCGGCTACGGCTCGCTCTTGCTCGCTACTGGCAGCCGGGCGCAAGGACTGCCAGCAGATTTGCCGGGCCGCGAATTTGATGGTGTGATCACGCTGCACCGCTTGCAGGACTACCTCGACCTGCGCCGGCGCATCGGTGAGGTGAGAGAGGCAGTCGTAATTGGGGGAGGTGTGCATGCCATCGAGACGGTGATGGGCCTGCGTTACTGGGGGATTCGCGTCCACTGGCTGATTCGCAGCTCCACTTTTATGCGCGGAACACTTGACGAAACGGCATCCGAGATGGTGCTCGATCACGTTCGTAAGAGCGGGATTGAGATTCATACAGAAACGGAAGTAATCGGGATTGTCGGTCGCGTCGGGTCAGTGGTTGGTGTGATCACCAATCACCGCCAGATGATCCCCTGCCAGCTTGTTGCGGTCTGCACCGGCACACAGCCGGTCACAACGCTGGCCGAGCGCAGCACTATCCCGATCCAGCATAAACGCGGCATCATCGTAGACGACAAACTGCGTAGCAGCGTGCGCGACATCTTTGCCGCCGGGGACGCGGCGGCACTGAAAAATCCCCAGACCGGCATCTATGAGCCGCGCGCGCAGTGGTACGCCGCCGTTCACCAGGGACGTATCGCCGGGGCCATGCTGGCCGGTAGAGCTGACCTGGCCCGGCAACCATTCGGCACGCGCTGGCACGCCACTCACCTCGGCGACCTCTCTATGCTCTCGGTAGGCAATCCTCTGAGTACAGATCCGCGCGCCGTCACGCTGACCGACACTAGCCAGGGCGGCTATCGCCGCTTGACGCTGCTAGATGACCGCCTGATCGGCTATCTCTCGCTTGGAACCGTCCAGCCCGATAGCCTGGCGATCAAACGTATCATCGACGAAGGCCACTCGATACGTGATATCACAAAGGCTTTGCTCAAAGGCCATTTCGACGCACGCCGCTACTTCTCCGAACGACGTTCGCGCGCGGTCGAGAAGATGCTTGTCACCAGTAGACTCCCTATGCTGGAAACTGCCGAAAGCGCGCTGGTAACAAGACGCCTGCCAACGCAGGAACTCACTGATTTTGTCGCTACTCCTCAGGCACCGTCAGTACGCCCGTCGTCCACCGATGCGTTACCATCCTCTTCTCGTACAACACAGGCCAGCAGGCAAGAGGAGACCGGGGAAAGAGACGAAACGCATCAGCTCCCAGGCGCGATCCCACTACTGCCAGACCAGTTCCTCCTGGACACGCCAGCAGAACAGGAAGGCATGGCCCCTGACATCTTCGCCGAAGAACTCGATCCATTCAGCGGCTCACTACCGGAATTGCCGGAACTGCCGGCACAGGTCACCGACTCTACAGCCAGATCCATCGCGGCTCCCGCGCCAGCCCGGCCAACCGGTCCAGCCGGGCAGCCCGCCGTACCAGTACCAGAAACCTCCCGTACTCAGACTGCGAACAGGAGGCGCGAGAGCGAGGCAGAAAAGCGTCCCACATGTGGCCTGCGTGCATATATGCGCTAACGACAAAGAAAGGAAGAGTTTGCATGCTCAAATTGCTCACTCCCCGACCTGTTCTCGTCCATAAAACCGCGCCGCAGGTAGTACAGGAAATTCATGCCTGTATCGGCTGCAACGAATGTTTACTGGCCTGCCCGGCTGTGGATGAACCAGTTACCATAGATGTGCTGAACCACGAAACGATTGCGGGACCAATCTCACCGCCGGTAGCGCGCTTCGCCAGAGCTTGCTACCAGTGTGGCGCCTGCGTTCCCCCCTGTCCCGTAGGACTACACCGCGACGCCATGATGCTGTGGCTCAGGATGCGCCTGCAACGAGAAGGTCTGGAAGGATGAACAAAGAGTATGGGATTCGACTTTTTTTCTCTCAACCGTAAACGTCTGCTCAATATCGCTATCACCACACTGCTGATCGTCCTCGCGGTCGCTTATTTCGTGTGGTTCAGCCGTACCAGCAACGATCCGACGCCCGATAGTTTCGCTGGCTATCTTTTCGCCATCAGCGGGACAGTGGTCCTGCTGCTGGCGGCGGTTCGCTATAGTATGCATCGCCGCTCACGTAAGCGCACCGTTGGTCTGCTCAGCAGATCACTCAACTGGCATATCAGCCTCGGCATCCTGGCTCTGGTGCTGATCATCCTGCACTCCTTTGGCAACTTCAACCCGCGCAGCGGCACCTACGCGCTCTTCGCTCTGGTCGCCCTGGTCATCAGTGGTGCAATTGGCCGCCTGATCGACCGGATAGCACCGGGAAAAATTGCTCAGACCGCATCACAGGCTCTGACAGAGCAAGGGGAAGATCGCATTGAATCGATCACACGGGGTCTGCAAGCACTCGTCACCCATAATAGACAGCAGGTCCAGGGAGTAAAGCTTGCACATGATGCTCACGATAACGCAACAGATCGCTCTCTCACATCTTCCACCTCTACTACCCGCGCACCCGCGACATCCTCTACGGCCCGGCTGAACGAGCAAAGTCTGCCCGCTGGATGGCCCGCGCCACGACAAAAACCGGAAGAAGCACAGATATTGCGGTCTTCCTGGGATA
>JADBKA010000201.1 GCA_014896635.1 Ktedonobacteraceae bacterium
CTACAGACGAATACTGTTTATTCAAATTCTGGCTCAGCCAGTTATGGAGGTGCAGCGCATGGCAAAGCACATATACACGTCTACTGTGCTTGTATGCACCTTGTCTACCTTGCTGCCGGTTAATGAGCGAATGCTGTCATACCAGGTTTTCAGCCAGGCTTTCAGGATATAGATGCCTGGCAATCGTGGGCATCCTGGATGACAGGTCAGCTCATTCCCTCCGCACGGTAGACATTACAATAGAAGGAATGTGGCCGTGTTTTTTTGTTCTTCTTGCAGACAGACCAGAAACCGCAGTGGCATGGTAAAACCCGCGGATTCTGAGCGCAAGACATTTATTCAGGAGGGAAGATCGCTTGATCAATGGCCCGGCTTTACTCACCGGAATGGTTCTGAACGGAGCGCATGGCATTTACGACGTTCACACTGAAGAAGGCGTTATACGCTGTACGTTGAGAGGCAAGCTCAAGAAAGCTTTTGCCCAGGCTCAGTCACCGAAAGCGCAGGAGAAAATGCGCTCGCGTCCCCTTAAGTCCTCCCCATCCCCAGGCTCACGGAACTTTGAACGCATAGAAAAACGTGACAGTACCGAGCAGCCATTACCGGCACGCCTCGCTGTAGGCGACTATGTGAAAGTTCGCCGTCTCGATGCACAGACAGGCGTCATTGAGGAGATTCTTCCCCGCCAGAGCGAGCTGGTACGCAAAGATACAGGATCAACAGAGCGCAAATCCGTACAACAAACGTTGCTGGCAAATCTGGACCAGGTCGTGATTGTGCTCGCTGTGGCGCAACCGGAGCCGCATTTTGGCCTGCTCGACCGCTACCTGGCGATCTGCGAGCACGTGCAGCTCACCGCTCTGATCTGTTTGAACAAGGCCGATCTGTCACACGACAGGCGCGTCGATGACGCCGCCGGCTTATACGGACGACTTGGCTATAAGGTGATATGGACGAGTGTGGTGAGCGGCGAGGGCATCACGGAATTGCGCAGCTTATTGAGAGATCACACAACCCTTTTCACGGGGCCTTCAGGAGTGGGAAAGTCCTCTCTGGTCAATGCGATTGAACCGGGCATGGCACTGCGCACGGGAATGGTGAGCAGTGCGACCGGTAAGGGCAGGCACACTACCACCAGTTCACAGCTCTACCGGCTGTCAGAAGGCGGCTGGCTGGCCGACTCGGCGGGTATTCGCGCCCTCGCCGCCTGGAATATCCCCCCCGAAGAACTGGCTTCCTGCTTCATTGAATTTCGACCCTACCTGGGCGAGTGCGAATTTTCAGACTGCGTGCATATTGATGAGGAGGGCTGCGCAGTTATCCAGGCAGTAGAGGACGGCGTGATCGACGAGTACCGCTATCGCAGCTACGTGCGCATGTATACCGGCGAAGAACGATAAATAAAAATAAGCAAGTTGCAGAGATCCAGTGAGCCTGAGCCTGCCAGCCCTCTGGACCTCTCTCTGCTCTTGCCTGCCCACATTACGACGCTGGCGTTTCCTGTTTGCAGAGGACAAATTGACGGTAATCAACATCCCCCGATTTGAGCGACTGATACATTTTTGATCCTCGTAAAGCTGCAAAGTACGCGAAAGCTCCTTGCATAATTTTTGGAACCCCCTGTTCAATCAGCTTCAATTTACGCTCATGTTCGAGATCTAATGCCTTCAGCACGTTAGCATTGATGCATGCCTCTTTTATGATTGTTAAGCCAGAACCACGTAACTGCTGGCGTAAGAGGCTGACCGCATCTCTGTTGCGATAGTCGGCAAAGAGGAAGTAGCCACCGGGACGAAGCACCCTGAAAACTTCAGAGAGAAAAACGGTCATATGACCGTAGCCATAGGAAGATTCTATATTGACGATAATGTCAAAAGATTGATCTTCAAAGGGTAAGGACTCCGCATCTCCATATATGAAGCGAAGATTCTCAATACAGTGATAGCTATTGCAAAACGCAACCGCTTTTTTAGAGATGTCCACCCCCGTCATGAAATGTGGTTGCAGGTAGCGCGTGATGTATGACGCCCCGCCTCCCCGCCCGCTGCCTACTTCCAGCACATCGCGCCCGCTCAGATCAACCGCTCCTGCCACACGATGATACATCTGAATGCAATAGCGATTAACCTGGTCGCTTTCTTTCAATGCAATCGGCTGCTCTTCATCGGTATCGAGAGGAGCATAGCCCAGATTCATGAAGGTCATGAGGGCCTCTTTGTCCAGGGTGGACAGGTATTGGAACCAGTTCCTGATAAGAAATCGTCTTACGTCCGGTGATACACTACATGCTGTATCAAAAAGTTGTGCCAGCATTTCTCTCCTCTTTCATATCAGTTTTTGTAATTCACTTTGTGACATATTCACTTGCTGTGAGAAAGAATAGCAGACAACTGTTACGATAATTTGTCAGGCCATAGCAAAGGGGTGAAAATCCTTTAATCTTTTGATAAATTTCGTTACAGTTTTGTGTCATGATTTTGAAAACAGTCGAAACAAGAGCGCGTGGGAAAATTCAGTTTTTGCCGTGAGAGCCGCCTCCACCGGTCATCAGAATACCCAGTTGCTCCTCGCTGGTGTCGGGACTCACGATATCCACGATACGACCCTCGTACATGACCGCGATGCGGTCGGAGAGCGAGCGGATCTCATCAAGTTCGGCTGAAACGAGCAGCACGGCTTTGCCAGAATCGCGTTCCTCGATCAGGCGCCGGTGGATGAACTCGATAGCTCCGATATCGACGCCGCGTGTGGGTTGTGCGGCAATCAACGCGGTAGGACGACAGGCCAGTTCGCGTGCAATGATGACTTTCTGCTGATTGCCGCCGGAAAGCGAGCGTACAGGCACTTCAATTGAAGGAGTACGCACGTCGAAATCCCTGACCAGTTTGCGCGCCCAGTTCGCAATCGCGGAGAGCAGCAGGGTAAAGCCGCGCCAGGAGAACTCCGGCCAGCGCTGGCGGCCCAGGATCGAGTTTTCCTCAATCGTTTCGGTAATCACCAGGCCACAGCCGCGCCGGTCCTCTGGAATATGAGCCAGGCCAAGCCGGCGTGAGGCGCGAGCGTCCAGCGTGGTGATATCGTATGTATCAACGGGCCTGCCTTCTTTGATGGCGGTGATCGTGACTTTGCCGCTGCTCACCTTGCGCATACCTGTCAGTGCCTCGACCAGCTCGCTCTGCCCGTTGCCTTCGACGCCCGCGATGCCCAGAATTTCGCCGGCATGCACATCGAAGCTGACGCCGTGTAACACCTCCAGTCCGCGATCAGAATTTGCGTGCAGATCTTCCACGTGCAGCACCACCGGACCGGGGGCCGCCGGCCTCTTCTGCACGCGCAGCAGCACCTCGCGTCCGACCATCAGGCGCGCGATCTCTGCCTGGTTTGTCTCGCGCGTCACCAGTTCACCGGCGTTTTTGCCTCGCCGCAGGACCGTGATCCTATCAGTCAACTCCAGCACTTCGCGCAGCTTGTGCGTAATAAAAATCACCGTTTTGCCCTGTGCTACCAGGCCGCGAATCACGGTGAAAAGATCATCCGTCTCCTGTGGCGTGAGCACGCCCGTTGGCTCATCCATAATCAGAATATCGGCGCCCCGGTAGAGCACTTTGAGAATCTCTACCCGCTGCTGCAAGCCGATGGAGAGTTTTTCGACGAGCGCATCAGGATCGATGGGCAGCCCGTAGCGCTGGCTCAGGGTGAGGATCTCATTGCGCGCTTTGCGGTGGTCATAAATGCCAGCCAGTCCGCCCGGCTCGCGTCCGAGCACGATGTTCTCGGCGACCGTCAGGGGTGGGATGAGCATAAAGTGCTGGTGAACCATGCCGATGCCCAGGCGGATAGCGTCGCGGGGACCATGAATGGTCGCTTTCTGGCCGTTGATGAAAATTTCCCCGCTATCGGGCTTGATCAGTCCGTACAGGACATTCATCAAAGTGGTTTTGCCGGCGCCGTTTTCGCCAACCAGGGCGTGGATCTCTCCTCTGGCAACCGAGAGGTTCACGTGATCGTTGGCAATCACACCGGGCCAGGCTTTACAGATCTCGCGCATTTCTACGGCAAGCGGGACTGCTCGCTCCTGCGTCGGAGTTACTACTGAACGCTCTTGCATCGCTGTATTCGCTCCTTTTTCCTTCTCTTTTCTCGCATAAGTTTGAAAAAACTGTGTGGGAAATGAGGGAAGGAATTTCACCCTCATTGCCTGGAGACCTCATTTCACATGGCTTATTCCGTGCCAGGCTCATAAGGTACACCATCGGCGGCAGGTGCAACCGTGCGACCTACCAGCCCGACCAGGGCGACCAGCGTGAGCAGGTAGGGCAGCGTGTTGAGCAGATCAGGCGAGACGCCTGTCTCCTGCAAGCGCGGGCTGAGCGCCTCTCCCAAGCCGAAGACCAGGCAGGCGCCAGCAGCTCCTAGTGGGATATATTTGCCAAAAATCATGGCCGCCAGGGCGATAAAGCCTGTGCCGGCAGTCATGTTCGAGTTGAAAATGCCAGAGATGCCAAGCGAGAGGAACGCTCCAGCCAGCCCGGAGAGCAGACCACTCCCCACCACACAGCAGTAGCGGATCATATAGACGTTGATGCCGGCAGTATCGGCAGCCTGGGGATGCTCACCAACGGCTCTGATACGCAGGCCAATGTTAGTGTGGAAGAGCAAAAATTGAATGCCGATCAGGATGAGCAGTGCGGCGTAGAAAATAACGTTCTGTTGAAAGAACACCGGGCCGATGAAAGGAATTTGAGAGAGCGGTCCCAGCGAGACCAACGGCAGGCGCAAGGCATTGGATAGCGCCGGGACGCCTTTTGCAGATGTCTGCACGAACAGGAGATAGTTGGTGAGGCCCAGTGCTGCTAGATTGATCGCAATGCCGCTCACAATCTGGTCAGCTTTAAAATTGATCGAAATAATGGCATGCACAAGAGCCATCGCTCCCCCGGCGAGCATGGCGATGATGACTCCGCCGATCACGCTGTTTGTCGCCAGAGCGCCCATCACGCCCGCATAGGCGCCGGTCAGCATCATTCCTTCCATAGCAATGTTGACGACCCCGCTGCGCTCAGAAATAACGCCACCGAGCGCCGGCAGTAGCAGCAGCGCCGCGAACTGCAAGGACGCAGCCCACAGATCGCTGGAGGTCAGAACACGCAGCAATACTTGAAAAAACATCGTTACTTTCCTTCTCCCTGCTCAGAATGATCCTCACCCGTTCCCAGTTTTGCACTGGTGCCAGGAATGCCTTTGCTCACGCCGTTCCCACTGCCATTGTCGTTATTCACTGCTCCATTGAGCGGTGCAGCGGTTTCGCCTGCGCCGATACTCCCGGCAACCAGAGGAGCTTTCCGGCTAAAAGGTATCCAGGATGGTAGCGCACGCTGGATAGCCGGCAGGAATTTGGCAGCAATACTGAAAAGGACCAGTGCCTGCAAAATAAAAATCAGGTCAACGGGAATGTTGGCGCTAATCTGCATCTGTGTACTGCCCTGGCGCAAGCCGCCAAAGAGCAGTGAGCCGAGCAGAACGCCGGTGGCAGTAGTGCGACCGAGCAGCGCGACACCGATGGCATCGAAGCCGGTGCTGTCGGTGCTGAACGTAGTGGCGATCAACTGGTAGGGAAACTGGCCCATCAGGCGAAAAGCGCCAGCCAGTCCGGCGAAAGCGCCAGCCAGCGCCATTGCCAGCACCAGGTTGCGCCCGATGGGAATGCCGGCGTATCTGGCCGCGCGTGGATTCTGACCGATGACGCGAATCTCATAGCCAAAGGTGGTACGCCTGGTGATAAACCAGTAGACGACGAGGGCAATCAGGGCAAAGAAGAAACTCACATCAACAAGATACTGTTCGGGCTGAGGAATAGGGGGAAAAATATGGCCAAGCGTATTGTTGTAAAACATGGCGATGCTCGGCAGTGTCGCTTGGAGCGGAATGGAAGGAGTCTGGTTGGCCTGCTGGGGCGCTTTGAAAGGGCCATTAATAAAATAGTCGGCCACGTGGAATGCGATCCAGTTCAACATGATAGTCGTGACCACCTCGTGCGCACCGCGCCATGCTTTAAGCAGGCCCACAATGCCACCCCAGATGGCCCCGGCCAGGGCGCTGCTCACGATCAGCAGGGGGATCAAGAGCCAGCCGGGTGCGGCAGGCAGTTTGAAGGCGATGATGCCGGCGGTCATGGCGCCAACCGCGAGCTGGCCCTCGGCTCCAATGTTAAAGAGGCCAACACGGGCCGCTATGGCGACCGAGAGGCCCGTCAGAATCAGCGCGCCTACTTTAATCAGCGTGTAAGAGAGGCTCTGTACATCGCCGAACGAGCCAAGATAGAGATACTGGTAGGCGCTGAAAGCAGCAGCAAAGCGGCTCTCCAGCGAGCCGGGCGTCGTCAGGAGAATGACAACGCCGCCCGCAACGATTGCCAGTACGACGGCGAAAAGCGGGCGGCCAAGCGCGGCTCCTATTTTTTGCAGCCGGGCGATGGCTCGTGGAACAGGTGGGCGAGAGCCGGTGATCCCGCGCTGCTCAGTTGGCACAGCCATAGAGGTCTCCTGTTTTGAGCAAGGGAATATATCTGTAAACACGACGGTAATTTGCCCACTATCATAACATTGGAATGTCCCAATGGGCAATAGTTAACCTCGCTCTCTTCAGAGAGGTATCCTCTCTTCATAAAGCGTACCCCAGGCAAAGGGAATCGGAGACACTCCTACCCTACCCTGAAGCCCCGGAACCCCATTGACAGGAGAGCGTGGGCATGTGACAATGCTAGCAGGTTTAACGGGGAAGATCTCCCCATTCTCTACTTTATGCTAAAAATATAAGAAATATGGGCAGAGGCCGTCTGAGCAGAGGAGCTGGACATGGCAGAGCGAAAAAATACCACCGCTGAACAGGTCATGGCAACGATCAATCATGAGCGTGTGCGTTTTGTCAATCTGGAGTTTACTGATATCGTAGGGATGGCAAAGTGCGTGACGATTCCAGTAGAACAATTCGCCGATTGTATTACACGCGGCAAGTGGTTTGATGGTTCTTCTCTCGAAGGATTCGCGCGCATTGCCGAAAGCGATATGTACCTCTTCCCCGATCTCTCGACCTTTGCTGTGCTACCGGCCTATGTACATCCTATCCCCGCGCACCAGCAGAGCGCGGATGAGGATATTGATAGCGGAGAGGTGGTGGCGCGGGTCATCTGCGATGTGCGCACGCCTGATGGTGAGGCGTTTGACGGTGATCCACGTGCGGCGCTGGCGCGTGCGATAGAGGCAGCGCGCGCGATGGGCTACAGATTTCTGGCAGCGCCGGAACTGGAGTTTTTCCTTTTGCGCTATGAAGACAAGACGGCTGTTCCTCTGGCGCACGACCGGGGCAGTTACTTCGATCTCTCAACCGACCTGGCATCCGCTGTGCGTGGACAGATGGTCCATGCCTTGCAACAGATGGGTATTATGATTGAGGCCAGCCATCATGAAGTCGCAGCAGGCCAGCACGAACTGGATTTTGAGATGCGCGACGCGATGCAGATTGCCGATGGACTGATGACCGCCAGATATGTGCTCAAAGCAATTGCCGCACAACATGGCCTTTACGCCACATTTCTGCCCAAACCATTCTTCGGCGTCAATGGCTCCGGCCTGCATATCCATCAGCAACTGGCTAGCCTCGAAACAGGAAAAAACGTTTTTGTTGACGAGCGAGCCGAGTATGGTCTTTCAGAGATCGGACGCTGCTTTATCACTGGGCAACTCGCTCATGCGCGCGCCATGTGCGCCATCCTGGCGCCGCTCGTGAACTCTTACAAGCGGCTGGTACGTGGTTTTGAAGCTCCTGTTCATATTAACTGGGGACGCATTAATCGCCAGGCACTGATCCGCGTGCCGCGCCTGAGCGCCGATCCTCAGTCGTCTATGCGTGTTGAGTTACGTTGCGCCGATCCCAGTTGTAATCCTTATCTCGCGCTCGCGGTGATGCTGCGCGCCGGACTGGACGGCATCCAGCGCAAGTTGACGCTGCCGGCGGCGATGGACGAGAATCTCTTCTTGCAGGATGATACGGACTGGGTGCGACCGCGCGTCCGCCTGCTGCCCGCTACGCTTGGCGAGGCTCTCGATGCGCTACGTGAGGATGTGCTGATTCGTGAGATTCTCGGCGACGCGCTCTACGAAGGCTTTGTCGATGCCAAAAACATCGAATGGAGCGAGTATAGCCAGCAGGTGCATTCCTGGGAAGTCGAACGCTACCTGCCCATCTTCTGACTGACGCTCCATCTTCTCCCTATGCTATAATGGAACCGCGAAAAATAAGCTTATCAAAAAGAATACCAGAAGGAGCCAGAGGAGATGTTTCGCTTCCTGACAGCGGGCGAATCGCACGGGCCATGCCTGACGATGATTGTCGAGGGTCTGCCCGCCGGCCTGGTTGTGGAAAAGAGCGTTATTGATGACGATTTGCACCGCCGGCAGGGGGGCTACGGTCGCGGCGGTCGCATGAAAATTGAGAAGGATACGGTGCGTATCCTCTCCGGTGTGCGTCATGGCAGGACGCTCGGCTCGCCGATTACTATGCAGATTGAGAACCGC
>JADBKA010000202.1 GCA_014896635.1 Ktedonobacteraceae bacterium
CAAACCCTCACCAAATAGTGCTGACCGACTGCCGGCCTGAAGGAATCAGAAGCACGCTGAGAGGTCCTTTGCGCTTGCCTTCTCTCCTGTCTGATGTGGTAGAATTCGTTTACATGCGATGGTCGCATAATGATGGACAGAGCAATCTCAAAGCTGAAGAAACTGTGAAGAAAGGCAAGGTTGACATGTCTCAGATCAAAGGACCCGCACTATTTCTCGCACAATTTGCTCAGGATATTCCCCCTTACGATACGCTGGAACATATCACTGCCTGGGCGAAAGACCTGGGTTATCTCGGTATCCAGATCCCTGGCTGGGATAGCCGCTTTATTGATCTTGATAAGGCTGCCGAATCTCAGCAGTATTGTGATGACCTGAAAGCGCAGTGCAATGGGCTGGCAATCACGGAAATCGCCACACACCTGTTGGGCCAGCTTGTGGCGGTTCACCCGGCCTATGATCTGCTCTTCGATGCGTTCGCACCTGCTGCCCTGCACAATAACCCGGCGGCTCGTGCTGACTGGGCTGTCGCACAGATGCGCAAGGCGATCAAGGCTTCGCGCAACCTCGGTCTCTCGGCGTTACCCACCTTCTCCGGGGCGCTCCTGTGGCACACCATGTATCCCTGGCCACAGCGTCCCAGGGGTCTTGTCGAGCTGGGGTTCAAAGAGTTGGCGCGGCGCTGGCAGCCGCTGCTGGATACGGCTCAGGAATATGGGGTCGATCTGGCTTACGAGATCCATCCAGGCGAGGATCTGCACGATGGCGTAACCTTCGAGCGTTTCCTAGCCGCCACCGGCAATCATCCACGTGTCCACCTGCTCTACGATCCCTCGCACTTTATCCTTCAGCAGCTCGACTACCTGGGCTACATTGATGTGTATAAAGATCATATCAAGGCTTTCCATGTGAAAGATGCCGAATATCGTCCCTCGCCGCGTTCAGGCGTCTATGGCGGTTATCAGGAGTGGATTGATCGTCCGGGGCGCTTCCGCAGCCTGGGGGATGGGCAGGTCGATTTCAAGCAGGTCTTCTCCAAACTGACGCAGTATGGCTATAGCGGCTGGGCCGTGCTGGAATGGGAAGATGTGCTCAAGGATTCGGTGCAGGGCGCGCGCGAGGGCGCAATCTTTATCAAGAGCATGCTCATTGATCGACCGACGACCACCTTTGATGATTTTGCCGGCGGTGCAGCCGATGAAGCCACCAATCGCCGCGTGCTTGGCCTGAGCTAGGCGACGAAAGAAAGGAGCAGGCACTGATGAGTCGAGATGTCTCCAACCGGAAGTTGCGCGCCGGCATCGTGGGCGGCGGCCAGGGATCGTTTATTGGCGCCGTCCACCGCGTGGCTGTTGAACTGGACGGCCAGGCCGAGGTTGTGGCCGGGGCCATGTCCAGCGATGCAGCACGTGCTGAAGCCTCGGCGCGCGCCTGGTATTTAGAGCGGTCCTACAGTAGCTTTGAGCAGATGGCGCAGGCCGAAGCCAGCCGGCCCGATGGCATCGACTTTGTGATGATCACCACGCCCAACCACCTGCACTTTCCGGTAGCAAAGGCGTTTCTGGAACAGGGCATCCACGTGGTCTCGGACAAGCCGATGACGTTGACGCTGCAAGAGGCACAGGACCTGGTCAAGATCGTTGAGCAGAGCCGCCTGGTCTATGCGCTGACGCATACTTACACCGGCTATCCCGCTGTGCGACAGGCGCGTCACATGGTACAGAGCGGCGCGCTAGGCGAAATCCGTAAAGTGCTGGTCGAGTATGTGCAGGGCTGGCTGGCGGAGCCGGCGGAGAGAGCCGGTAATAAGCAGGCTTCCTGGCGCACTGATCCCAGACGTTCAGGACTGGCCGGTTGCGTGGGCGATATCGGCACGCACGCGGCAAACCTGCTGGAGTATATCAGCGATCTGAAAATTGCGTCGCTCTGCGCGGATCTCACCACCTTTGTCGAAGGGCGGCAGTTGGACGACGACGCCAATATGTTGCTACGCCTGGAGAACGGGGCGAAGGGACTGCTCACCTGCTCGCAGGTGGCGGCAGGCGAGGAGAATAACCTGAACATCCGCATCTATGGCACAAAAGCCGGACTGGAATGGCATCAGATGGAGCCAAATACGCTGCTCTTCAAGCCGTTAGATCAGCCGCAGCAGATCCTGCGTACAGGCCAGGGATATATGTCGGAAGAGGCGCGCGCCGCCACGCGCACTCCGCCTGGCCACCCGGAAGGCTACTTTGAGGCGTTTGCCAACCTCTACCGGCTGGCAATTGCCGATATCCGGCGGGTGGAGTCCGGCGAAAAGCCACAGGGGGGCTACCCGACAGTGTATGATGGCCTGCGTGGCATGCTCTTCATCACACGCGCCGTCGAAAGTTCGCGCCAGGGTGCCGCCTGGGTCGAGCTGGCGTAAGGCGCGAGAGATCCGAGGGATATCCAGTATACTTGAGCAGGGAAATGATCCCTGCTCCTGGTGGCCGCTACCTCTGATTAAGAACGACCGGAAGTGCTTTGCTTCCGGTCTCACCAGGAGAGTATGCTTTTGGAAAAAGATGTGTCATTTGTCTATCCTGAACAATTTTTTGAAGTTCAGCTAGTTTTCGCTCAAAAAAATCGCTGAATTGTTTAAGAACTCTTTCCCCAAAGCTGAGAAATAGCTTAGAAAATATTACGTGTCATAATTATGGCACATTTTATTTTTATGTTCCTGGTAAAAAAGCGTTATAGTTATTGCAGTGAAAAGTTTCATAGAATGAAAAATTTCACGAGATATGAGTGACGATGATCGCAACGCAGATCCGGTGATCTGGCGATTACAGAAAGGCGAGGTTCATAATGGTTAGTTTTATCATCTTTATGCTGGTGATCTTTAGCTTCAGTTTCGTCGCTGTCGCCGTCCATATGAGTATCCGGCCTCGTCATAGTCATAGAAGCGTACGTCTCGTCAAGCGTATATCGGACAGCAGTCATAATGCCCGCCTGCATAGTGTGCTCTTCAGCCATGACGGCCTGCCGGACGACGAAAGATATACTCAGGCCACGCGAGTAGCTGATGAGTTGCCGACGTTCGCGTAGGCTGTAACTAGATGATCCGGCAAAATACTTGCGGGAAACCCGTGATAGTAAGGGCGACCCTGGCGGTCGCCCTGGCCCACATTCTCCGCAGCACTTTCGCCGTTTTATTTAGACAGAAAAAGTGGTCCAGGGAGGTAATCCCTGGACCACCTTAGAAATACGTCAGGCTTTCCAGCCACTCGGCTCCCCCCGGGCCGAGCACCTGAGCCAGCATCTCCGTTACCTCATCGCTGAGCAGAGTTTTGCGCTCAGTGCGATAGAGGTCAAGGAAACGGGGTAGGATGTCGGGTGTGTAGCGGCTTAACAGATCGGCGGTAAATTGCTCAAGCAGCAACTCGTATGCCAGGTAGTCTTCGAGGGAAGTGTCCTCGTACCAGTCGAAACCGCGAATAGTCACCGGCGTTTTACCATCGGGTTCTACTTCAAAAATATCGACATACTGTTTGCGCAGGTCTTTGTTGACGATGCCTTCCACTTCATCCAGAGTATGGGAGAGCCAGAGAGCAGCGAATTTGAACTGCCACTCATCGGCCCAGAGGGGATAGTCAACGGGCCAGGGGCGAGGATCGTTTTCCAGGAAAGCCAGAGCCAGTTCGTGATAGAGAAAATAAGCCAGTTTCGCCGGGGTCAGTTCGCCAAAAATAGAATCTACCTCGATGGGGACGACCAGTGAAGGTGGCGAGGTAACATCTGTCCAGTAGGGCTGTGGGGAAGCGATTTCCTCTGGCTCCTCGTGGGGAGCCAGTTCCCAGTCTGCCGGGGCGACTACCAGGATCTCCAGCTCTGGTGCGCTCCGGCCAAGCAGCCCGGCCAGTTGCCGGGCGGCATTATCAATAGTCGTGGTTATCCAGCGGGCATATTCCTCTTCGCCAGCCGGGTAATAGACGACCAGCGGTGCCGTCAGCGTCTGATAGCGTTCATAGGGGAAATCCATCAGTTCTCTCTCATGCCTTCTCTTCTTCTTGTATTTTTTCCTGCGGCTTCTCAGGTAGTTCTATGGATTGGCGCTCCTCAATGGCTTCAGCGGAAGCTCTGGCCTCTTCTGCCTGCAACTTTTCGGCCAGTTTCTCCTTGCGGAAGCGGCGGTAGAAATTGTTGAAGAGTCCTTGCAGGCGACGCGGGCCAAATCTCCTGCCGCCTTCGTAATACTCCAGAGCGACCTGTCCGATGGACCAGGTAGCGGCACCGGCGATTGCCCCGGCGACGAAATCTCCGCCGAACGGAACTGCCTTTGCAGCCTGTTCTGCCAGTAAACGCAGTCCTAATCCACCCGCTATTGTAGCAACGAGTTCACGGGCATGCAACATGGCGTCGGCGCTATTCAATGGCTCTCCATAGAGCGCCGCCAGGCGCAGCACCAGGCGCACCTGAGTTCCCAGGAGGATAGGGATGTCAACGAAAGGAATTGGTTCCAGACCGGCTGCGAGGGCGACCAGCGTTGCGTTACGGATGATGCGCTGGGCTGCCTGGTTGCGATAGGTTGGCAGTTCGCGTCCAATTGCCAGTGCAGCCTCTGGACTGGCTTCGATGATGGCAGGGATCAGTTCTTCGGCGACGTTCTCGCCAGTGCGAGCGGAAACCGGGATCACTCCGTAGGCTTCCAGTTGCACGGCGACCTCGGTGGCGAAACGGTCCCCGGTCTCGCTGCCTGCCAGAGCATCGACTTTGTTAACGGCGACAACGATGGGCTTGTTCAGCTTTTTAATGGCCTCATACAGTTCGCGGTCCTGTACTTGCAGGCCACGTGTCGCGTCTATGAGCAGGACAATCACGCTGGCCTGCTCCATACCGCTCTCCATGAGGCTCGGAATGTGGCCTGGCGTATCAACCAGGGTGAACGGTCCGAAATCGGTGCGCACGAGGGTGCGGGTTGTGCCGGCCTGCGCAGACGCGGGTGAAAGCTCCTGCCCTTTGATTTTGTTGAAGAGCGTGCTCTTCCCCGTGTTGGGCTGGCCGACGATCACCACCGTGTTGTTCAATCCCTCAAGCACTTCCGCCTGTGCCTGTTTCCAGTTGATCACTTTCATGAAGTTCTGGATCATGTTGATATTGGCAGGCAAGTTGCGTAGCACGTTGACCCCTACCTCGCTGACAGTGCGCGGGTGGGCCGTTGAGCGAGTGGCACTTTCAGCCAGCTTCTTCTTGAGTTCTTCTTTCTGTTGTTGTTCTGCGGAAGATGATTGCTTGTTGTCAGACACGTTACGTTTCCTTCCCTGGTAGGATGTTATGAGAACGCTTAACAGCAAGTGTTCTGCTGCTATTGTACTACTATTATAAGGGCTTCTGCTCTCTAGTACGCAGGACACATCTCTTAGAGATACGTTTCTGCCAGCGCATAGTTGCTCAAGGCGAAGTGGCTGGCAACGGGATGGAAAGGGAGGTCCGGGAGAGCTTTGCTCGCATTTCGATGGGCGGGTTTCTTTTGCGGGGTAGATGCTCCCCGGCCCCGCCATAAATGTCGGAGCTACAGTTTTCTCTTGTTCTTCATCTGGAGAGAAAGAAGACATGGAGAATCTTGCATGAAAAGGGAAGATATGCACTACATCTTCCCGATCACCACTTCTACTGTGTAATTCTCCAGTTTCTTCAGTGAGTGGGGCGAGATGCTCTCGCGGTAGATCTCCTTGAAAGAGGGATGATCGTTCTGCTCGCTGATCGAGAGCAGCAAATTATCCGCCAGTGTCTCGCGCCTGATCTCGTTCATGTAGTTGATCAGCGTATTCGCCAGCTCGGTGTCGGTATAGAGCGCGAGGCCGATATGGTCCTCGATGCGCAGTCCTGCCCGCTTGCGCATATCTTGAATGAAGTGGGTCAGATCGCGCACCAGCCCTTCTTCGCGCAGCTCCGGCGTGATCGTCGTTTCCAGCGCCACGATATAGCCGCGCTCTTCAGCGGTGACGTAGCCGGGGCGGGCCGTTGCGCTGACCTCGACCTCGTCTGCATGCAGTTCGACCTGAGTATCGCCGACGGCGATGATCAGCGAGCCGTTCTCTTTGAACTGGTGGACCGCGAGCTGTGTTTCTTGAGGGGTCAGGCTCTTGAAGAGGGCCAGCATCTTCTGCACCAGTGGACCGTATTTAGGACCGAGGATCTGCGCTTTCGGTCTGAGCGTGTAGGTCAGCATGTCGCTGTCCTGGCGCATCAATTCCAGGCGCTTGATGTTAAGTTCCTCAAGCACCTGGTCGCGCAGCCGTAGCAGTGCCTCTTCTTCAAGCGGCCCCGATACATGCACGTACAGCGCATGGAGCGGCTGGCGCACGCGGATCTGTGCTTGCTCGCGTGCTGTGCGGCCAAGCCCGACGATGCGCATGACAAGCTGCGTCTCGCGCTCCAACTGCTCGTCAATCAGCGATTCGTCCATCTGCGGCCAGTCACAGAGATGCACGCTGAGCGGCGCTTCCGGGTTCACGCTGCGCACCAGGTTCTGGTAGAGTTCTTCAGTCAGAAATGGCAAAAATGGCGCGAGCAGAGTAATCAGCGTTGTCAGGCACTCGTAGAGCGTGAGATAGGCCGCGATCTTGTCATCGTCGAGTGTGGACTTCCAGATGCGTTCGCGGCTGCGTCGCAGATACCAGTTGGAGAAATGCTCCAGAAACTCCTGCACTGCTGACGCCGGACCGGCGCTGTCGTACTCTTCCAGCCCGTTTGTGACGGTGCGGATCGTCTGTTGCAGTTCAGAAATGATCCAGCGGTCCAGTTCGCTGCGCCTGGCGACCGGCAATTGATGCTGACCGGGGTGGAAGTGGTCGATGTTGGCGTAGGTCACGAAGAACCAGTAGATATTCCAGAGTTTGTCCTGTGTCCTGCGCACCAGCATCCATTTTTCACTCAGGCGGACCGGCTGCCCACGTTCGCGGGCCTGCTGCATGTCGGCATCGGTCGGGATGCGCGGAAAATTGAGGTTCTGCTCAGGCTGCTGGCTGGCAAAGAGCCAGCGCATCGTATCGGCGCCCACGCGCTCGGCGGCATCGTCAAACTCGATGGCATTGCCCTTTGACTTGTGCATGGGCTGACCGAATTCGTCCATTACCGTTGCATAGCCAAAGAGCGTCCTGAACGGCGTTGTCTGTTCCAGGACGGTGCTCATGACCAGCAGCGAATAGAACCAGTTTCTAAACTGGCCCGGAAACGACTCGGTGACGAAATCCGCCGGGAACCACTGCTGCCAGTAGCTGTGATCTTTGCGGTAGTGAAGCGTCGAGAATGGCACGATGCCGGCGTCGAGCCAGGGGTTGCCGACGTCCTTGATGCGCGAGACAGCGGCCCCGCAGTTTGTGCAGCGAATCTTCACGGCGTCGATCCAGGGCCGGTGTGGCGTATGTCCTTCAAACTCTTCCCAGTCGGCGATAGCGCGCGCTTTGAGTTCCTCTTTGCTGCCAAGTACCTCGAACGTGCCGCACTGCTGACAATCATAGATCGGCAAAGCCAGACCCCAGTAGCGTTTCTTGGAGATCATCCAGTCGCTCATGTTGCGCAGCCAGTCCAGTTCGCGCTCAAGGCCGAAGGCGGGAATCCAGCGCGCCTGCCTGGCCGATTCCATGATCTCGTAGCGCAGGTTCTCCATTGAAATGAACCACTCATCGACGAGGCGGAAAATGAGTTCGGTCCCACAGCGCCAGCAGGTCGGGTAGCGGTGTCTGTAGTTCTGTGGGCGATAGAGCAGGTGCTTCTGTGCAAGATTCTCGGCAATCTGCTGGCCGACGGCGGCGGCGCTCTGGCCGCTGAGCCAGTCGTAGCCTGGCAGGTAGATGCCGGATTCATCGACTGGACCGATTACCGCCAGGTGAAACTCCTTTGCCAGGCCAAAATCCTCATGCCCAGCGCCGGGGGCAATGTGTACAATACCGGTCCCTTCAGTCGCGCTGACCTCCTGCCAGGGAATCACCGTATGTACGACTCCCTGCACGGCAGGCAACTCGTCGAAGGGGCCATCGTAGCGCCAGCCGACCATCTCGCTGCCTTTGAGCGTTTCCACGACGTGATAGTCGCCTTTGTCGCGGCCTTTGAGTGCTCTCAGAATCGGCAGTTGCGACTCGACCAGGTAGTAGTAGTCACCATCCTGCTCCACTTTAACGTAGGGCAGATCGGGGTGAACGGCGGCAGCCACGTTGGCGGCCAGCGTCCAGGGCGTCGTTGTCCAGACGAGCAGGTACTCATGGGTACGCTCTTTGAGGGGAAATCGCACGTACAGGCTGAGATGTGTCGTCTCTTTGTAGCCCTCGGATTCCATCTCCATATTGGAGATACCGGTGGCACAGCGTGGACACCAGGGCATCACATCGTGGCCTTTGTAGATCAGGCCGCGTGCGTGACACTTTTTCAGGAACGACCAGATGGTATAGTTGTTCTCATCCGAGAGCGTATAGTAGTCGTTGCCCCAGTCCATCCAGTAGCCCAGGCGGATCGACTGCTCAATTATGCGCCTGGCGTAGGTGAAGACGCGCTCTTTGCAGCGTTCGACGAACTCGG